>CAYYNA010000007.1:33783-40624 GCA_964472815.1 uncultured Roseivirgaceae bacterium
GTTCCTGCAAGCTCATAACCTCTTTTGATGATAGATATCTTGTCAAGATCTGCTGTAGAAGGGATAGGAAAAAGTCCACTTTCATCACTTAAAGATGGCTGATCAATACCTTCAAAATAAACCGCAATGCCCTCCGCTGGATCGCCATTTGCAAAAACTACTTGCCCCTGTACCGGGGCCTGAGAAAAAGTGGAAATAGCAATGAGAAGAAATAGAGAAACCAAGATCAGCCTGTTCTGTGTGTCATTCATCTATCTGCCATTTAATTTCCACTTTACGGTTTAAAGATAGGTTCTCTGTCCCTTCTATTTCGCCCAGAGCCTGTATTCTCAATTTATCCCCATCCACTCCTTTTGAAACAAGATAATCGTAGACTGCCCTAGCTCTTCTAAAAGAGAGTTTCAGATTGTATGACGAAGTTCCAGTATAATCGGTGTATCCATTCACTAATAAGGACACGTTCTTTGCATTCTTAATGTTCTCTGCCAAGCCAGTTAAGGGTTCCAAAAAGTCAGATTCAATTGTCTCGCTGTTAACCTTAAAGTATACTACTTCGTCTACCCTTTCTGTTTTGGCAACTTCCTCTGTATCAACATCCTTCTCTTCTCTTGCCTTCTCAATAATATCTCTTTTGGCTTTTTCCGTCTCAGCCGCATTATTCACACTATCTACCCATTGCCGTTCAAGCTTTCTTGGAATCTTAGCTAAGATGGGATTGTAGTTAAAATCATTCTTTACGTCAATCGGAATTTTCTTGACCCCCTTCGGAACCTGATAGCTCACTTCGTTAATTGGTTCTTCGGTCTCTTCAGTGATAGAAAAACTGAATTGATTGTTATTCTTATCCTTGAAAGTAACATTTACAATGTAGTCTCCCTCGTACAGATTAAGTGAGTCTTTTACGAAGGTCACGTGCATTTGCGTACTTATCGGGAGGAAGAGCTCATAATCACCTTTAATGTCCGTGTAAGCATAGACCAAACTGGAGTCGTAATCAAAATCAATTCGCACGTCCGGAATTGGACTACCCTCATCATCTAGCACTTTTCCTGTCACTTTCACTTTATTGAAAAGAAACACTCGATAGATATCCAATGATCCCTGACCTTCATTTCTTGTAGAACTGATATACCCAACCTTACCTTCCATTGAGTAGTAAATGTCCTCGTCCACCGTGTTGATTGGATATCCAAGACTAATGGGATCGGCCCACGAACCGCCTACACTATCATAAGTTGTCTGAAAAACATCGTAACCACCTATGGAGCCATGCCCTCTAGAACTAAAATAAAAGATCCCGTCCTTAGCTAGGAATGGCGCATCTTCGTCGTAGGGCGTATTCAATTCTACAAGCGGCTTGGGGTCTGACCATTCGCCATTCTCAAGTTTATCGGCACTATATAAATCTAGATCGCCACCCGGATTCATAAAGTCCGAAGAAAAGAAAATGGCTTGCTGGTCTTCAGTGATATGGCAGTGAGTCACCACACCAAGATCTGTATTTAGATCTATTTCACTACTTCGCTCCCAGACGCCCTCTTCGAGATTTGATTCATAAAGCTTCCCGTCGTGAAATGATATCATCGTTTTCCCGTCGTTAATTATTTGAACCGGTGCATCATGCCGTTTTTCGTTCTCGATATTTGATTTTACCGACACGGGCTGAGTCCAATCGCCGACTGAGTCAATTGTAGTCAAGTAAATTGATTCAAACGCCATTCCGTCAAAATCCGCCTTTTCATCACTCTCACCTCGGGAGGTAAATAATAAGGTGTTGTAATCATTGTACATCACTGAGCAGTACTCCCGCTTACCAGAGTTGATATCTTCTCCAAAATTCTGGATCAGAATGCCATCTTCATTAGCGTAGAATTCTGATGAACCTTGAATCTTCGTTTGCAGATCCTTGGACGCAAGGTCTTCTGTTTCATTGATCTGACGAGCTACCGTCGCTGCAGAATCAAACTGTTCCTCGTAGTAGTATGCTAATGCGAGATCAAAAAGGTTATAATCATCGGGCTCTTCGAGACCATAAATGAGCGACTTGATCTGCGCTTCCTGATGAAGAGCCAGATAGCATTCCGAGAGATAAGAGGCTACTTCATTCTTGTCATCCACCTGATCAAAAATGGACTCGAAGCGGTCTCTAGCTTCTACATAATTACCATTATCTAAAAGCTTCAGCGCTCTCTTGTAGTTTTGATTTACATTTTGACCAAAAAGAAGCGGGGAAGTAAATAGGAATAAGAGTACAAATATGCTCTTAAATAGAATGGCTAGATACTTAGGTGATGACTGCACAGAAACGATCTGACGGCTATTTCACGCTAAATTTAGCTAGATCGCTCCAAAAATCGACATTTTATTGGCGTAATAGTAGGTTGAAGCCATTAACCATTTAGAAATGGTTGGAGGCGAACATTCTGTAGCTGCTACTTTTTAAAGAATGAATCAACAAATTCGGCCTTATTGAAAACCTGCAAATCCTCTACTTTCTCTCCAACTCCAATGTACTTCACAGGAATCTTGAACTGGTCTGATATGCCGATGACCACTCCGCCCTTGGCCGTCCCGTCGAGTTTTGTGATTGCTAATGACGTAACATCTGTAGCTTTCGTAAATTCTTTGGCCTGCGTAAATGCATTTTGTCCGGTACTACCGTCCAAAACCAACATCACATCATGTGGAGCATCTGGGATGAACTTCTTGATGACGTTCTTGATCTTGGTCAGCTCGTTCATCAGGTTTACTTTGGTGTGAAGTCTGCCTGCCGTATCAATTATCACCACATCTGCATTTTCCTCTTTTCCTTTTTTTGCTGCTTCAAAAGCTACTGCTGCAGGATCGGTATTCATCCCCTTCGAGACTACCGGAACCCCAACTCGCTCACCCCACATGATTAATTGATCTACCGCCGCAGCACGAAAAGTGTCTGCAGCACCAAGAACTACCTTTTTCCCCAGTGCCTTGAATTGAGAAGAAAGCTTACCAATGGTGGTTGTCTTACCAACTCCATTCACACCCACCACTAGGATTACGTATGGTCCGTCTACTTTAGGTAGATCAAAATCTTCCAGGTCTACTGTATTGTTTTCTGAAAGAAGACCAGCAATTTCATCTCTCAATATTTGGTTGAGCTCGGAGGTATTTAGGTACTTGTCCCTAGCAACTCTTTCTTCGATTCGCTCAATGACTTTCACTGTGGTCTCTACCCCTACGTCAGAAGTAATTAGGACTTCTTCAAGCTCATCAAGGACTTGATCGTCTACAGTAGACTTGCCAATTACCGCCTTGTTTAGCTTGGTGAAGAAATTGTCTTTTGACTTTTCGAGTCCCTTATCTAAACTCTCTTTTTTCTCTTTACTGAATTTGAAGAAGGCCATACAGGGGCAAAATTACATTTAGATAAACTAAAAAAGGGCACCAATAATTGGCACCCTTTCAAAACGATTAGAAAAAATCTACTGCTTAGAAATTTTAATGATCCTGCTTTCTCCTTCAGATCTAATCTGCAGTAAGTACAGCCCAGTTCTAAGGCTACTTACATTGATTTCCTCATCCTGTAGATTGTCCATGACAACCTGACCTGATAGATTCAAAATCCTTACAGTGGCCTCATCTGGAAGACCATTGATATTCAGAAAATCAGCTACTGGATTAGGATAAACTGCAATATCATCAAGATCGTACTCCTCAATTGCGTCTTCAATTTGATCGCTGTTGTTCACCACAAAATTGGATGAGGCACCCACAGAACACCCACTGACGTCCACATCATCAATATAGACGTAATCAGAGTTTCCGGAAGCATCACATCTAAACCTAAGCCTAGTAGTTGAAGAAAATGCTCCTGTGATCACCACCGTTTCATTGTATCGGGTATTGTTAACAAAGTCCGTTCCGCTAGCCCAGGTTGCCACCGTCTGGTAAGAGCTACCTCCATTAGTTGAAACTTGCAGCCAGAAATCTTCTCCATTCTCCATGCTTCTAGGCAGGTAACTGAAAGAAACAGTGACTTCCTCGAAAGAAGATAAGTTGAGGTTATCGGTTGTCATAGTGGAGCTGCTGGTGTTGTCTCTTAAGCGAATGCTATAAGTTCCGTTGGAGTAAGCCGCATCCCTACTGCTTCTTCGAGCATCTGATCCTCCGTCATTCCAGATACCCCAACCTCCTTCAAAATTATTGAAGTTTATGGCTTGGTCTGTGCATCCACCTGGAGGAGCAGCAGTGGTCACATTCATACTTGCTCTACCAGAAATATTTCCTGCAGCATCTTGCGCTTCCACTTCCACTAGGTAGGTGGTAGCAGCTGTCAATCCAGTAATACTGCCGGAGGTGCCTGAGACTGACCCAAGAAGACTACCATCTAAATAGGCATTGTATTGAACTACGCCCACATTATCAGAGGAAGCGTTCCAGCTAACATCAAAACTTGTCTCCTGAATATTGGATGCAGTCAATCCCGTCGGAGTTGTCGGAGCTTCTGTATCTGGTGCTGGACCCGAATTAACAGAAAGTCCTAGTCCATCAACAGCAATATCGCTAGACCATCCATTTCCTGTGGTACCAACCAACCTGAGTTTCACTGTACCACCGGCATACGTATCCAGGCTCACTTCTACATCATTCCATTGATTGCCTTGGTTTCCTGATTGACTCCAGAGGTCTGTCCAGGTAGCATCATTGGTGCTAGCTTGAAGAACCAATGAGCCAACAGCGGTTCCATACATATGATTTTGGAAAGAGAAGGTTGCCGAGCTTTCGCCTGCAAGATCAAAACATGGACTTTCCAGAACGGCCGTTGCATTGTTCCCTATTTGCCCTGGACTACCGTTCGTAGAAGCTTCTAAGAATAAGTAAGATGATCCGTCTCCTGCGGAGGATGGGCCGGTTCCAGATGAAGGTGTTGAACCAGAAGTTCGGTACCAATTTCCATCATCACCTCCTAGCTGCGTCCATCCATCTCCAGACTCAAAGCTCTCAGCATATGGAAACGACCCGACGGTACCATTGCAGGAAATTGGAGTTGTACCGGTTGTAGTAACATTGGTATTTGATGCTGCTCCGCTTCCGCCCTCCGAGCAGTTTGCCACTACTGAGCACGCATAAGAAGTTCCAGGAGTAAGGCCAGTTGCAGAAAAAGACAAACCTGTAACTGTGCTCTCATTTCCGTCTACAGTGACTGTGTATGAAGATGCACCTGAAACCGCACTCCACGACAGATCAAAACTTGTGTCGCCAACACCAGACGCTGAAAAATTAGCTGGTGCACCTAGAGAACAAGCTGATGCTCCTGCCGCAATTAGTGCAGCCGCCGCGTCAAGTTTTCCAAATCCGGTTTCAGCATCATATCCAGACGCTCCAATATCGACAGAGGTCTGTCTCATGATTGTTCTGATTTCGTCCACGGATAAAGAAGGATTGAACGAACGAATCAATGCTCCTACTCCAGCTGCATAAGGACAAGCTGAAGAGGTGCCATTGAATGAATCAGTGTATTCATTGGGGCTGTATCCGCCAGAACCAGTAATGTCGGTGGTCGTAATTCTCGCGGCAGGTGCCACGAAATCCATCTTATTTTGACCACCACCATAACTTGCTCCCCACCAAAATTCTCCATCACAAGACGTAGGTGTTTTTCGTGTGTTACAAGGGCTAAGTCCACCTACAGAAATTACTGTGGAATAAGAAGAAGGATAGTTATCAGCAGTATTATTTGCATTTCCTCTAGAAGCGAAAACTAAGACATCATTAGCATAAGCATAGTTTACAGCGCTTGCAAGATAAGAGGTGGTTGAGCCCCCTCCTAAACTCATTGAAATGACATCCGCTCCATTGTCTACCGCAAAAGTGATTGCATCCGCGATATCAGTAAATGAACCTCCTTGCGGACCTAACGCCCTGATCGGCATAATCAGCGTTCCCCAGGTTACGCCAGCTACGCCAATTCCGTTGTTCCCTGCAGCTGCAGCAATACCTGCACATGCGGTACCATGACCACCTTCATCAAAAGGGTCACTGTCATTGCTGTAAAAGTCATATCCCGGAACCATTCTTCCTGCAAACTCTGGATGAGTGTAGTCTACTCCTTCATCAATGATGGCAATGGTAACGCTAGACGTTCCTGTATGTAAGTCCCAGGCGGCCTCAACGTTAATATCCGACCCAGGAGTGCCTACTAGATTTGTCGAGTTGTATTCCTTGGCATTACCTGTGTTATTAAGGCCCCATTGTTCACCGTAAAGAGGGTCATTAGGAGTTACATGCTTTCTAGCGATATAATTCGGCTCCACTAATTCCACTTCACTGAGTCCTTGATATTTTTTGATCACGGCATCCAAGTCTGCTCCTTCTGGAACTTTCACAATGAAATATCGATCCAAACTCAAGTCCTTAGCCAAAGAAGGATTGCTGTACACTTGACGAAGTGCAAAGTCCACCTCTGTTGCTTTAACTTCTTTACTTACCGCATCAAATGCTGCCAGTCCCAGTTGGTTGGGCTGCCTAGATGAGCTTACATCGATTTGTCTAAGAGAGCTTGGCTTTAAGCGAATAACAATTTCATCTGGAACAGATTCGGCTTCCTGGATTTTCGTTTGAGAAAAACCCATCACGCTCGAGATGATAAATAATAAAACGTAGATTCTTTTCATAAAACTTAGGATTAGGTTAGTAATAATAAGTTCTGAATTTAAGAATATATATCTAATATTTTCAAAAATAATAGAACATTATTTTGTTCAACTTTCGTTAAACAAAATTATCAAATGATAATACTGGCACTCACAGATTCGACAAAAGTGTATTTAGGAGCAAAGAGGAGGGCTCTTTCAAGAAAGCC
>CAYYNA010000008.1:0-11407 GCA_964472815.1 uncultured Roseivirgaceae bacterium
TTGTACTGTCCAGATTTTTGGCCGAAAAATATTTCAATGACATTGATGTCATTGGTAAGGAAATTATCGTGGATGAAATGCAATACCATGTCAGTGGCGTTTTTGAAGATTGGCCTAAAAACTCACATCTCGATATCAATGCACTGACCTCTTCAGAAGGGGCTAAAACGAGTTACGAACCACAAGATTGGTTCGACTTGGAGCAGTACAATTATGTACTTGTCGACCCGACCACCAAGCAAAGTGATCTCGATGATATGCTGCAACAAACAACTGCGCAGCACCTCTCTCCCTTCTTAGAGGGAACGGGTATAGAAGTAAAGTTCAATACTCAAACCCTCACAGACCTCTACTTTTCAGATGTCTTGATCGACGATGTGCCAAAAGGGAACATGACATACATCAACGCACTGACTATTGCGGGGCTCCTGGTCTTGCTCATTGCCGGATTAAACTACATCAACCTATCCTTGACTCAATCTACGCAACGGACGAAGGAAATTTCACTAAAGAAGATCTTAGGCGTATCTCGCGGGCAGCTCTTTACTCAGAGTGTGTTGGAATCGGGTGTAATGACCTTTCTAGCTTTGATCGTTTCCATCTTACTGGTATTGATATTCAGTAAACTTTACTTTGACTACACCGGATTTCAAGCGATCAACATGATGGATGATTGGCCGTTGCTTTTGGGCATTTTGCTAACCACTTTTCTTTTTGGTTTACTTGGTACCAGTTATTCAGGCATTTACCTTTCATTCTCCGGCAGACTGATCACTAAGGAAGTGGCATCTGTTCGTGTGTTCAAAAAAGGACTAATCGGTTTTCAATTGGCCATAGCCTCCATCCTACTCATGGCTACATTAACCATGAATAGGCAAATTGATTTCATGATCAATAAAGACCTGGGTTTCTCGAAGGATCAAGTACTGATTGTCGACTTCCCAGAAAATGAAGCGTTGAAGGATAAGCGTAGCTTGTTCAAAGAGCAAATTCAAGCTTTGGCTAACGTCCGAAATGCCTCGCTGATCGGTGCTGGTGCCTTGCCGGGATCGGACAATGGAAAGGAATTATTTCAAGTATTGATCGATGGAAACAAAACTGAGAAGATCTACAACTTTTATCGCATCGATGAAAACTACAGTGAGCTCCTAGATATCCATTTCTCCGCCGGGCGGAATTTCCAAGTAGACAGAATCAGCGACCAGACCCAAGCGGTACTTATCAACGAGTCTTTAGCTCAATCACTAAACTGGGAGGATCCTTTGGGTAAAGAGGTATGGCTGGGAGGCGAACCGAGAGAAGTCATAGGTGTAGTTAAAAATTTCCACAATAAATCTCTGCACAACCTGATCGAGCCGGTGGTCTTTGTATTTGACCTGGATTACTCCCAAAACCTGCTGATTAAGGCTTCACCATCTGAGGTGAAACAAATTGAGTCAACCTGGGTGGACATTTTCCCTGATATCCCATTTACGCTCACCTACTTTGATCAGTTTATAGCCGACTTGTATGCCAAGGAACATCAATTGGTACAACTATTTAGTTTCTTTTCTGTGGTCTCCCTTGCTCTATGTTGCATGGGGCTCTTTGCTACGTTCTCATTGCACGTTCTACAAAAAGTAAAAGAAATGAGCATCCGTAAAGTGTTAGGGGCATCCGCCTTAAACCTGCTCAAATCAATGCTAAATAGCTACGTTGCTACCTCCCTAATTGCAATTGGAGTGGCTTTGCCTACAGCATGGCTCCTTTTGTCCTTTTGGTTGGAAGGGTTTAGCTACAAGATCCAGGTAAACCCGATACTATTTATTCTTGCAAGTGGTCTGGTATTACTCATGAGTTTGATCGCTATAGCACATCACCTGAAAAAAGTACTAGAGGTAAACCCTGCAGCTTCGCTTGGTCACGAATAAGTAAGCAGAGCAGACCAAACCTTGAGGTTATATTTTACCACCTCATTTGGAAGGTTGAATGCAGCTTACCTAGCTTAGTGGACACTAATGAGACTTCTCATATCTACTGGTTGCTTTTTATTAGCTCATAACGCAGATATCGAAAGGTACCGTTGTAAGTGTCAGTTATCTATGGTACATTTATATTTAAAGAAAATCTAGTCAGTGGACGAATTCTTCCTGGATTGGTTCTTACAAATAGTCAGTAGAGAGTTTGTCTCCCCCCTATCTTTTGATAGCATGGTAAAGCATTGGTTAGATTAATTATTTAAATTTTAAATTTTAAGTTTTTATGAAAGAATTATCTCAAGTTGAAATGGAGAAATTGCACGGAGGGTGTGATTATTTTGTAGCAGGTGGCGTTTTAGGGCTAGGAGCCATGGGTGTGGCTATGGCATTTATGGGACCGGTTGGTTGGGCTGGCGCATTAATTGCCGGAGTAGGTGGCATGGCGGTATCAGCAGCGTGCTCATAATTTAGATGAAGTGGGGTTGCCAACTCCACTTCTTTTCTTTCCAAAATATTAAACTTATGAATCCGTATTTCACAAAAAATCATTTCGTCCTTATATCAATTATGTTTTCACTTTTCATTGCCATTTGTCTGGGTGGCTTTTTTGTGACAAATGAAAAATTTTTGATTTTTTTTATCTGCATCTTCACTTTTAGCTATGATATAATTGCTATAACTCAAGTAGCTCAACTAAATCTAAAAAATGAGACCTTAAGAAAGTGGTTCGTAATAATTTTATTATTTGGAGTGTTTTCTTCTCCATTTGTTTATCGAAGGTTTTTTGCTTGAACTAGTGTTTTATTCAATTTCCTCAAAGAAAGACAAGTGATATTTCCGCTCAAGGAATAGTGCCGATGCAAACGAAGATCGCTTTCATTATTCTAGTAGTTTTAGGTATCATATTGACTATTACGACTAATTCATTTTTAATTGATGAAAGTTTGATTTATGGATATTTTGATAACCAGTTAAGTTTGAACCAAATCAAAGAACTATTGAGAATAAAGAATAAATGGTCATGGTTACCTTATGCGCTTGTCCCAATAATTTATCTTATCAAACTTACCCTTGTAACTTTTTGGGTTCTTTGTGCTACTATCATATTTGGATATAAAAAAAGCTTTAAAGAAATATTCAGAGCTGTACTTTTTGCAGAATTCTTCTGGCTGATCCCTTCATTAGTTACAATACTTTGGTTTGGGTTTATTGCGACCAATTACGACTTACTCGATATTCAATATTTCAAGCCGCTTGCGTTACTTAATCTATTTGAAATTTCAGAAATAGAAGCTTGGCTTATATTTCCGTTGCAATCTCTTAATCTATTTGAGATTGCATATATGTTCGTTTTAGCTGTCGGTATTAAAAGAGTCTTAAAGAAAGACTATTTAGGGGCACTTAATTTTACTATTCCTGTTTATGGTTCTGCGTTAGTGACATGGATTGCATTCATCACTTTTTTAAGTATAAACCTGACCACCTAGATGAAAAAGAAGATTATTGCCGTTCTTGGGGTTTTGTTGATGTTCATTATCACCTGGATGGGATATACGAGTATTGAGAAGCTTGTTAAAAGGCAAACCACTTCGGAAATGCAAGGTAATCTTACCGAAATGTTAAATCAGCTTGGTCAAGCTGATTTGCATATTGAACCTTCCACCATACTCATCTTTTTCAATAGCGAATGCGAACACTGTCAATGGGAAATCGAGGAGATAAGTAAAAAGATCATCGAGTTCAATCAACATCAATTATTACTTACCTCTTTTGAGCCGGAACAGGAGGCAATTGCTTTTTTAAACCAGCATGGTCTTTCAAACCATTACATCAAATCCACTCCCAGTAAAGTAATGACTGCATTTACAGGCGGTGTTCCTCAGATACTGCTTTATCAAGAAGGGAAATTGGTCAAGCATTTCAAAGGAGAGGTGAAAGTAGATGCTATTCTAGGAGTTTTAGAAGAAAAGTGAATCTATCCAGTCTTAACAAAAAATTTATTCTTCAGCATGATCAATCTGATTGCGGTCCGGCATGTATTGCCTCTGTGATCCAATATCACGGAGGAAGCTTTTCTTTGGCTGAAATCAGAAGAATTACTGGAACTACCAAAACCGGCACAAAACTGTTAGGCCTATATCAGGGCGCTAAACAATTGGGCTTTGAGGCTGCAGGTATGGAAGCGGAGGGAATTGATAATCTTAAAGAACTGGACCAACCTGCCATACTGCATGTAATTCTTGAAAATCGTTTGCAACATTATGTCGTATTTTATGGATTCGAAGGGGAGCAATTGATTATCGGTGATCCGGGTCAGAGTGTGAGTTTATGGAGTAGAGATCAACTTGAAGAAGTCTGGCAATCCAAATCTTTACTCAAACTTGCACCTAATCAATCGTTCAAAAAAGTAGTTACCCGACCTAAAAGGTATACCCAGTTGATTGAGTGGATAAAAAAGGACACGGATATTCTTATAGCTTCTTTATTTCTGGGTATGTTGTTGGCCATCTTTTCACTAGCCACAGCTATTTTTTCACAAAAACTCATTGATGTAATCCTACCAACAAAGGAGATTACAAAACTTATTGTAGGATTAGTCTTATTTGGATTCGTCCTTTTAGCCAAAGTAGGATTTGGGCTTGTACGCTCTACCTTCTTGGTCACTCAAAGCAAAGATTTTAACAACCGAATGATTGATTCATTTTTTCAATCATTACTTCACTTACCCAAACCATTCTTTGATTCCAAAAAAGTTGGTGAGATGATCGCTCGTATGAACGATACCAGAAGAATTCAATCGGCAGTAAGCAATATTGCAGGAAATATGCTAATTGAAGTTTTAGTTGTAATTGTTTCTTTGGTTGGAGTCTTTGCGTATTCATGGCAGATCGGATTGGTTGTGTCCGCTTTCCTGCCGTTATACTTATTTATTTTATGGAAGCTAAACCGACCAATTATTTCTGCTCAAAAGGAAGTAATGGTTAAGTATGCTTTAAACGAAGGTAACTACATAGATGTCATTAGCGGCATATCGGAAATAAAGTCAACAGGAACAATCAACTTGTTTCATCGATCTACCACGCTATTCTATCAGGTTTTTCAGGATAGTATTTTCAATCTGGGCAAAATCCAAATCAAATTCAACTTTAGGACTGAGTTTGCAGGACTTCTGCTAATAATTTCCGTCATTTCGTTTTCAGCCTACCTGGTTATTACCGACCAGCTCCTACTTGGGATGATGATGGCTGTTTTGTCTTTAGCAGGATCTATTGGACCCGCATTGACCCGCTTGGCTCTTTTTAACGTTCAATTACAGGAAGCTAAAGTAGCATTTAGCAGAATGGAAGAATTTACTACACTGGAAACAGAAAAAATAGATGGTGAAGCTATAGACAGAATCGACTCCATTGAACTCGATAATTTGTCCTTTAATTTCTCCGGTTCACTACCCCTACTTAAAAATATCAACCTTAAAATCGAGCATGGCAATATCACTACTTTGTTGGGAGAAAGTGGAGCTGGCAAAAGTACCATTATCCAACTGCTTCAACGCTTCTATGAACCGGTATCCGGAGATATTTTAGCAAATAACGTAAATATTAAATCACTGGATTTAGATGATTATCGAAAAGGAATTGGAGTCGTCCCACAAGACATTAAGATTTTTAACAATTATCTGCTTTTTAATATTGCGCTTTCGGAAGATCCAAAAGAATTGGAGCAAGTCCCTAAATGGTGTCAAGAGTATGGTTTTGACCAGTTCTTTACAAAATTTCCTCAAGGTTACATGACCTTACTTGGTGAGGAGGGAGCAAATATTTCAGGAGGACAAAAACAGCTAGTCGGTCTTGCAAGAGCTTTATACAGAAAACCTTCTATCCTACTTATTGACGAAGGAACTTCGGCAATGGACAGCAACACAGAACAATTTATTCTCAACATGGTCCAAAGAATCAAAAGTGATATGGCAATTCTTATGGTAACTCATAGAATGAAAGTTGCGCGAAAATCTGACTATCTGTACGTCCTTGAAAGCGGAGCAATTTCCAAAGAGGGTGAACCAAGTGAACTAGAATCAATTCTTGAAATTGTTCAACTGCATAAATAAATTGCCAGCATGAACCAAAATGAATACGCGTAGGGAGCTCTTTTACAAGTCAATGCAAACAGAGAGTTCAGTGCCTCTTGAAACTGAGGCGCAGACTCATTTTATTGATCGTTTAACTAGAACAACTCTGCTTCCATCTGTATCGTCACCTCTGAATCTGCACAGATGGTTTTCTGTAGTCCCTTACAGCGAGACATTTCGTACTTATAGAAGTAATCAAGTGTGTGTAGTTTACTTTGCTTGAAGGCTTCATCCTGGTCCATCGCAGCAACCCCCATCTTCAGCCATTGCCAACCAATTACGTTCGTGCCAAAGAGATCCATAAAAATGGTAGCATCTGAGAGATAGCGTTCATGGTTTCCATTCATGGCATACTGCATGAGGTGACCTAAACTAGCTTCAATCATCTTCGCTCCTTCCCCTAGCGTCAATGCATAAGGCTTCAATTGGTCGTGAGCCATTGCCAAAGCAATAGAGGTCTCTATCTCCTTTGCAAGCAGTTGCAACGCTGCACCGTCCATCATCGTCACCTTTCTCCCAAGAAGGTCCAGCGACTGAATTCCAGTAGTTCCTTCGTAAATGGAAATAATCCGGATGTCGCGATGGTACTGCTGCAGTATAAAATCCATCATGTATCCATAGCCGCCCAAGACTTGCAAGCCTGTGTCTACAGCTTCCTTCCCTTTTTCTGAAGGATAGGTCTTGGCTATTGGATTTAGAATTTCACAGAGTAGATGATACTTGTTCTTCTCCTCACCTTCGGAGGTGAGCGACTTATCTACATAGTACGAACACTGTAAGATCAAACTCAGGCTGCCTTCTACGATCGCCTTTTGATGCAGCAGCATTCGTTTCACATCCGGATGGTTGATGATAAGTGTCTGTTCCTCGGAAGGATCCTTCTTACCAGATGACTGGAGCATCCGCCCCTGGGGACGTTCTTTGGCATATTGCAGCGAAGCATAATAGGCTGCAGAAGCAATACCGGTCCCCATTCGACCAGTGGCTATTCGAGCTTCATTCATCATCTGGAACATATAGCTCAACCCTTTATTCTCATGCCCTACCAGGTAACCGATACTCTCTCCACTATCGCCAAATGCCAGGTGATTGGTACAGTAGCCCCTCTGTCCTAGTTTTTCAAACTCTCCCACAATGTCTACATGGTTGTATGGTCCAACCGTCCCATCATCATTGACTAGATATTGCGGCACCACAAATAGTGAGATGCCTTTGGTGCCTGCTGGTGCACCTTCTATGCGGGCCAGCACGAGGTGAATAAAGTTATTCGCAAACTGATGGTCGCTAGCGGAGATGAAAATCTTTTGGCCCTTAATACTGTAGGTACCGTCCTCCCTAGGAGCTGCTGACGAGGTGATGTCAGAAAGCGAACTACCAGCTTGTGGTTCAGTCAAGCACATGGTACCTCCCCATTGCATTTCCAACATCTTCGGTACGTATTTAGCCTTGAGCTCTTCCGTGCCAAACGCAAGAATCAAATTAGCGGCACCAGCTGTAAGTCCGAGATATCCTGTCACGTGGTTATTGGCTGCCTCCATGATGAAGTAGACTGCATTGAAAACCAAAATCGGAAGTTGCAGTCCGTTATCCTTTTCGTCCATAAATGCACCTACAAGTCCCATCTCTGCAGCTTTCTTCAAGATAGGTCCGAACTGGTCATGAACTGTAACACGTCCATCTTTGAAGACCGAAGGTTTTTCATCCATCTCCTTTATGTAGGGAAATAATGAGCTGTCGCTGAAATCTTTGACTGCATCTAGCAGTAAATCAATGGATTGTTTATCGTAAGCGGCATATCGGTCCGCCTCAAGTAGCTCCTCCAGGTGGTGGACATCAATAAGGAAGGAGAGGGTTTTTGGGTCAAAGTATTGCATATCTGAAAATGTTGGTGACGGAAATTAATCAATGAACAGTTGCCAACCAATTCAGACGAATTAACGAATTATGATGGAGCTTCTAATCTCCGCGAAACCTGCTCAACTGGTACTCATAGTGCTCGATATCTTCATAGAGCTTCTTCGCCAGCTCTAAGGCCTTCTCTTCCAATTCGATGGCTTTCTTTTTGTCCCCCATTTTGAATGAAAGGGAGGCA
Organism: uncultured Roseivirgaceae bacterium; assembly: GCA_964472815.1. Taxonomy (GTDB): domain Bacteria; phylum Bacteroidota; class Bacteroidia; order Cytophagales; family Cyclobacteriaceae; genus Ekhidna. The sequence goes on from CAYYNA010000008.1 coordinate 8,180, forward strand.
TAGGTATCTATAATGGATGGCTCTGGCTGCTTATCTACCGCTTCACTCGCCCATCCTGCAGCAATTTCCAGCTGCTTACTGTCTTCCACAAATAAGTAAAACTTCCATGCGAGTTCACTCAATTCCTCTGGATTACTTAGCTCCATCATTCCTACATAATCAATGGCATGTTCGGCATAATCACTCCAGTTTTCACTGTACTCAGCATAGTGCAAATTGGTCATCAATCTTAGCGTATCCACACCGCTGAAAGTAGTCTGGCTCAACGCATTCATCAACGCGCGCATGCCAAAATCATGTAACTCCTCTGACTCATAAATCTCCTGATATTGGGCTAAGTAAGTATCGTAAATCTTGGCTTGAACCGCATCAGAACCGATCGCCTCTCCGTAGGCTTTCTGATTTTTGATTAAGTGCTGAAATTCTCTACTATAAATATCCCATTGGTAACTAGCCATCACCGCCCAAGATTCTTCGGTCATTAGCTCCTCAGCTGGAATGCTAGCCAGATAATTGGAAGCAAATTGCTCTGCGTCCAGGCACACAAACTCTAGTATAGCAAGGTAATTGAGTAGAAAACCAACCGAATCCACACCAGCTTTGTATTGCTTTTCGAAGGAGAGCAAATTGGCTTTATCATCCAAAGCAGCTCTTCCCATTTCTAAAATGTCTGCCGTATCCATCCCTCCACATCCTCTGTGCACCACTTGATTTTCTGCATTTACAAATAAGAAACTTGGATAAGCACCAACCGCAAATTGCTCCGCCAGATCTACGCCCGGATAAGCTTCCATGTCCAGCGCCACATTGATAAAGTTCTGGTTGTAGAAGTTACTTACCTCAAGGTCCGCAAAAATGTACTCTTCCATCTCCTGACATGGCTCGCACCATTGTGCATAGGCATAAATGAATACGAGGTTTTCGGATTCTTCGGCTTGCTGTAGTAATGCATTCCATTCACCCTCCTGGAAAGTGATCTGGGCTTGAACAGAAAATGCAAATAGCGCTATCAAGTATGAAATTCTATGCATGCCAGAAATTTCAGCATAAACGAACAAAAATGGGTCCTATCTATCCAAAATTTATGAAAACGCACATTGAGCCGTTCGTATTTGGACAGGTACTTATTGTTAATTTTTTTTAACCAATTGATTTTCAGAAAGTTGTTTTGATTGGCATAAATGTTATGCAGTAAACTGTAAACCAAAGCCACTGACATGTTCAAAAACTATTTGATAACCATCTGGCGACAGATTCAGAAGAACAAACTTTTTTCATTCATCAATATTTTTGGATTGGCTCTAGGCATGGCAGCATGTTTGGTAATAGCTCAGTATGTAAAGTTTCACACCTCTTTTGATGAATTCCATACCAAATCAGATAGGATTTTTCGAGTAGAGTCCACTGTCTACAAATCTGGAGAAGAGCTTGGCCTTGGCATCAAAACTCCTGAACCCTTAGCCGATCAATTACTTATTGAGTCTCCATTCATAGAACAAGCCATGAGGGTATGGCCTTTTACTTATGCCAATAGTACCCTTGTGTATGAGGGTAGAAAGGATGTCGAAAACTACGAGGTTTCGGCGATCTACTTTGGAGAGCAAACAGGCTTTGAAATATTTGATTTCAATTTCTTAGCTGGGAGCGCCGCTAGCTTTAGTGAAAAATACAAAGCAATCTTGCCTTGGGATGTTGCGAGTAAAATTTTCCAAAACCCTCAAGATGCCATCGGCGAGACCTTTACTCTGAGCAATAATAATGGGAAGGCTGATTTTGAAATTGTTGGGGTGATGGAAACTATCCCTGAAAACTCTCACATTCAGTTCGAACTCCTCCTCTCTTACCCTTCCATGGAGAAATTCAATGGATGCTTTAAGAACTGGGATTGCGCGAGCACCATCAGTTATTTGCTTTTGGATGACGAAAAAAACAAAGAGGCTGTCATTAGCTCTATTGCTGAGATTGTAGAAACAAACACAGACTTTGCGGATTATACCTTTGATTGGAAACTCCAAGATCTTGCCTCGATTCACCTCAACTCGATTGCAAGCGATGATTTCACCGCTGGAGTAGATAAGCGCACAATTGCTGCATTCAGCTTAGTGGCAGTCATCATCTTGGTTATAGCGTGGATCAACTACATGAATTTGTCGCTTGTCCGGACGGTAGAGCGGTTGAAAGAAATGGGTGTTCGCATGTCCATGGGCTCTTCAAAAAGGCAGATTACCGGTTTGTTCCTTGCGGAAGCATTCATCATGAACTTGCTCGCCTTCGGCTTAGCCATCGGTCTTGTGCAGCTGGGTGAGGGAGTGGTTCAATCAGTAACCAATCTATCTGGCAGTGCTATTGGAGACATTCAAGTCATTTTAATGCTAGCGGGCTTAATCGTAATTGGAACCGTCTTGATAGGCTTCTACCCAAATATCTTATTGAAGTCCTTAAAAGCAGTAAACGTTCTGACCGGCAGAAAAGGAATTACTGGCGGCAATAAGCTCAGAAAGAGTCTGGTATTCGCCCAATTCATGATCACCACTTTCTTGCTAGCTGGCACTTATACAGTGTATAAGCAGATCAATTTTATGAAGAATGCCGATCTGAAGATAGATGTTGAGAACATCTTGGTTTTGGAGTCGCCTCCAGGAGAAGTAGAATCAGATGATCGAGAAGACCTGGCCAAATTCAAAAAGCTCACAACGGCATTGAAGCAGTATCCGGAGATTACGCAAGTTACCAGCGGAGGAGAAGTGCCGGGAGAACCTATTTCCTGGCGTACAAGAATCCAAAAGAAAAATGATGAAGAATCTAGCGGGGTGGAGACCAGTCTCATTTCCATGGATTATGACTATCCAGAGTTCTTTGATATCGCGGTGGTTGCAGGACGCGCACTCAGAGAAGGAGATAGTCCGTGGAGTAAAGGTGATGTGGTCATCAATGAGCGTTTAGCAGAAATGCTAGGTTTTTCTAATCCTGAAGATGCACTCGGTCAGGACTTGGAGGGTTTCTATGCTCCTCTTACTGTGCGAGGAGTTTTGGAAAACCATCATCACACCTCTTTGCATTCAAATTATGATCCGATAGCATTCATCGTCAGCGGCTGGGTGGAATTCTACTTCATAAAAATTGACATACCTGAAGATACCGAAAACAAAAAAGCACTTTTAGCTCAGTCCATTAATAATGTGAAAAAGGAATGGGACAACATTTTCACCGATTACCCGATCGACTATT
>CAYYNA010000008.1:11507-13842 GCA_964472815.1 uncultured Roseivirgaceae bacterium
AATAATGTGAAAAAGGAATGGGACAACATTTTCACCGATTACCCGATCGACTATTTCTTCTTAGATAGTCATTTCAATGAACAGTATGAAGCAGATGATCGGTTTGGCAAGTTGTTTACTGGCTTCTCCGTGCTTGCGATTGTTATCGCTTGCTTGGGGTTATTCGGATTGACCGCCTTCACCGTACAGCAAAGGACCAAAGAGATTGGTATAAGAAAGGTGCTAGGAGCTTCATTTGCTAACCTGATGGGTTTGCTTTCCAAGGAGTATTTGCTGCTAGTCACCATAGCTGCGAGCGTCACACTACCTATCGCTTATTTTGTAATGGAAAAATGGTTGGAGAATTATATTTTCAGAATTGATATTGGCACATCATTCATCCTACTTCCTCTATTTTTAATTATGATTTTCGCGCTCATTAGTATTAGTAGTAGAGTGGTTGGAGCAGCAGCAAAAAATCCAGTAGACTCATTGAGATACGAATAAACCCCAGCGCTATGCTTAAGAACTACATCATCACTGCTTTCAGAAATCTCAGAAATAATGCTTCTCATTCCATTCTTAATGTAGTTGGGTTAAGCCTTGGGCTTGCTTGCTGTGCAGTGGTTTTTACCATTGTGAGTTTTGAATACTCTTTCGATAACTGGCACAAGAACAAGGATAACGTTTATCGATTGACCACCATTTATCATGGTGATAACAGAACAGGATATGGTGGTATCGTCTCCTACCCTACAAGCACGATCCTAACGGATATTCCAGAAATCGAAGAGATCGTTCTTTTCCAAGGACCTTACGACGGAAAAATCTCCTACGTCGACAATAGTGGGACAGAGCAAGTTTTCAGAGAAGATGGAATTTTGATGACCAATCAGAATTTCTTCTCCACACTAGATTTCGAGCTCATTTCAGGAAATACGGCCTCAATGGATGAGCCATATAATATCATCCTCAGTGAGACACTCGCTAAGAAATATTTTCAGGAAGCTGACCCTATCGGAAAGACACTCGTCTACGACGGGAAAACAGATTTAAAGGTCACAGGGGTCATAGAGGATAGTCCTAAAAACACCAACCTTCCCTATAGGTGTATTATATCATTTGAAACATTACGAAAGACAGAACCAGGGATTTGGAATCAATGGGGCATGACCTGGGCGCATAGCATTTACTTGAAACTAAATCCGAATGCAGATATTGAAGCCCTCAACAAAAAGATTGATGAACTCAGAGACAGTAATTCCACAGACGAGGAGAATGACGCAGAAAAAACGGAAATCGTCCTTCAGCCCTTAAGTGAAATACATAATGATGAGAAGTACGGCGATGGATACAATTATGTAACTCCAGCGCTGATCATTTGGGCGTTCATTTTTCTCGGTGCACTGATACTTGGTACTGCTTGCTTAAACTTCATCAATCTAAATACAGCGCAAGCGATCAAACGTTCCAAAGAGGTTGGGGTAAGAAAGACCTTAGGCAGCTCCAAGGGCCAATTGGTTTTCCAGTTTCTTTTTGAGACATTGATCATCGTCACGGTATCCATGATGATTGCGTTGAGTCTCGGCCAGTACTTGATTCAACAATTCAACAAGCTAATTTCCACCATAGCGTACGATCTTCACTACTCCAATGACATCTTACTATTTGCCGGGATCATGATTCTCTTCATTACCGTCTTAGCAGGATTCTACCCTTCGGTGGTACTATCAGGTTATCAACCGGTGGATGCGCTAAAAAACAAAATAAACCTGAAGGCAGGAACGGGCAATTTCAACCTTAGAAGGTCCCTGGTGGTAGCACAATTTGTATTTACCTCGATCATGATCATAGGCACCCTCATTATCTCGGCACAGCTGGATTACATGAAAAACTCAGATTTGGGCTTCAACGCGAAAAATGTAGTCAAGATCAAAACACCGCCAGAGTCCAAAGTCAATCCAAAAACTCTGCTTGAAGCATACAAGGGAAAGAATTACGTGCAAGACGCTACGCTTGCTTTCACCTCGCCCATGGACTGGGACAACTGGAACAACAGTTATTCATTGAAAGGCGAGGAGCACATAGACGGAAATAGTGCAAGTATGAAATTCGTGGATGCTCAGTACATGGATTTTTACGAAATTCCGTTGCTCGTTGGTCAACCGCTTGAGGATAGAGAAATTAACGATACTACCTACAAAGCGGTAGTCACAAATAAGCTCCTTTCAACCTTAGGATTTAACAAGCCCGAAGAAATCATTGGAAGGACATTGACTCAAGGTAGAAATGAATTTGAAGTCATCGGTGTAGCAAAGGACTTCAGTGTTCATTCACTTCACAACCAAATCAGGCC
>CAYYNA010000008.1:13942-36685 GCA_964472815.1 uncultured Roseivirgaceae bacterium
ATAGGCATTCGTAAAGTTTTTGGTGCTACGACAGGAAACATCCTGGTGATCTTCACCCGAGAGTACATCAAACTTCTACTACTTTCTTTCGTAATTTCTGCTCCGATTACATATTTCCTGATGGAAACCTGGATCGAAGAGTTCGCATTTAGAATACCAATCACAGCAAGATATTTCGTCATCGGGTTTGTCATCGCCAGTTTAATTGCTATCTTGACTGTAGGATACCGCTCATTAATTGCAGCAAGAGCGAATCCCGTACGATCACTGAGATACGAATAAGAAATAATAACCTAATTACTAACTACTCTACTACTCAGCCTTGGCAATTTGCCAAGGCTATTTTTTTGAGCGATTTTATCAAACGATAGGCATGGTTATTGAGTTATATGCGTTGTTACTGAACAAGCTAACCAAAACTCAAAAGGACAAATGCGCAAACTACTCTATGGGCTAATTGCCCTTGCCAATTTTTCGTTGCTCAGCCAAGAAACGATTCAGACAAAACTCAATACCTGGGTCAAAAAAGAAAAGCCTGAAAAAGTCTATCTGCATCTTGATAGACCCAATTACGGACTTGGGGAAAGTATTTGGCTCAAAGCCTATGTGGTGGACGGTTCATTCCACGAGCCTACGTTAACCAGCGGGACTCTCTATGTAGATTTGATCAATTTACAAGAAAACAAAGTTGTTGATTCTTTAATACTTCCTATTCAAAATGGCTCCTCCAGCGGCAATTTCAACATCAGCAAAAAACTAGCACCGGGCAGATACAGAATTCGTTCCTATACGAATTGGATGAGGAATTTCGATAGCGAGTTCATATATCGCCAAGATTTTAACATCTGGTCGTCTCGACCCGAGGAATCCCAGATCGCTGAGGTTGCAAAAAGCCCCAATGAACTCTTTGTAGATTTTTTCCCTGAGGGGGGTGAACTAATCGATGGTATCGCAGCAAAAACCGCAATAAAAGTGAGCGATCAAAAAGGAAATGGCATCAAAGTACAAGGTACGATAACAGACAATAATGGAAACGAAATCACTTCGTTTAGCACCAACTCCTATGGGCACGGATTGTGCTTTTTCAAACCCACTTACGGAATCGACTACTCCGCTCAAATCGAATCGCAAAAATATCAACTGCCAGATGTAATGCAGCGAGGAGCTGCAATGCGAATCAATCACAGTGCGAAATCTGAAGACCTGAGTATTTCGCTCCAATCAAATGGCATTGATCTATTGGAAGGGCAGCTGATTGGTCATCAACGAGGCAAGTTTTTATTTGGGATCACGGTGACTAAAAACAATGCGTTTTCAGTCAAGATCAGAAAGCAGCAATTGCCGCCTGGCATTATTCACGTCACTTTTTTCACGAAGGGGAATATTCCCATTACAGAACGACTCGTATTTCCAAATATTCCGGAATTAGCGCCTGGTATCAGTATTAATCCTGACAAAGAAAGCTATGATGAAAGGTCTAAGGTGACCATAAACTTAGAAGCTTCAAAAGACACTGTGATTGCATCATCAATCACAGTCCACCACAAATACGAAAATGTTTATCCAGAGCAAGGAAGAAATATGGTCAACTATCTTCTTCTGTCTTCTGATCTGAAAGGTAAAATCGAATCCCCTAATTACTACTTCACAGATTCAGCCCAGGTATATAAGGATCTAGATTTATTAATGCTGACTCAAGGTTGGTCTCGTTTTGAGTGGGAGAAGCTTATCAATCAAGACTTTGATGAACCCACCTACTTCTCCGAACAAGGCATAACAATCGCCGGAGAAGTCAAAGACTACTTCAACAAAAAGAAATCTCGAAAGGCTAAAATTGGAATTACCATACCCACGATAGGGGTCTTTAATATGGAAGGTCTGACGGATGAAAACGGGCAGTTCATCATAAAAGGAAATGAATTTTACGATTCTACCAGAGTGATCATTACAGCTCATGGCTTTAAAGGAAAAAAAGAGAAGAAAGACGAATATGTATCCATTAACCTGAAAAGCCTTCCCGCACTCCCTATCGAGGTTTGGAGTAGCGATGAACAGAAACCGAATACCGAGCTCACGAAGAAACTGGATAAACTGAACCAAATAGCGAGAGCCTATAACTTAAATCCGGAAGCTACCCTACTCGATGAGGTGGTAGTAACGGCACAAAGTAGAAAGCTCGAGGAGCTACAGAAGCGCACGACGCTCTATGTAGAGCCCAGTAACAGAATCATCATGGATTCACTAAACTTCAGCCTTGGATCTCAATCCATTTTTGAGATTCTAAGGACCATACCAGGAGTGCAAGTAAGTGGCACTACCATTCTAATTAGAGGTCCTGCCAGTGTCAATAGCTCCACAACGCCTCTGTTTGTAGTGGACGGGATCATTTTTGATGACCTTAGTCTCATCCCGGTTCAAGACATTGAGGTAATTGATGTACTTAAAGGTGCAGATGCCTCTGTGTACGGGACACGTGGAGCCAATGGAGTCATTTTAGTTTATACAAGAAAGGGTTCCGATACTTACGAGGATGAAGAGCCAAGGGGAATTTATGCTTTTGATCATCCAGGGTACCATATTTCGAAAAAGTACTTTACACCGCAATATGACGTTCCGGATGAAAGTCATGCGATACCAGATTATCGAAGCACGCTTTTTTGGGAGGACGATATAGTTTTTGAAGATGGTAAGGCCCAGATCAACTTCTTCACCTCCGATCAGCCGGGTATCTACAGAGTAAGATTGGAGGGGCTGCTAAAAGATGGAACCCCCATCTTTAAAGAATCTGAAATAAGCGTAGAATAAAAATGCGGATAAGGCTGAAAACGCTAACTTTCCTAAAGTAGTAGGTATGATTATTGAGAGCTTGAGTGTTTCAAAGCTGTTTTGAATTCAAGATGATGCATAGATTTCTGTTCGCAATAATTCTGCTGAGTAAGTTTTCTGTATTTGGGCAGGACCCCATTCGGACCAAACTTGTCGAATGGGTTAAGACGCAAAAACAAGAAAAAGTTTACCTGCATCTGGACAAACCCTACTTCGGAATAGGTGAGACTATTTGGTTTAAAGCATATATCACGGAAGGCACCTTTCACTATCCCACCCCACTTAGCAGCAACCTTTATGTTGAACTCATTGACACCAAAAGAAATCTGGTTGATTCACTAGTGCTTCCGATCATAGATGGCACTTCGAATGGAAGCTTCATACTCAAAAGTGACTTAACACCGGGGAGTTATCGAATAAGGGCTTATACCAACTGGATGCGGAATTTTGATGAGGAGTTCTTCTTTAATCGTGACATCAGCGTCATCCAACCCTTGGCAATCGAAGACACTACAAGACCTAAGAGTCCTTCACGCTCAGAGAATTGGTACGTTGATTTTATGCCGGAAGGTGGAGATTTAGTAGATGGTATTTCCTCCAAAGTTGCAATAAAGGTGACGGACAGCCTTGGTAGGGGTAAGCTGTTTTCAGGAACCATTCAAGATGAAAAAGGAAATCAGATCACCTCTTTTGAAAGCAACCGAATGGGTCATGCATTGTGCTTCTTTCAGCCATCCTTTGATAAAAAATATTATGCTCTAATAGATAACATCAAATATCAATTGCCGGAAGTAAAGAAGGGTGGCGCAGTTATTCGTGCTACCCATAACCAAAGATCTCCAATACTGAGTATTTCGGTTTTATCGAATGGTATTGACCTAAAAGGAGGAAAGCTGATCGGACATCAGAGGGGTCATCACCTATTCACAATTGAATGCAAAACAGAAAATCAGTTCTTCACCAAACTCAAGAAAAAGCAGCTCGAGACGGGCATTATTCATCTCACATTTTTTGACAAGCACAATCTCCCCGTAACTGAGCGGCTCATATTTCCAAACATCCCATCATCAGATGCTATGGTAAGTAGCAAGTTTGATAAGGATTTTTATGCGAAAAGAGAGAGAGTGTTGATTGAAATTGGTGCAGAAGACTCAGTACATTCAGCCTCATTGACGATCAATCATAGGGATGAGGTTTCTTATAATTATCATGGAGAGGATATCCAGAATTACCTGCTACTTACCTCAGACCTAAAGGGAAGAATTGAGTATCCAAATCACTATTTCCAAAAATCAACGGATGAGGCTTACAACGACTTAGATCTACTGATGCTTACTCAAGGATGGACGAGGTTTAACTGGGATTCACTACTTGCTGAGAAGCGTTTTAAACCAGCATTTTTCCAGGAGCATGGATTGACCATCAAGGGGAGGCTAGTGAAGTACTCAAATAATGAATTACTCCGAGAAGGAATCACTAGCATGACGGTCCCCTCGATTGGCATACTATCGAGGGAAGAGAAAACAGACTCACTTGGAAACTTTGAATTCAGAGGCATTGAGTTCTATGATAGCACCTTGCTAATTCTTAAAGCATATTCATTCAAAGGAAAGAAATCAAAAATAGACGAGAATGTATCAATTAAGCTGACTCCTCCAAACCGGCCAGAAGTTACAAGGCCCATTGTGCCCTCCGAAAAAGTATCTGATCCATTTGAGGAAAAAATGGAAAAGCTTGATCAAATAGTCAAAGCGTATATGCTTGATCAAGATGCGCAACTACTGGATGAGGTGGTTGTCTCCGTTGAGGACCCTAGAGAAAAAGAAATACAGCGAAGAACTTTATATCGAGAGCCAACTCACAGACTGTTTATGGATTCCATCAATTTCACTCCATTCAGTATTTTCGATTTGCTTGTGCGTTTTCCAGGTGTAAGGGTATTCGGAACCTACCCCTTTCAGGAGGTCGTGCTGAATCGATCAATTGGTCAGGCGGGTGGGGTGGCTTATGTACTTAATGGAATGATCGTTGACAACACAGTGCTTCAAACCATACCACCACAAAATGTTGATTTCATTGATGTACTAAATGGCCCTCAAGCTACCATCTACGGTGCGAGAGGGTACGGTGGAGTCGTTCTTGTCTACACGCGTAAGGGCGGACCCATCATTGAAGATGTAGATACAGAACCAAAAGGCATTCTCGCCTATATGCATCCGGGGTATCATAAAGCTAAAGAGTTTTTTAGTCCGCGTTACGATACACCTAAGGAGGAACATGCCATTCCAGACTATCGCTCTACGCTCTTCTGGGAACCAAACTTGAAGTTCGAGGATGGCAAAGCTCAGGTGGAACTATATACCTCAGATCAATCAGGAATCTACAATGTCCGAATTGAGGGAATCCTAAAGGATGGAACTCCTTTCATTGAAGAAACCTTGCTCAGTGTTGAGTGAAAAAACAACCCCTATCTCACGGACAGGGGTCTTGGCAGAATATGACTAACACCTACTGTTAACCAAGTCTTCACACATTCATGACAAGTGGCTAATCCACATTGTCGTGCAAGAATTTGTTATTGCCTAGTATCTGATTATCCTCATTCAAATTGTATTTCGAGATATTTCTCTCGGAAGAATGAGGTGTATTCTGAAGTTTCACTTTTTTCCGCTCATACGCCGGAACATCTAATCGCTCCTTGAACTCGTCAGTAGCCATTTCAAATTTCTTACCTTCGTATTGCTGCTCCCGCTCTGACCTTTCTTGAGCCAGTCGAACCTGCTTTGAATGAGGTGTATTAGAAAAAGCATCCTCTATTTCGATTTCATCTTCATCTAGCGTCTCCTCTTCCTCAAAACCTCTTGTAAAGTCAAACTCGAATGAAGATTGCTGGAAGGATTTGCGGTCTTTGACATCCTTCTGATCTTCTTCTTCTACCTCCCTTTTGATTTCGTCTTTAAGCCAACTGAATTCATATTCGATTTGCTCCTCTTCTTCATCTGAATCTTTGTCCAATTCAAACATGAATTCCGAAGTATTGTGCTTCTTTTCTTCATCGATCTCTTTCTGAGAATCAAGATCAAACACTTTGGTGTCTTTTTCTTTGGTGATCACATATTCACCATCCTCATCTACTTTGCCAAAGCCTGTAGCGATGACAGTTACACGGATATTTTCTCCCAAAGAACTATCCACACCGTGACCGAAAATCACCTCCGCATTGTCTCCAGCATACTCCTGGATGTAATCGGTGATATCCGTGAGCTCATCCATTTGCAACTCAGCCTCTTCACCAGAAATAATAGAAAGCAGAATCTTCTCCGCACCAAAAATATCTTGCTGATTTAGCAGAGGAGAATTAAGCGCCTCTTCAGCAGCTCTCCTAGCTCGGTTATCTCCAACCGTCTTAGCAGAGCCCATCACAGCAGGTCCAGCGTCTTTCATCACCGTTTTCACGTCTTCAAAATCCACATTAACATATCCTGGAACCGTGATAATCTCTGCAATGCCCTTAGCTGCAGTTGTTAGAATATTGTCTGCTTGCGCAAATGCGTCGCTAATGGATAGGTTGCCATATATCTCTCTAAGCTTGTCATTCATGATCACGATGACCGTATCGCAGTACTTCTTTAGCTCCTTAATCCCCTCATCTGCAGCAGCCATTTTCTTTTTCCCTTCAAATGCGAATGGAGCTGTGACAATACCCACGGTAAGAATATCAAGTTCACGAGCCACCTGTGCAATGACAGGAGCAGCACCAGTACCTGTGCCTCCACCCATTCCAGCTGTGATGAAGATCATTTTGGTATTCTCGGAAAGAAGGTCACGTATTTCTTCTTTGCTTTCCATCGCAGCACTCTTTCCTTTTTCAGGATTTGCGCCAGCACCAAGTCCGCTGGTAAGGTTTGTCCCAATCTGCAATTTCAAAGGGACTGAACTACTCTCTAGTGCTTGATGATCTGTGTTACAAACCACAAATTCAACGTCCTTGATTCCAAGGCTAAACATGTGATTAACAGCGTTGCTTCCGCCTCCACCAACTCCTACCACCTTGATGATGGATTTATGGTGTGAGGGTAAATCAAATTGATACATATTTTCTGCCATAATTTTTGTAAAGTTTTGAGTTATAGAGTCATGAGTTTCTAGACTTCTTGATCGAACCCATTTCTATTACTCAGTTTTAAGTTTTTTCATTAATCCCATTAACATCTTTTGTTCCTCATCAATCAGATCAGAAAGTTTCTTCACAGCCTGATCTGTTACGTAAGAAATCATGTTTATACCTATCAGAAATGTTTCAAGCTCATAGCTAGAGCCAAGTGCAATCTGTAGGTATCGATTAAAGTCTCTTTGACTGTCACGACTTGCTCCTTCAGCAATATTTGCTGGGATAGAGGCTGCAGCTCTATTCATTTGTGAGACAACACCAAACTTCTCATCAGTTGGCAATTGTCGAGTTACCAAATATGTTTCTTTCCATATCTCCATTCCTTTTTGCCAGACCATCAATTGCTTAAAGTTTTTCATTACTCGCAACTAACTGCTAATAGCTAGTCCCTAATTGATTTTATCGTCAAAGTCATCTATTAACAGGCCTTTGGTTTTCTCCAGTATGTTGCTGAAGAACTTATTGCCCTGCTTCATTTTCTTTTTCTCACCAGTAGGTGCAAACTCCTTGTAGCGCGTCTCCCGAATGTCAAGTGCCTTAAATCCTGAGAGTACCAAGCCAACAGTTGTGGCATACATCGGACTTTTTGCAGCGTCCACCTTGCTCTTTCCTAAGTGCTCGTTTGGATATCCAATTCGTGTATCTAGCCCAGTCATATATTCGAACAACTGACTCAGATTGGTAAGCTGTGAGCCACCCCCAGTCACTACTATTCCAGCTGCCAACTTCTTGTGAAAGCCTGAAGTAATAATCTCCGTATGAACCAGCTCAATGATTTCCTCCATTCTTGCTTCAATGACGTGAGCTAGATTCTTGATTGAAATTTCCTTCGGAGGTCTATTCCTTAAACCAGGAATGGATACAATTTCATTTGGACTCGCCTCTTCGGCAATCGCCTTCCCGAACTTTGTCTTGAGAAGCTCCGCCTGGTGTTCCATCACCATGCATCCCTGCTTTATGTCAGATGTGATGATATTTCCTCCAAAAGGAATTACCGCTGTATGACGGATAATATTATCATAGAAAACAGCCACATCTGTAGTACCACCACCAATATCCACTAGACAAACGCCAGCTTCTTTTTCTTCATCGCTGAGTACAGAAAGACTAGAGGCAAGCGGCTCCAGTATTAAGTTCTCGATCGTAAGACCTGCCTTCTTCACACACTTATTGATATTATTAATGGCGTTTGTTTGAGCAGTGATAATATGGAAGTCTGCTTCTAGTTTAACACCCGTCATCCCTACTGGGTCCATGATGCCATCTTCGTAATCTACAATGTAGTCTTGTGGCATCACATGTATGATTTCGCTACCAGGGGGAGTCACAATGCGATGCATGTCGCTTGTCAGACGAGCAATGTCTTCAATGGTTATTTCATCGTCCTGATTCTCTAAGGTGATGCCGCCATGATGAACCGCACTCTTTATGTGCTGTCCGGCAATGCCTACATTCACCACATTGATTTCAATACCAGACTGCTCGCTAGCTTCTGCAATGGCTTTCTCTATGGCCCTTACGGTTTTGTCAATATTGGTAACAATTCCGCGAATGACACCATCCGAGACAGCCTTGCCCATGCCGAGAATCTCGAGCTTACCATAATTATTCTTCTTACCCACAATGGCACAGATCTTTGTAGTGCCTATATCTAACCCGACGATGATTTGATCTTCCATAATATCTATATTTCTAGGTGATTATTTCTTACTCGCAAATAATTTGATTCTTAAATTTCACATTGACTCTCTCATAGCTATTCCACCCCTTTACGGGCAAAATCTCTTTGTAAAAAGTCATTAGTTTCGAAAACTTATCTTCAAAGTCTCCTGGTTTTCCAAATTCGATTTTTTGCTTGGTCACTTGAGGATAGAGCTCAAGTTCTCCATTACTCTTCACTAAGACATGAGCGATTTGTGCTTTCCAAAAATCGTCTTGCTCGATGTACTGCAGTAACTCAAAAACTTGAGTACCGTAGGTCGTTTCGTCCATATTTTCCAGCCATGGAAAGTCGAACTCCGTTTCTAGCAAAGGAACCCTTGCTGTATGTTTAGCATTGACAGGCAACACTCTTCCATCCGAATCTATGTATTGATCTTTTTCTCCATTTGTGAAAACTCTAGCTATAGGCTTACTCTGTATGACCTTTACCTTCAGAACGCCTTCTAAATCCCTATATACTTCAGCATCTTTTACAAACGGATTCTCCTCCACCCTTCGCTCCAGAACTTTTGGATCAAGATCGCCCATTTCCGTCCCAACCAAAAAGTCAGTTTGTTGTGCCGTAATCAACTCGATCACTTCCCGGTCATTTGTAAAATAGACCCCTTCTTGATCTAGAACATCCACGTCCAGTTCCTCTACCGGCCTATTATGATTCTTAACCCCCGCAAAAACGATCAGAAAAACGATGATGGCCCCACTAAACGAATAAATCAATATGCTTTTTCGCTGCTCTCTACTCATCTTCTCCGGGTTTTGTTGATTTAGTAACAAATCGATTCTTCATGTACTCAGCTACCTTCGGCACCTCTCGATCAATATCCCCTGCTCCAATCGTCACCACCACATCCATCTCATGATTTTCAAGCTCTTGCAGCAAGTAATCTTTTGGTATTAGTACCTTCTTTTCATTCTCCATTAAGCCAAAAATCGACTTTGAAGTGATACCCTCAATAGGTTCTTCACGTGCTGGATAGATGTCAAGCAAGATGATTTCGTCTGCCTTATCCAAGGCTTTCGCAAAGCCTTTCATAAAGTCACGAGTCCTGGAATACAAGTGTGGTTGAAATATCGCGGTGATCTTTCGATCTCCCGAAAGTGACCTCACCGACTTCAGAAAAGACTCAATCTCTTCTGGGTGGTGGGCATAATCATCAATAAGTGTTGCTTGCGGACTTCTGAAGACATATTCAAATCTTCTTTTGACGCCAGCATAGCTTTTCATTCGCTTCCTTACTTCTCGACCTTCCATCCCCATGTCTAGCGCTACAGTGATGGCCGCCAAGGCATTCAGAACATTGTGATAGCCTGGCACCTGCAAGTAGATATCCGAAATTTTTTCCATCCCACACCTATAGGTAAAAACAAATGCACCATTCACTATTCTGAGAGAATCCGCCACCGCATCGCCCTCTCGTATCGCATAAGAAGTATATCTGTTGCCAGGATTGATCTTATAACCTGCATCTGACTGCATGAGCAACTTTCCATCATCTGGTGTTTTTTTGGCAAACTCCTCGTACGTGTCAAGCATCTTAGTCTCATCGCCGTATATATCCAGGTGATCTGGATCCAGTGAAGTAATGACAATGTAATTGGGATTGAGGCGCATGAAAGAACGATCGTATTCATCAGCTTCCACCACCATTGGTGCATCCTCATTTCCAATGATGAGATTGGAATCTGTATTTGTCATGATTCCTCCTACGAATGCCGTGCAGCCCTTTCTGGATCCATTTAGTAAGTGAGCTACCATGGAACTGGTGGTGGTCTTACCATGCGTCCCAGCTACTGCGATGGTGTAGTGGTTTTCGGTAATCATTCCCAGAACCTCCGACCTCTTATTGACTGCATAACCGCTGGCCTTGAAGTAATTCAGCTGCTTGTGCTCTTTCGGAACAGCTGGCGTGTATACGATTAGCGTTCCATCGGCTGATAAAAACTCACCTGGAATGAACTCCAGCGCATCCTGGTAGTGAACACTCATGCCCTCAGAGGCGAGTGTTTTCGTAAGGTCGGTTTCTGTTTTGTCATAGCCAGCTACCTCCAAACCTCTTGCATGAAACCAACGTGCAATGGCACTCATCCCGATACCACCGATACCTACGAAATAGACCCTATGTACTTCGTTGAGTTTCATTCAACCAGTTTCATTACCTCATTTGCAATGTCAATTGCTGCATTTTCATGAGCCATGCCATGAATATTTTTTGACAGCTTTTCTTGTCTTTCTTTATCTCCTATAAGGCTAATTGCCTCATCAATCAGCTTATCCATGGCCTCCGAGTCTTTGACCATTTCTGCCGCTTCGTGCTCTAATAATGCTAGCGCGTTGATCGTCTGATGATCCTCTGCAACATTTGGAGAAGGCACCAGAATGGATGGCTTTCCTGTAAGCATCAGCTCCGCAATTGCAAGAGCTCCCGCTCTGGAAATCACTACATCTGATATGCCATAGGCATAATCCATTTGAAAAATGAAGTCTTTCAAAACAACCACTCCACCTTTCCCTTCGTACCGCTCTTCCATTTCTTTGTGGTATAAGCCTCCACATTGCCAGATTAGCTGTATGTCTTTCTCTTTGAGCTTCTCCAAGCCAGCTAAGACCACTTCATTAATGGTGCGAGCACCTAAACTTCCACCTACCACCAAGAGTATCGGTTTATCTGGATTTAGTTCAAAATGGGCATACGCGTACTCTTTGCTATTCGGATTCAGTAGGATCGTTTTCCTAACCGGATTACCTGTCACTACCAACTTCTCTTTCGGAAAGTACTTTTCCATGCCATCATGCGCGACGCAGATCTTGCTGACGGACTTGGCCAATAGCTTATTGGTCAAGCCAGCATAACTATTCTGTTCTTGAATTAATGTCGGGATACCCTTTCTGCTAGCTACATATAGTAGTGGCCCGCTGGCATATCCGCCTACTCCAACCACCACATCTGGTTTAAAATCTCGGATCAATCTTGAGGCTCCCAATAGACTTGATATGAGCTTTGCTGGAAACAATAAATTCTGCCCGGATAGTTTTCTTTGTATCCCACTGATCCATAGACCTTCAATCTTGAAGCCAGCTTTCGGAACCTTCTCCATCTCCATCTTCCCCTTAGCACCGACAAACAGGATCTCTACACTTTGCAGCATTTCTTGAAGGGCCTGAGCAATAGAGATTGCAGGATAGATGTGACCTCCAGTACCTCCTCCACTAATCATTACCCTTAAGGGTGCTTGGCGATATGTTCCTTCCTTTTCGATTATGCTGCCTCTTTGTATTGATTTTCAATCGTTCCACCAAATTGATCGATCTCTCCCCTGCTCACGCTCAAGATGATACCCAGCGAAATACCTGCAAAAAGCTGAGAGGTACCTCCCATGCTTATGAAGGGCAATGTCAATCCGGTTACTGGGCCTAGCCCTACCGCAACTCCCATGTTTACTAATGCCTGAATTACGATGGCAAAACTCAGCCCTGCCGACAAAAGCCCACCGTAAGCCCGGTCATTTCCTTCAGCCGCTTTCATACCACGGTAAAGCAACGCTAGGTATAAAAACAGGACGATCACGCCTCCTATGAGTCCGTACTCTTCTAGAATGATGGCATAGATGAAATCAGAATATGGGTGCGGTAAAAAGTTTCGCTGGTCGCTTTGTCCTGGACCCTTCCCAAAAACACCGCCGGATGCTATGGCGACATAAGCTTGCTTCGCTTGATAAGGTGTTTCTCCATTGACAAAATTTTCTACCCTGGAGATTGCCGTTCCTCCTCGTTGGCCAATGAAGAAAGCGATAGAACCAAACGAGGAACAGATGACCAAAAGCATAGCCAGGTATTTGGTAGGAACTCTGCCTATGAACAAAACCAGCATGCAGGTAAGAAATAATAAGATCGCAGATGAGAAATTGGTGAGTGCAATAAGTCCGCAAATCAGCCCGATCCAAAACAACATCGGAATAATCGCACGCTGAAAATCATCAATCGACTTTTGACGCTTAGAAAGCATGCTTGCTAACGTGACCAGTAAGGCCAACTTGGCTAAATCCGATGGTTGAAATGATTGATTAATCAATGGAATCGTTAGCCACCTTGAAGCTTCATTTTTTTCTGTCCCGAATAGCCAGGCAAAGATCAAGAGCGGTACGCTAATCCATAAAACCAAGCGAGATAGTTTCGAATAGTATCGGTAATCGATTCGATGAGCGACCCAGATAGCAAAGAAACTGACTGAGACAAGTACGGCATGTTTGATGAGGTAGTATTCTGTGTTTCCACCCATCATTTTGTAGGCTAGACTACCTGTGGCACTGTATACCACAAGAATGCTGAACAGTGACAAAATGAGCACAATGAACCAAATCATTGGATCTCCTTTTAGATTTCTATATGCCCAATCTTTGACTGCAGTCATATCTTTTCTTTCAATTCTTTTTTGAAACTCTTCACCGACTTCTTGAATTTATCTCCCCGATCCTCATAATTGGAAAAAAGGTCAAAACTGGAGCATGCTGGAGAGAGGAGTACCACATCCCCCTTAGATGCCCAATCAAATGCTTGCTCCACCGCTTTCTTGGTGGAGTCTACTTCAGCAATCAAGTCTACTTTAGAGCCGAAGTAACTAATCAGTCCGGAGTTGTCACTTCCCAGGCAAACGAGCCCTTTGACTTTCTCTCGTACCAATTCATCAATCTGACTGTAGTCATTTCCCTTGTCAATACCTCCTGCGATCCATATGATATTTTTCTTCACTCCATCAAGTGCATAGTACACCGAATCCACGTTGGTAGCCTTGGAATCATTAATGAAACCAACGCCTTCTACCTCATCTACAAACTCCAGTCGGTGAGGGGCATTCTTGAATGTTTTTAGCCCTTTCAGGACCTTCCCAATTGGCACATCCATGCACAGAGAGCTAATCACTGAGGCCATGCTATTGACCATATTGTGCTTTCCAATCAGTGAAACTTCAGAAAGAGGAATCTGGTGTTGAAGATCATTTTTCTTAAACTCAAAATTGAAAATCAAATGATCCTCTTCCAGGTATGCATTTAGCTTTTCATTCTTAGAAGCACCGATCGCAAACATGCTTGCTTCTACTTTTCTTCTACTCAACTCTTCGGTAACTGGAAAACAATCTCCGCAATAAATGAAAGCTTGCTCATGGGTCAGATTCTCCATGATTCTAAACTTTGATTTGACGTACTTATCAAAGTTGTTGTCATACCTATCTAGATGATCTGGTGTAATGTTTAGAAGAACAGCAATGTCTGGACGGAAATTTTGAATGCCATCCAACTGGAAACTACTCACCTCAACCACGTAGTAGTGATATCCGCCTTCAGCTACCAAGGCTGCCAAGCTAGTTCCTATGTTACCACCCAATGCGACATTGTAGCCAGCTGTTTTCAGCAAGTGGTAGGTAAGAAGTGAAGTGGTCGTCTTGCCATTAGTACCGGTAATGGCAATTACCTTCGCCTTTTCGATAAATCGATATGCAAACTCTATCTCAGAAATGACCGGAATATTTTTTGAAATCAGCTTTTGCACCAAGGGAGCTCGATCAGAAATGCCAGGGCTTTTTATTACCAGGTCTGCATTAAGGATAAGCCGCTCAGTATGGCCATGATCTTCAAATTCAATTTCCTCTGTCTTTAATATTCTTCTTCTGCTGGAAGAGATACCACCCGCATCCGACAAGAATACTTCATAGCCTTTTTGCTTAGCTAATACTGCGGCTCCAATACCGCTCTCGCCTCCGCCCAATATGACTATGCGATCACCCATTAGTCCTCTTTCAATACTTTTTGATCAATAACCTGGTCGCAGCATTTGGAGTAGATGGACATCAATCCATAGCCCTCCTTTAGGAAATCCTGAATGAGGCTGATTTGCTGCTTCTTATTTGCCAGTTCTAATTGATCCAGAATAAACACAACCTCATCCATCTCATTTTCCATCTTTGAAATGATCGAATTGAAGGAGGCTTCATCTTTGGTCTGAAGCAGATTGACGAAATAGGTATGAATCTGTCTGCCACTGCGAATAAGCATAGATGTAGCTTGCACCAGACTACCTGTTGGCATCAATTCAGAAAGCTGCACTGCATGCTTCTGAAAGTTCTCGTTTAAATGCTGAATTTGCGTAAGAGTCATTTATCTGATTTTAAGAGTTGCTAAAGTGAAAATTCCAAGGAGGATCCCTACCGTCCAAAAACGTGCAACGATCTTGGCCTCATGGATACCTTTCTTTTGATAATGATGGTGGAGTGGGGACATTAGGAAAACGCGCCTCCCTTCACCGTATTTTTTCTTTGTGTATTTGAAATATGCCACCTGTATGATCACAGATAGGTTTTCCATCACCAGGATACCGCACAGAATTGGGATGAGGAACTCCTTGCGAATCACGAAGGCCAGTACCGCAATAATTCCTCCCAAAGAGAGACTACCTGTATCACCCATGAAGACTTGAGCTGGATAAGCATTGTACCACAAAAAGCCAATGCATGCACCAACAAATGCCGTACAGAATATCACCAGCTCTCCTGAGTTAGGAATGAACATGATATTGAGATAATCAGAGAAAATGGCATTACCAGACAGGTAAGCCAGTACTGCCAACGTTAGACCTATGATTGCGCAGGTGCCGGCTGCTAATCCATCTACTCCATCCGTAATGTTTGCTCCATTGGATACTGCCGTTACTATGAAAATGACCACCAGTATGTACAGCACCCATGCATAGTCGTCAAGGAAGCTCGGCAATAGCCATTCGTAGTTGAATTCATTATTGGCTACAAAAGGGATAGTCGTCAGCAGCGTGCTCTCATCTCTAAACGCTTCGCCGGAAAAATCTCGAACTACGATATCCTCATTAAAGACCATCACCAGACCTACAATTAAGCCAAGCCCTACCTGTCCGATAACCTTGAATTTGCCTCTTAGTCCTTCCTTATTTTTTTTCTTGACTTTCAAAAAGTCATCGATAAATCCGATGGCACCCATCCACAAAGCTGCGATAATGAGAAGCAGTGTGTAAATGTTATTCAGATCTGCAAAAAGAAGCGTTGGTATCACAATTGCACTAATAATGATGATGCCTCCCATCGTTGGGGTACCTTGCTTTTGCATTTGACCTTCCAATCCCAAATCTCTAATGGACTCTCCCATCTGGAATCTTTGGAGCATATTGATCAATCGCTTTCCGAAGGTTATAGTGATCAAAAGAGAAAGCAGAGCAGCCATCCCCGCACGGAAGGATATATATTGAAATAATCCTGCACCAGGAAAATCGAATTCATTCAGATATTTGAATAAGTGATAGAGCATTTATTCTGTGTTTAGCAGTTCGTTAAGTATTTCTCTATCATCAAAATGATGGCGAACACCATTTACTTCTTGATAAGTCTCATGACCTTTGCCTGCTACTAGCAGAATATCATTTTCGTTGATAAGATTGCAGGCAGTTCGTATAGCTTCTTTTCTATCCTCAATCACCATCACATTCCGTTCCTTAGATTTTGGAATTCCAGCCCTCATATCTTCAAGTATGGCTTTTGGATCTTCGGTTCTTGGGTTATCTGAGGTAAGAATTACTTTGTCACTTAGACTTGTCGCAATTTGTGCCATCTTAGGCCGCTTGGATTTATCACGATCTCCCCCACAACCTACCACTGTCACCAAAAGCTCATTTTTGGTCCTCAGGTCTCCAATCGTTTCTAGCACATTTTCAAGCGCATCAGGGGTGTGCGCATAATCGACAATGGCCAGCACATTCGAATCATTTTCCACTTTTTGAAACCTCCCTGATGCACCCCTTGTCATGGAAAGCCCACTTAATACCGACTCCTTCTCTTCCTCAAGGAGTAGTGCCACTGCATACACAGTCAATAGATTGTAGGCATTGAATTTTCCAATCAGCTTAAACCAAACATCTACACCATCGAAGTTTAGCTCCAAGCCCTGCAGCGTATTGTGGACCATTCTCACCTTGAAATCCGCCATGGACTTAATGGCCATTCGGTGCTTTTCAGCTTTCGTATTTTGAAGCATCACTGCACCCCGCTTGTCATCGGTATTTGTTAAGGCAAATGACTCAGATGAAAGGCCGTCAAAAAGCAACTTCTTCGCAGCAATGTATTCATCAAAAGTCTTGTGATAATCCAAATGGTCGTGAGAGATATTTGTAAACACTCCACCTGTGAAGTGAATACCTGCCACCCTATTTTGGACCAAGGCATGGGAGCTTACTTCCATGAAACAATGTGTGCAGCCACGCTCTATCATCTCACTCAAAAGTTGATTTAGCTGCAATGCATCAGGAGTTGTAAAGCTGGTTTCCAAGATCTTGTCGTTAATCTTGTTCTCTACAGTAGAAAGCAAGCCCACCGAGTAGCCTAGGTTGATAAAAAGCTCGTACAATAGCGTTGCACAAGTTGTCTTTCCGTTGGTACCAGTAATCCCAACGAGTTTTAGTTTTTCTGAAGGTCGTCCAAAGAAATTCGACGCTATGATGCCAAGCGCTTCTGCGGAATTGTCGGTCTGAACGATCGTTAGTTTCGGATCTTCTAGCTCAGGAAGGTGCTCACACACAATAACTTTTGCACCTAGCTCCACGGCCTTCTCAATGTAATCATGGCCGTCTACCGTCAATCCTTTAATCGCCACGAAAAGAAAGTCCTTTTCTACTTTGCGAGAATCAAATGCAACTCCAGCCACTTCCTCGTCACGATTGCCAGTAAGAGTTCTGAGAGAAACACCATACAATATGTCTTTGAGGGTCTGCATTAGCTCATCTGAAGTTTAATGGTGGAACCCTTCACAATTTTTCCTCCTGGAGTCATGGATTGAGTAGATACCCTACCCCTTCCATTCACTTTCACTTCCAGTCCTAAATTTTCCAAGACGTACAGGGCATCACGCAAGGTCATCCCTCTTACGTCCGGCACTACTTCGTATTTGACTTTATTTTCTGTCCAATACACCGCATCATTGATCACATTTGTTTTTACCCACTCGCTTTCAGATTTAGCATGATTGGAAATTCCCAGTTCATTACAAATCATCGAAAGTTCATCTTTCTTGCCTGCCTTGATATAAGGAAAAACTCCGGTTACATGCGTATTTTCTGAAGTGCCTATTTCGTGCATTTCAAGCTCCAATGAGTAGATCTTATCGGCAATTTCTTTAAAGACCGGAGCTGATACGTCACTCCCATAAATCTGATAGCCTTTTGGATCATGAATCACCACAATGCAACTGTACCTTGGGGCCTCTGCAGGAAAATAACCCGCAAATGAAGTATAGTACTCCTTGACATATCGGCCATTCTTCACCGTCTTGGCAGTACCTGTCTTCCCGGCGATTTTGTACATGCTATGATTAATATTGGAAGCTGTACCTCGCTCAACCACCCCTTCCATCATCACCTTAATTTTCCTTAGTGTCTCCTTTGAGCAGATCTTATCATTGATTACTTCCGTGTCAAATTCTTCCACGGTTCGGTCTGCATTCATCACGCTCTTCACGATCATGGGCTTGACCATCTTGCCATTATTTGCCACCGCATTAAAAAGTGTTAGCGTCTGAAGAGGTGTCATCTCCAGCTCATAGCCATAGCTCATCCAAGGCAAAGTCACCCCGCTCCACGTGGAATCGGAAGGATCTTTGATGTATGGCCGCCCCTCACCTATCATTTGAAAATTCAAGGGCTGATGCAGCCTCATGTCCCTTAAGTAGCTAATGAATTTATCTGGGTTGCTGCCAAAGTGTTGTGAAACCAACTTAGCAACTCCCACATTTGAAGATTTCTCAAAGACCTCCTGTACAGACAGGGTCCCAAAGCCTCCAGGCTTATGATCTCTAGTTACCTTATCAAAGAATTCTAACTTGCCGTCTCCCGTTTGCACAGAATCTGAAAGCTTAATGTCTGTCTCCTCAAGCAGAGCAATCATACTTGCCAGCTTAAAAGTGGAGCCCGGTTCCCTGGAACCTTGACTACCAACAGCGTAATTGTAGCGCTCGTAGTAATCACCCTTACTATTCCTACTTAGGTTTGAAATAGCTTTTATCTCTCCGGTGCTTACTTCCATGACTACTGCCACGCCGTAATCTGCCTTGTGCTTCTCCAGCTCTTTCAGCAGAGCTGATTCAGTCACGTCCTGTAAGTCAACATTGATTGTAGTTTGAATATCGTAACCATCTACTGGTCTTTTTTCCGTCCCATCGTAGATAGGCTTCCATCCTCCACCGGCCATCTTTTGAAAAAGACCTTTTCCATTTACCCCGGCAAGCTGTCTATTGAAGCTATACTCCAAACCTACCGTCCCGCGATCGTCAGCATTTACACTACCAATAGTCCGGATGCCTAAATGATTAAAAGGTAGAAACCGCTTTTCTACCTTTTCAAAGAATGCTCCGCCCTTTAGTCGACCTTCTCTTACCAAAGGCCATTGCTCCATCAGTTTCTTGTCTTGGTATCCGATCTGCTGCCGATTGACCAATATGTATCGGCGGCCCTTCTTACGGGCATCATCGATCATTTTCTTGTATTGCGTAGCAGATAAATCTTTATAGTACTTGGAAAGGAAGTAGGACAGTGAGTCGATACCACTTTTATAGAGCCCGTCAGTAGGAAGCAGCGGGTCGATCGCCAACTGGTAAAATGGTAAAGAGGTCGCCAATAAACTCCCGTCATCTGCATAGATGTTTCCTCGGGTAGCCTTGACGTTCATCACTTGCATGCCGAGTGTTTCTCCAAGACTCACCCATTGCTCACCCTCCACATATTGAATAGTAGTGATACGGAAGATGATAGCGCCAGCGGCGAGAAACGTCAAAATGAATGCGATCCTTACGCGTAGTACTATGCTTTTCTTAATGCTCAACTTCCCTTATCAATACAGGTGATTCTTTACTCTCTTTCAAACCAAGCGCTGCGGCTCGTTTCGCCACTTCTGACTGCTTACTTTCATACATGAAGTCAGCCTTCAAGGTGGTATAATCTGCTCTTAGGTCCTCAACCTCTGTCTCCAATTGGTTGATGGTCCTAATTTTCTTTTCAGCATAGTGCCGATTGCCGATATACAGCAGACATAAGAATGACAGGAATAGAATCTGGGGAAGAAAACGCACATGTATCACCTCACTCATGGAGCTGTCCATGCGCAAAAAGCGATTAATAAGACGAAATAGTCCGCCTCGCTCTTCTCGTTGGGGGATTTTGTAGGTGTTTTCAGCCATCTCTTTTTTTGCCAATCCTCAGCTTTGCACTTCTTGCTCTGCTGTTTTTTTCAATCTCTCCTTCTTCCGGGACGATGGGTTTTCGGTTCACCGGGTCAAATACCCTAATTGGATTACCGAAGAAGTCTTTTTCATCAACCCCTTTGAAATTTCCTTTATTGATATAGTTCTTCACCAATCGATCTTCAAGCGAGTGATAACTCATTACTACCAGTCTGCCGTCTGGCTTAAGTACCTCGCCCGCTTGCTTCAAAAAGTCTTTTAGTGCCTCCAATTCCTCATTCACCTCGATGCGTATCGCCTGAAAGACTTGAGCCAAATATTTCATCTCTCTGTGCTTAGGGGCCAGCTTCCACGCAATCTCCTTTAGGCGCTCGTTGGTGTCGATTGGTGCTTCCGTACGTGCGGATACAATCTCACGAGCCAAAGTCCTTGCATTCTTTACCTCTCCATATGCACTGAAAAGATGTATCAGGTCTTTTTCGTCGTACTCATTGACCACTTGTTTCGCACTTCGTGAGGATTGCTGATCCATCCGCATGTCCAACTCACCTTCCCCTCGGATGGTGAAGCCACGCTCCGGAGCATCAAACTGATGAGAAGAGACGCCCAAATCTGCCAGAATGCCGTCTACTTCTCGAATGCCATATAGTCTCAGATACTTACTTAGAAGCCTGAAATTGGTATCAATAAATGTGAAAGAACTATCGCTCGCTTCATCCAATGAATCAGTGAGCTTTTGTGCATTTTTTTCAGCATCTTGATCCTGATCAAATGCAATGAGGTGTCCTTTTGCTAAATGCTGAAGTATTGCCTTGCTGTGACCACCACCTCCGAAAGTCACATCTACATATACTCCATCCTTTTTTATCTGTAATCCTTCCAGGCACTCTTGCAGCATCACTGGCTCGTGATACGCTTTTCCGCTCATTCGTCGAGGAACTTCTGGGCGAGTGCGGAGTATTCGTCATCATCACTTATCATGTGTTGATCAAATACTTCAGGATTCCACATTTCAATATAATTGCCCGTGCCTATGAGGAGTGCCTCCTTATCTATTTGCGCATGAGCGAGCATTTGCTTAGGAAAATTGATGCGATTGGCATTGTCCAACTCTACCGTAGCGATGCTCCTGAAAAAAGTCCTTTTCAACTTTCGTTGTTCAGGATCGAATTCACTCAATGAAGAGATCTTGTGGTGGATCTTTTTGTACTCCACCATTGGGTAGAGGATTAGGTTCGGCTCAAATCCCTTCCGAATAACCAGTTCTGCAGTGGAGACCTCAGGAAGATTGGTTTTAATCTTTGCAGGTAAAACCAACCTCCCTTTAGTATCCAACTTACACTCATACTCGCTTGTAAAAAACGCCATACTGAGCCTTGAAAAATATAAACCACCATAGCAAACATAATGAATTTCTGAAATTTATTCCCACTCTCCCCCACTTTTTACCACAGAAACCAAAATATGACCTTATTGATGATTAAATGAATGATTTAGATCTAAAAATAAAGTTTCTGTAAGTGAGATACTTAGAAGATTCACATTACATGAGCGATTAATTTTCAACAAATTCCAGAAAAACAGAAAAATTGATCGATAAATGCAAAATTGTGGGAGGATGTGGGAGTACGATAAATTCTAGCTAATGAAAAACACCTTACAGCATAATTGAATCTGAGATACGAATGAACAAGTTGGAATCAGGAGAATAATTCGGATCATACAGATAGTTGGCCTATCTTAAATCTGAACATCGACTTTTCTACATATGTATGTAAATAAGAATTTTTCTTTAACGGGCATCTTACGATTCTCTGGATTTCATATCATTTGGCTGACGGTTTGGGCGACTATCATGGCATTAGTGTATGAGTTCACGCCCTTTTCCTGGTCCATACCCTGGTTGCCTCTCTCGGTAATAGGTACTGCTGTCGCATTTTATATCGGCTTCAAGAACAACAGTGCGTATGACAGGTTGTGGGAGGCTCGAAAGATATGGGGCGGAATCGTGAATAGCAGCCGCTCCTGGGGAATCAATATCAAAGGTTTCATTTCAGACGTCTTTTCGGAGGATGCTGAGCTACATGTTTTGAAAGGATGGAAGAAAAAAATGATTTTTCGACACATTGCATGGCTCTATACATTGCGCAACCAATTATTGATCCCAACACAATGGGAACATGTCAATATTGGCAAACATGTAAGTAAGCTCAACAAAAAGCGAATGAAAAGATGGGGTGTTGGCCTCCATCAGGATGGTGGGTTTACCCAGGAAGAACTAAAAAAATACTTAAACGATGAAGAATATAATCGTCTGATCCAGTTTCAGAACACGGCCACACAGATCATCGACCAACAAAGTCAAGACCTGCTGACACTTAGAAAAAAGGATCTGATAGATGATTTCCGCCACATGGAACTTCAACAGATTTTGAATGACTTCTACGATCACCAGGGGAAGTGTGAGCGTATAAAAAAGTTCCCCTTACCCCGCCAGTACGGGAGCATGAGTTTTGTCTTTGTAGGAATTTTCATCTTCTTACTCCCATTTGGGATGGTCTCGGAGTTTGCCAAGTTGGGAGCCTTTGGTGTATGGCTTTCAGTTCCTTTTACCGTATTAATTGGGTGGGTTTACCTCATGATGGAATTGGTTGGAGACTATTCAGAAAACCCGTTTGAGGGTCTCGGTAATGATATTCCCATGCTATCGCTGTGTAGGACCATTGAGATTGACCTACTGGAAATGCTTGAAGAAGATGAGATTCCTGCTGCCATTGAGGTGA
>CAYYNA010000009.1:0-1831 GCA_964472815.1 uncultured Roseivirgaceae bacterium
GAACCTGTAGCAGCACCGTTGAACGGTTCCACCGTGGTTGGAAAATTGTGCGTTTCTGCCTTCAACGAAATGACAGACTCGAACTCTGAAGTGTCAAACCAATCAGGCTTGTTTTGTGTAGTCGGAGCAAACTGCTCAACCTTGGGCCCTTGTATGAAGGCTACATTGTCTTTGTACGCCGATACCAAATAGTTGGGATGTTCCTTAGATGTTTTTTTGATCCATTGAAATAGCGAAAGCTCCTGTTCCTTTCCATCAATGATGAAAGTGCCGTTAAAGATTTTGTGTCTACAGTGCTCTGAATTGATCTGTGAAAAGCCAAAAACTTCTGAGTCTGTCAAGGGCCTGCCAATCTCTTTTGAAACATTATTGAGATAATCGATTTCTTCGCTGCTGAGCGCTAGCCCTTCTTTCTCATTGTATGATGAAATATCAGTGATGTGCTCTATTTCAGCTGGCTTTCTTTCTTGAGTGAACAGCGACTGATCCAGTCCCTCATACACTTGTTGTAGCATCGGGTCGAACGCACTTGTGGTTGCTTCAAGCAGATAGGTTTCAATGCGGAAGATGGAGGTTATTCCAGCATTGTGAGCAATATCGCTGGCATTCGTACTCCAAGGAGAGATCATTTCCTTTCTAGGTCCAATAAATTTCCCCTCTACCTGCTTTGATGAGAGTTGCTGTGCACCTGAAAATAGCCACGATAGTTTTGATATTTCTTCTTTAGAGAGTGGGCCAGGAACTCCTACTGCTATTACGGCATCTGGAGTTTTTTGAAAGAATTGGATCATTAAGGGTCTTCTTTAAGAAGCGCTCAAAGTTAGCTTATCGCTGGAAACATTCAATCCCTATTTAGATAATCTGCTACCTCCGGTTTGATAAGTTGGTGATGTTTCAGAGGGAGTATATGGACCTGGAAAGAGCCCATGTTTTCGATTATGGGGGAGATGTCTTTTGGATGGATTACGTAATCTTTACTGCCTAGAATGATCTTGCGATTGAACTTAGCTTTTCCAAACGTCGCAGCGAGTTCTTTCTTCGTGTAGCCAAGGTATTTGAAGCAATTCCATGACAAGTAGATGCGTTTACGATTCTCCTCATCTCCCATCTCTTTCTGCACAAAATCTGCAACGTAGGCATTTACCAGTTTGGTGCGCTTATTGATCTTGATCAGTTGTTCCAGTCTATCTGACCGTAAAAGAAGGTACTTGAGAAAGAGCCGTAAGCCAGGAGTGGTAACCAACTTATACCAGGGTGTCAGAAAGATTCCATCTGGAGCTATAAGGGTTAGCTCATCGATCTGATCACTTTTAAGTATCGCTGTACAAATAGCGAATCTTCCACCGAGACTGTAGCCCAATACAGAAAACCTGTTTATCTGTTCTTTTTCGAGGATCAAGTCTAGCCATTCATTCCATTCGGTCTTTGAGAGCCTTTCACTGTTTCGAGTACTAGATCCGTGAAAGAAAAGATCCAAGGCGAGGATCTTATACTGACTTTTTAATTTTTGGGACCAGCTGAGAAAAATGTTTCTATCCTGACCAAAACCATGAAAAGCGATTAATACTTTAGGTCCATCCCCAAAAATTTCATAAAACAGCTGTCCATTTGCTCTCGTTACACTCGTCATTTTTTGGGTTTCAGGTAGCATTTTTTACGATTCGCGAAAATTGTTATTCAAAACCCAAACTAAATAAATACTTATTCGTTGATTTGCACGAAGGAAACTTTTGGTGAGTTAAAAGTTTCCTGAGTTTCAAGAGGAGTAACGAAGATCAATATTGGAAACGAAAGAGAAAATAGTCAACAGTGCGGATGAATTGTTTATGCA
>CAYYNA010000009.1:1931-31938 GCA_964472815.1 uncultured Roseivirgaceae bacterium
AAATCAAAAATTCCATTTAATCACGGACAACTACACAAATACATGATTTTTATGAAACCAAAATTGTTCACGCTAGTGTGTCTTCTGCTAATAGGCGCCTCTGCGTATTCCCAAACAACTACGTTTGATTTGGAGCAATGCATGGCTTATGCGGTGGAGAATGAAGCTAGTTCAGTCAATGCGACGCTCGACGAGGAAATTGCAGCATTGAGTGTTAAGGAAACGGTAGGTATCGGTTTACCTCAAGTAAATGGATCTGTCACTGCTCAGCATAACCCAACACTTCCTCGGTTCTTTTCTCAGTACAGCCCAGGCGCTGGTTTCGGGATAACAGAAGAGGATGCGCAATCGCTTGGGATCCAGGAGGGAGATGTTTTTGGTGCAGAGAACTTCTTTCAGCTTAAATCAAATGGAGATATGAACCTGTCTGTTTCTCAACTGATCTTCAATGGTTCCTACATTGTGGGTCTTCAGGCCTCACGGACCTATAAGGAGTTGTCACGAAAGCAAAAAGATTATACCCAAAGTGAACTCAAAGCTGCTGTAGCAAAAGCGTATTTCAACGTACTGATCAATGAAGAAAGATTGGTGCTATACATTTCTAACTTGGATAGAATACGAACGCTTCACGAGGAAACACAAGCCTTGTATGAAAGTGGCTTTGCTGAAAAGATTGAGGTAGACCGTCTCAAGGTTACATTGAATAATGCTGAAACGCAGAAGAGTAATTACGAAGATCTGTCCGAACTTTCATTGCAGTTACTGAAATTCCAAATGAATTATCCTTTGGATGACCCTTTGGAGTTGGAAGGTTCTATATCGGACTTTATTAATGGCGAAGTGCAAAGTATTCCTCAGGAGTATGATCTGATTAACAGACATGATTATCAAACGTTGGTGGTCAATAAGGAACTGCAGGAATTAAACTTAAAGAATTTATATGCCGGTGGTCTCCCAGTACTTCAGGCATTTGGAACTCTTGGAGCTTCTACCCAGTCCCCCACGTTTGTCGGTCTGTTTCGAACGGAAAGCAATTTTGGAGAGGTCTCTGGGGTTGGGCCAGATAAATGGTATAGATACTCTGCGGTAGGCTTGAGTCTTAACTGGTCTTTGTTTACTGGCCTGCAGCGAAACTACCAGATACAGCAGCAGAAAGTAGAAATAAAGAAGCTAGAAAATAGCCTTGCGCAATTTGAGGAACGAGTACAAGTAGAGGTGGAGCAGCAAGGGATATTATTGAAGAATGCCAACAAGAATCTCAAAGTCCAGCAAGAAAACATGGAGCTGGCTCAGAATATTTTT
Source organism: uncultured Roseivirgaceae bacterium (assembly GCA_964472815.1). GTDB lineage: Bacteria > Bacteroidota > Bacteroidia > Cytophagales > Cyclobacteriaceae > Ekhidna. Next base: position 3,234 of record CAYYNA010000009.1, read on the forward strand.
GACATATCCGAGATTAAGTACAAGGAGGGAGTTGGGTCAAGCCTTGAGGTAGTGAATGCCGATAATGAGCTTAAGCAAGCGCAGACCAACTTCTTTAACGCTTTGTTCGATGCAGTAATTGCTAAAATTGATTTGACTAGGGCAATCGGCAAGCGAGATTAAGACTACAAGAAATATTAAAGAAAATAATTACACGAAAACCAACTAAAGATCATGCAAAAGATCACTCAGATTATTACAAAAAGTTTCACGCTGTTCCTTACCGCAGCTGTCATCATTAGTTGTGGTGGCAATGAATCTACAATTGAGACTGTTATAGCAGATGGTGACTTAGCAGCAATAAAGGCTAAGAAAGAGGAGCTTACTGATCAGCAAAGAGCAATCTCAACTGATATTGCAAGATTAGACTCTGTCATTGTAGCAAGTAGAAATGATGAAAACTATCCTCTGATTACTGTTCAGCAATTGGATAGACAGGATTTTGTTCATTTTATTGAGCTACAAGGAGATGTTACCACGAGGCAAAATGTCTTAATATATCCTGAAATGGCTGGAACGCTCGTGAAGATTCATGTTCAGGAAGGTCAGGCGGTAAAATCTGGTCAGCTTCTAGCTACCATTGATGATGGAGGCATGAGCAACCAATTAGCTCAGATGAAAACACAGCTGGCTCTAGCTGAGACTACTTTCCAAAGACAAAAGAGGTTGTGGGATCAGCAAATTGGTTCCGAGATTCAATACCTACAAGCTCAGACAAACTTCGAGTCCCAAGAAGCAGCCGTAAAACAAATGGAAGAGCAGCTGGCTAAGTTCTTAATTCGAGCGCCTTTCTCAGGCGTTATTGATGATGTCATTAAGGATCAAGGGACTGTTGTTGTTCCTGGAGGTCCAGGTTCTGAGGTGTTTAGGATCATCAATCTTTCAAATATGTACATCGAAGTTCCTGTTCCTGAAACTTACATAACTACCATTACGAAAGGAAAGAAAGTAAAAGTTGAGTTTCCGATTTTGAATGAGTCCATGGAATCATTTGTGCGAGAGACTGGAAATTACATTAACCCAAATAATAGGTCTTACACGGTGGAAATTCCGGTGCAGAATAAAACAGGTAATGTAAAGCCAAACCTCACAGCTAAAGTGCATATTAATGACTACAGAAATGAAGAAGCGCTTTTGATACCACAAAGCACAATATCTGAAAATTCTGAAGGAGAGCAATACGCTTATATCGTGTCAGATATTACCAAAGACAATGTAGCTGTAGCTACGAAAACGATTATTACTACTGGCAAAACTCAGGGAGACTATGTGGAGGTGCTTTCTGGAATTGAGCCAGGGCAGAGCATTATCATTGAAGGTGCAAGGAGTGTGAAGGAAGGACAAAAAGTTAAAATTCTTAAAAGCTAGGTATTATGGCTAAGCAAGAAAGCAAAGTAGACAAGGAATTTAGACCATCTTCATGGGCGATCAGAAACCCATCGGTGATTTATCTGATCATTACCCTCTTTTTATTGATCGGTCTATCGGCATACAATGCAATGCCGAGGGAGGACTTTCCTGAAATAAAGGAAACGAAGATCTATATCAGTACGCCTTTTCCCGGAAATACGGCAGAGGATATCGAACGTCTGATAACAGACCCACTGGAAGATAAGGTCAAGAACATTAGCAACGTGACGGAGATTCTTTCCACTTCGCAGGAAGACTATTCAATCATTACAGTGGAGTTTGATGAAAACATCACAGTAGAAGACGCGAAACAGCGTGTAAAGGATGAAGTAGATTCAGAAAAAGCAGGTGAGGATTGGCCTTTGTTTAACCAAGCCAAAGTGGAGCCAAATGTCTTTGACTTGAAGCTTTCTGAGGAGCAGCCGATCATGAACATCAACATCACCGGAGACTATCCTGTGGATAAGCTCAAGGGATATGCTGAGTACCTTCAAGATGAGATTGAAGATCTTAAGGAGATTAAAGCAGCTGACATCAGGGGTGCTCAGGAGAAGGAAGTAGAGGTTGCCGTAGACATCTACAAGATGATGGCTGCTAAAGTGAGCTTTGAAGATGTCTTGAATGGCATAAGAAATGGAAACCAGACCATGTCTGCTGGTAACTTGAAAGCTAGTGGACAAAGAAGAACCATCAGGATCTTAGGAGAGGTAGAAGAGCCAGTTGAACTTGAGAACTTTGTGGTAAAATCAGAAAACGGAGATCCAGTCTACTTAAAAGATATCGCTACCGTCAGCTTTGAGCCAGAGGACAATACCACGTTTGCCCGAGAATTTGGAAGTAGTGTGGTAATGCTCGATGTGAAGAAGAGATCTGGTACCAACATGATCCAGGCGGTCAACAGCATCAAAGAGATTATCAAAGATGCGGAGCAAGACTATTTCCCATCGGATCTGAAGATCTCAGTTTCGAATGATTCTTCAGAAAGAACGCTCAATCAGGTAAGTGACTTGGTGAATAACATCATCTTCGGGATTATCCTGGTGGTAACTGTTTTGATGTTTTTCCTAGGGTTTAGGAATGCATTGTTCGTGGGATTTGCGATTCCAATGTCCATGTTTATGTCATTCATGATCATTAATGCTATGGGGTATACCCTCAACACGATGATTCTTTTTGGATTGATCATGGGACTAGGTATGCTAGTGGATAATGGTATTGTGGTTGTGGAAAATGTGTACCGACTGATGGAACAGGAGGGGCTTTCTCGAATTGCTGCAGCAAAGAAAGGAATTGCAGAGATTGCTTTCCCTATCATGATATCTACCGCAACGACCGTAGCGGCGTTTGTTCCCCTAGGATTGTGGCCTGGCGTGATGGGACAGTTCATGCAGTATTTCCCAATCACCCTTTCAATTGTGCTCGGGTCTTCACTTTTCGTGGCAATCTTTATGAATTCCATGCTGGTTTCTCAGTTGATGGAGACCGGTGAAAAGGAGCTGACCACCAAAGCTCTTTTGAGGCTGACTTTTATTCTGGTTCCGATAGGATTATTGATTTTGTTTTCTGGAACAGCTATGAGCGGTCTAGGCACTTTGATGGTGTTTACATCCATCATGTTCTGGCTTTACAAGTACGTGATCAAAGGACTTGCGAGAGGTTTCCAGACCAGGGTGCTAACCAGGCTGGAGAATTTTTACGAGAAGAGGATCACGCATGCCATTAGAGGAAATAATGTTTATTGGTATAGTGGCATTACATTTTTGGTGCTCATCATGACATTTATGGGCTTTGGAGGTTCTGTTGGATCAGGAAGGACCAAAATCGAATTCTTTCCAGATAATGTGCCTAACCAGATCATTGTCTACATCGAGTATCCTGAGGGAACTGCGATTGACAAAACCAATCAGATCACCAAGGAAATCGAGAATCGGGTATATGATATTGTTAGGGATGAGCTCTACGTAATAAATGGAGCGAATATTCTGGTAGAATCCGCGGTTTCCCAGGTAGGAGAGGGTGCAGGAAATCCATTTACTGATGGAGGTTCATCAGCTGAGATGCCTCACAGAGGAAAGATTACTGCTTCTATGACAGAATTCAAGTATCGTCAAGGTCGTGATTCAGAGAAGCTTAGACAGAGAGTTCAGGAATCTTTGACAGGAATTTATCCTGGAGTTTCTATCTCTGTAGAGAAGGATCCAATAGGTCCACCGGCTGGATATCCTATCAATATTGAACTGGAAGGAAGAGATTACGATGAGTTGATTCAGACCGCTGAATTGATGAGAAACTTCATTAATAGTAAGAACATTGACGGCATTGAGGAGATAAAGATCGATGTAAATAAAGGCAAGCCAACGATGAACGTGGAGGTAGACCGAGAGAAGGCGGGTGAACTAGGTGTCTCAGTAGGACAGGTTGGTCAGCAGCTCAGAAGGTCCTTGTTTGGAGAAAAGGCCGGCATCTTCAAGAAAGACGGTGAGGATTACGACATCAATGTCAGGTTCAATGAGGATCTACGCTACAATAAGAGTGCCTTGTTTAACCAGAATATTACTTTCAGAGACCAGTCTTCCGGTAGAATCAGGGAGATCCCAGTGTCAGCAGTTGCTCGACAAAAAAATACCTCTGGTTTCAGTGCGATTAAGCACAAGGATACGAAGAGGGTAGTAACGGTATACTCTGGACTTAAGCCTGGCTTCACTGATGCAGGAGCTATTGTGGCTCAGATTGAAGAAGAGATGGTTTCCTTTGATGGTTTACCAAAAGGCGTGAAGATCGACTACACCGGTCAGATTGAGGAACAGAACAAGCAGATGGCATTCCTAATGGGAGCTTTCTTTACTGGTTTGGGCTTAATTGCGTTGTTATTGGTCTTCCAGTTTGGTGGCATTTCTAAACCAATCATCATTATGATTGCAATATTCCTAAGTCTTATTGGTGTGTTCGGAGGTCTGATGATGACAGGATGGCCATTCGTGATCATGATGACCATGATGGGTATTATTTCACTTGCAGGTATAGTGGTTAACAATGGGGTGGTGTTACTTGATTATACGCAAATACTCATTGACCGCAAGAAGGAAGAATTAGGTATGGGTGAAAGAGAGTTCTTGTCGAAAGATCAAGTGATGAAGCTGACTATTCAGGGAGGAAAGGCGAGACTTAGACCGGTATTGCTAACTGCGATTACAACGGTACTTGGTTTGATTCCATTAGCCATTGGTTTGAATATTGATTTCTTCTCCTTATTCACAAACTTCGATCCCAAGATTTACTTGGGTGGAGATAATGTGATCTTTTGGGGTCCACTAGCATGGACAGTGATTTTCGGTCTGATTGTAGCAACTTTCTTGACGCTAATTATTGTTCCGACGCTCTTTACTATCACTTACAGAATCAAGTATAGAATCTTTGCGAAAAAAGGCGAAGGTGAGCGGCAGGCAGAAATGACCTACAGTAAGGCGGCATAGCAAACACTTTAATTTGCTAATGACCAACCTTTCTACCTTGTTTTCCGTTAGCAGAATGACAAGAAAGATTCAGTTCTTGCAAACATTTATCGGTTAGGTTTAAGTTAATAGTTAACTCCTCCTTTTTTAAGGAGGAGTTTTTATTTATGAAGCGAATGATTTTTTTGATTGTATTTTTCACGCTGTATCTGGCGCTCGACTTCTACGTTTTCTACGCAATAAGACCCTCCTTTGAAAACCTAAGTTCAGTTGCTAGAAACATATTTTCAGTGACCTATTGGGGCCTTTCCATTCTCCTGATGGTTGGTATTTTTTCTTATGTCGCCATCGGAGCGAAGCAATACCTCACATTGAGGTCCATTATTTTCACCGCATTTGGTATTCTGTTCTTTTCAAAGTTTTTCGCAGCTCTTTTTGTCGCCGTAGACGACTTGAGGAGAGGAGTGACTTATCTGATCAACTTGTTGCCATTTGTGGAAGACAAGTACTCGGAAAGCAGAGCGCAGTTTATTTCCAAGACAGCTCTGATTGCAGGATCAGTACCCCTGGCCACCATGACTTTTGGTATTATTTCTGGTGCACATGACTACAGGGTAAGAAAGAGGGTTGTTCAATTTAGGGATCTTCCAGGAGCATTTGATGGTATTCAAGTAGCTCAAATCTCTGATATTCATACTGGTAGTTTTTTTAGTAAAACTGCGGTGCAGGGCGGAGTGGATTTATTGCTTGAGCAAAAGCCGGATATCACCTTTTTTACCGGCGACCTTGTCAACAACAGTAGTGATGAAGCAAAAGACTATTTAGATATTTTCAAGCGTATCAAATCGCCACTGGGTGTCTATTCCGTGATGGGGAATCATGACTATGGTGATTACTCGGAATGGTCTTCGCAAGCTGCAAAGCAGCAGGACGTTAAGAACCTGCATTCCATGCATAAGTACATGGAGTATGACCTGTTGCTGAATGAGAACAGGACCATCAAGGTTGACGGTGAAGAGATCGCGATATTGGGATGTGAAAACTGGGGGTCAGGCAGGTTCTCCAAATACGGCGACATGAAGAAAACGATCGAAGGGGTTGAGCAGCCATTCAAGATCCTCCTTTCTCATGATCCGAGTCATTGGGATGCCCAAATAAGGCCTGAATATTCAGATATTGATTTGACTTTATCCGGTCATACACATGGGATGCAATTTGGTGTGGAAATCGGCAACTTTAGATGGAGTCCGGTTCAGTATCGATACAAGCAATGGGCAGACCTTTACCAGGAAGGAGATCAGTATCTTTATGTGAATAGGGGCTATGGTTACATTGGCTACCCAGGCAGGATAGGAATATTACCTGAGATCACAATTCTTGAGTTGAAGAGAGCATAGGGGTATAACCTGTTAAGTTGTTATAACTCATATCTTATGTCATAATGACAAATGGGTTAATTTATAGGTGATTAGGTGAAAAGGAGGCGTTCGTCTCCTTTTTTTATGACTAATTCTTCGGTACTGCTTATCTTTTCCATCAAATGAATCTCCATGGTGCTAGAAAAGATCAATGATGTCAAGCGATTTATCGAAATAGATTTATGGCGAATTCAGACTAATTCACTGAAAAAGAGAAGAAGGTGGTCTTTGGGGTTTCTTAAGGTTGCTATCATCTCGATCAAGGAATTCATTAATGATAAGTGCGCAGAGAAGGCATCCGCGCTCACTTATCTTTCCATGCTATCATTTGTTCCGGTGTTAGCCTTACTTTTTGCTATTGCAAAAGCTTTTGGCATTAGAGGTTTGGTTGAAAAGGAGCTGCAACTGTACTTCAAGGGTCAAACCGAGTTGCTTAATCAAGTGATTCCATTTGTAGAGAATTTACTTACCGCAAAAGGAAGCGGGATCATCGCAATAAGTTCTGCAGTCTTCTTGATCTACACGGTGATCAGACTACTAATGAATATTGAGGATGCCTTCAACGACATGTGGGATATCAAGAAGAGTAGAAGGTGGGAGCGCAAGATCTCAGACTACATTTCAGTAATTCTTTTAGGACCTCTTTTGATGATCGTTGCAAGTACTGCTACCGTTTTTGTGAAGGACACCATGCAGGACATTATTTCTAACATAGAGTTCTTAGGAGAGCTTAGGTCGGGGATCATTGTCTTAATTACGCTTATACCTTATACCATCCTCTGGATACTGTTATTTGGACTCTATCTCATATTCCCTAATACAAAAGTCAATTTCTTTCCTGCCTTGATTGCAGGTATTGTAGCTGGGACCTTTTATGTCTTAAACCAGCAGGCATTTATTTCGCTCCAGTTCGCATTTGCTAGATATAATACGATCTACGGTAGTATCGCTTTTTTGCCCTTGTTTTTGATTTGGCTGCAGATCAGCTGGCTGATTGTGCTATTTGGAGCAGAGATCTGCTACGCAATCCAATTCAAGGATCAGTGGGAGATGAATTCTGAGAAACTGAAGATGAACCTAGATTATCGAAGAAAACTGATGCTACTGTTGCTGTATCGGATCGTGAAGAAGTTTGAAAATGCAGAGGGTCCAATGACCTTGAAGCAGCTTGGAGGGTCTGTAAACGTACCAAGAAGATACATTGCGGAGTTGTGCCGGGAATTAGAGAAGGCAGGGCTAATTACGCATGTCGATTCCGATGAAGATGCATATCAGCCCAGTTTTGATATACATCAGATGGATATTCATACGGTGCTTTCAAAATTTGAGTCTCAAGGGATGGGTGAGTTCGACTCACACAAGTCAGAAGTTTTTCAAAATATTGAAGACTCACTTGAAAACATTGAGACCAAGTGGAAGGACACAGAGGCAAACGTTTTGCTTAAAGACTTATGATCGCCTCTGCTTGAATGACCAGGTAAATTCAAACTCAGAGACAACCGTTCCGTCCTTCATTCGACCGATGGTTTTGAAGGTTGCTTGTTCCGATTGACCGCTGGCTATACACTTTTCTACCGTTTTGAATGCTTTGGTTGTGTCCTCGCACGTAAAGAACACACGGTCGGTGGCCTTCTTAGTGAAATTTGCTTTTAGGTCAACGATAATAAATGCAACGCTTGGGCTTTGACCCTGCACCGCCAGTAAGCAAGCAGTGGCCGTTGAGAGCTCTGCAGCCATGGATTGGACAGCAAAGTAGATCGACTTAAACGGATTTTTATTCAGCCATTTAAATGGCACAGAAGTCACGCATTTAGATTCGTTGATCTCTCTAACTCGCAAACCTGCAATCAGGCCCATCGGGAGACTTCTAAGTAGGTAAAAAGCAAAAAGATTTCCCTTCGTGACTTTTTTGGCAAGCTTTTGCTGATGACTGTTCATTATACCGATTTAACTACTACCTTCCTGCTGCAGAATTTTCTTCTTCTCCTGGTTCATGAAGTACTTTTCAAGTCCCCCCTCAAAAAATTTAATAGCGAAGAATAGCAGGGCAAGAATGCCTAGTCCGACGTAAGGAACATTGATATACTTTTCAATGATAGGTTCGATGAAGATTTGCTCTAGAATGAAGAGCACCACAGCAACGGTTAGCATAATTGTGGAGGCACGTCTCCCGACTTGCGCTTTAGCTAGCTGATCTACAGTATCTGCTAACTGGATGTTCTTATCCTTGATCTCTTCATTTTGCTCACGGATTTGAATGTTGGCATTGTCGAGCTTCTTCTGTAGCCTGTCAGAAACTCTTGTAATTACTTTGGCTTGGGCAACTAGCTCTTCGTATTCATCAGAAAAAGAATCAAGGTCCTCTTTGTAGATCGCATGGGTTTCAATCTTTGATCTGAATTTTCTCAGACTTTCTATTTCATCAAAATAAAGCTCTCTGTTGTTGTCCATCTAAATTTTAATGATCACAAATCGTCATCGTCTTCTATTTCAAAGAAATTGAAATCAAGATCCAGCAAATCGCTGTAATCTTCACCGGCCTCCATCATGTCATCATCACCTTCCTCAAAATACCAATTAATCGTTATTTCTTTGCCAGAGTCGCCAATTTTGCTGAGCCTTTTGAAGACGTCAAACAAGCATTTAGATGAACTGGTGTTAAAGTACTCAAATGCTAGATTAGCAGTGAAGTTGTCGCCCCCAGATTGGGCAAACTCTTCTAGGTTGTCCAAAACCTGTTGGTAGAATTGAATAGAGTTTTCAGGACTAGATCGTCCTTTCATTTCCAATAAGCCTTCATCAGGGTCAAATTTGACCAATGGTGTAGTTCGGGTAGGTTCGATGAATACTTTTTCCATTTTAATGATAGCTAGTTTTAATAATTATTACTGGTCAAGCTCTACTCTAGGCAATCTAATTTGGAAAGTGAAGTAACTCACTTTGTCGGTCACTGGCTGAAACTTATACCTCAACTTCTGTCCGCCAGTCTTTCTTGCAATATCAATAAATCCTAAACCACCAGTTCCCTTATCGGAAAACTCCTGTTCGGCTAATACTTTTTTGTATAGAATTCTAAGCTCTTCCGCATCAACTGCATTGATATCATCTAGTCTTTTTTGAATCTCTTTGGTCTTTTCTGCTGGAATGTAGTTTCCCGTCTGCAGACTATAAAATCTCTTTCTAGCCGAAATCATGATCAAAGCGGAATTAGAATCGTAGCTACTTACTCTTACATCGTCTGGGTTTACTTCGTCCAAGTGATAGTACAAATTCTGAATGCATTCCGTCGCTACATTGTAAAACTTCTTCTTTACTTTTCGATCTTGCTCCAGCTCTTCCAGTCTCTCTTCCAAGGTTCCTATCATAGCGGTAACCAGATCAAAAGTCAGCTCGCCTTTGTACATCAAGATGATGTTCTGATCATAAATATTTTTGTAGCTCCTCAGATAATCCATATGATAGGCGTATACTTTGGTCGTGAAAAGTAAAAACTATTGACTAATTAAACCAAATGTTTAATCTATTTTAAATTAATATTTGATTCTCAATTATTTAAGATTAAAAGTGATTGACTCATTTTGCAATGTGCCATTCACAAAAATATGGTCTTTGATTCATATAAAGTCAAAAAAAAATTAAAAGGATTTTTATCTATTTCTTTACTACTTTAGTAGAGAGTGAGAAATATGTTGTCGATAAAAAAAATTATTTCATGGTTTATTAAGTAAACTTTGAGGTGATCAAAAAGCAGTTCAAGGACGGTTTTTATTTTGTTTAATTTTGAATTGCTAGAATTATGATTTTTTACTCGTTGTTGTTTATGCAGCGATTAGTGAGAATTAAGTCAACCAGAGAAAGCGTATGTTAAAGAAGGATTTATATACCAACGTCTTCATTTTGACGGCAGTGGTATTGATCGGTGCAGTGGCCTACTATGTTTTTGTCTTGCAAAAACAGATCGTTGATTCGTTCAATCAGGATCCTCGAGTGGTGCAAATCTCAGCATCCCAGAGCACCAAAGCCCAACAAATAGTTAAGAACGCCCTGGGAATGGGATATGCTAGAAATGAAGGTCAATATGACTTTTTCAAGAACGAGCTAGCACGTGTTTATCCAGAATGGCAGCTTGGACATCAAGGCTTAATTAATGGTAGTGAACGGCTTGATTTAAGCAGACCTGTCCAGACCGAAGAGTACCTGGGGCTTCAGGAAGAAATTAAGTTTCTGTACTTTGATATTAATTCAGGTACTTCGAATTTATTAGAAATTCCCTTTGCACAAAATAGGGTAGATACTGACATAAACTACGCCGCGCTTCGAAGAGTAATTGCTCAGCTGGCCAATAGAATCCAAGATTACGAAGCTGCAAGCCAAAAGATAACTGATTACTTTGTCGATAATGCGCAAAACAGAGGGGCAAGTTTAGGCCTTGCAGAGTATGTGGGTTTTTCTGGCTTTGTTTTGGTATTCATTCTTCAAGGCTTGTTTATTGTCAGACCGCTAGTAAAGTTGGCTAGTGACAACTACCTATCTGCCAACAAAGCTTTTGTCAAGGTCAAGAAATCTGAGCAGCAATTGAAAATCAACTTTCAAAAGCAAAAGCTTATTAACAAAAAGCTGTATCACTCTCGGAAAGAATTGGAAGAGAAGAATATTAAGTTGGTGGAATCTGAGGCTAAGCTTTTAAAATCTTCCGAAGAGCAGATCAAGATCAACGAGAAGTTGATTGGCGCACAGGATGAACTGAACCTAGCCTATAAGAAGTTGCAAGATTCAGAGATTGAAATCAGGGAGCTTGCTGATAAGCAGTTGCAGGATAATGAAAAACTCTTCCTTGCGGAGAAGAAGCTTCAATCCATACTAGATGCTGAGAAGAAGTCTAAGGACGAGTTAGCGAATGCACTAGACTCTTTGAAAGGTGCACAAAGTCAACTAGTACACTCTGAAAAGATGGCCTCTCTTGGTCAGCTTACAGCTGGTATCGCTCATGAAATCAATAACCCAATCAATTTTATTTCTAGTGGCATGGTTTCGCTAAAAATGTCAATTGAATCCATGAGAGAAATTGCGGAAGAGTATTCAAGAATTGATGACGGGGAAGATACAGAAGATGTTCTTGAGTCTGTCAAGGACTTGAAGGAAGAACATGAGTACGATGAAATCGTTGACGAACTTGATGATTTAATTAATGACATCAACTACGGTGTTCAGAGGACAATTGAAATTGTAAAGGGGCTAAGAGTATTCTCCAGACTTGATGAGGAAGAGGCAAAGAATGCCAACATCAATGAAAACATTGATGCTACCCTAACGCTACTTCGTAATAAAACCAAGGGTAAGATTGAAATAACCAAACATTACGATGACAGCATGAACGATATCGAGTGCTATCCTGGTCAGTTAAATCAGGTCTTCATGAACATCTTGAATAATGCGGTCCAGGCAATGCCAGATGAGAAAAAAGATGCGGAGATCAAGATTTATACTGAGGAAAGTGATAATGACGTGTCGGTAAGAATAAAGGACAATGGAGTAGGGATACCTGATGAAATCAAAGACAGAATCTGGGAGCCTTTCTTTACAACTAAAGAAGTGGGGGTTGGAACAGGACTTGGTATGTCAATCACGTACGGTATTGTTGAAAAACACGGTGGTAAGATTGACCTTTCAAGTGAAGTTGGTAAGGGAACTGAGTTTGTTATAACCCTGCCAAAACAAATACCTTTAAAACAAAACAAAACGGAAGAGGTGGCGCAAAGCAACTAACCTAAATTGTAAGCATACAGCGGTGATGGAAGACATTCAAGAAACAAAGACAGAAAACCCAGTAAAAGAGAAAAAAAAGTACTCTTTACTATATGTAGATGATGAAGCCACGAACCTTCGAGTTTTCAAAGCAAACTTCAGGAAGTTCTTTAACGTGTTCACTACTACTAATCCGATAGAGGCAATTGAGCTTTTAAAGAATGAAGAGGTTCAAATCATAGTTACCGATCAACGGATGCCAGAGATGACTGGTACGCAGTTCTTGGAGAAGATTTTGCCTGACCACCCTGATGTCATAAAAATCATACTGACCGGATTTACTGATATTGAGGCAATCAAAGATGGCGTGAATCGGTGTGGTATTTTTAAGTACATAACTAAACCATGGAATTTTGATGAGATGAAAGGTGTGCTCGAAAGAGCATTAGAAACCTATCAGCAGTCCAAGGAAAGTGAGGAGCAAATCCAAGAATTGGAAGAATCCAACGTACAATTGGAGGGAAGGGTAAAAGAGCGTACTGACGAGCTTAAGAAGATTAATAGGAGACTTATTGATAGCATCAGATATGCAGGGCTTTTGCAGCAATCTATGCTTCCAAACGATAGGTACCTTTCAAGACAGTTTAAGGATCACTTCGTGATCTTTGAAACAAAGTATCTCTTCAGTGAGGAGTTTATCTGGACGACCCGACTCAACTTTAGGTCTGAGGATTATACTGTCGTCGCTTTAATTGAATTTGATGGAAAAGGGATTGTAGGGTCATTGAAGACATTGATTGCCGATTCAGTATTGAATTATCTTACTCACGATCGGAAAATATTTCATTCTGGTGAGATCATTAACGAGTTAAAATACGAGATTGATGCGGCTGGTTCCGAGGAGCTTCACTGTGAGATCAAGGTCTCAGTTGCAGTTTTTGATCACAATGCAAATACACTTCAGTTTAGTGGGATTAACCAAGACATGGTGGTCTTTGCGAATGGAAAGCCTACTTTGCTTAAAGGTGAAAGCGGTGAGCATTTTGAAGATGCAATCGCTGATAAAATCTCCATTGAGCCGAATGCCTCCTATTACATGTATTCAAACGGATATTATAATCAGCAGAATGAGGATGGTGTGAATTTCACCTATGAGAAATTCGAAGAAATGCTGAAGTCTATTCAGGATAAATCAATGCAGGAACAAAGGCAGTTTTTGATCTCTAATCTTGAATCTTGGAAGGGTAAAGCCAGCCTAAACGATGATATTACCATCATCGGATTCAAACTGTAAGAAGGAATGGCCAAAGCGAGCAACTTTAAAAATTGGTGCACTGAGAATATTAGTCCGCAATCCTGGACAAGGATCTGTCTTAGATGCACTGATCTCGTCAGGGAAAAGGGCTTTATGCTCGCGCAAATGGAAGAGCTTGATCCCGACATTGAAATGGACGATCAGCTAACCGATGCTTTGAACAAGGCGCTTTCTGAACTTTATGAAATGACGGTTAATATTAGTGAACTGGAAGCTGTTAGTTAGTTAGTTAGTTAGTTTACTTCAAAGCCTAGCACACAGACATCATCTGTCTGGCTTGTATTCTTAGACCATTCGTAGAATTTTTGTTGGACCAAATCTCTTTGATCATCAATCGGATGTCTCGAGGTTTCTTCTAAAAGCTTGTTAAAGTTTCTTGATAAGAATTTTTTGTCATCAGGCCCTCCGAATTGATCTTGGAAACCATCTGACGAAAGAAAAATTCTGTCCTTAGGATCAAGCTGGACAGTATCTTTTTTTAATTGTGAGTGAACCTCTTGCTCATCACCTTCCATTCCACCGACCATTTGCCTGGGACTTTTGTAGATCTCCAGCTTTTTGGTCTCGTATTTCACTACTCTCAGTGGGATGCCAGCCCCTGCATAATCTAGTCTTAGCGTATCTAGATCTATCACACAAATACCAATCTCCATCCCGTCTCTGCTTGACTCTTGGCTGTCACTTTGAAGTTCGAATTTGATCACCTTATCAAGTCGAGAAATGATTTTTTTAGGATCGATGTAGTTCTGGTAGTAAACAATGTTGGTCAACTGATTGCTACCCATAATTGACATGATGGCTCCAGGCACTCCGTGCCCAGTACAGTCACCGCAAGCGATGATCATGAACTCGTTGTTTCCCTTGCGGACTCTTTCAAACCAATAGAAATCACCTCCGATAATGTCTTTTGGTTCATACATCACAAAAGAGCGAGGGAAAACACTTTGTAAGGTATCGAGCGGTGGTAGAGTCGCTCGCTGAATTCTTTCAGCGTAGCTGATACTATCTCTAATCTGAGAGGAGACAAACTCCAACTGATTTTTCTGTATTTCTATTTGGCTTTTCTGCTCATGAAGCTTCTTATTGGAAGCTCTCTGTTCCCTAAGTTGCCTCGCCAAGCTTTTTGAGGTAGCTGACAGTTGTTGAGCCAATTTCCCAATCTCGTCATTGGAAATGGGAAGCTTGGCGTTGAGGTTGCCTTTTCTTAATTCTTCAGCAGCTTGGCTTAACCTGACAATAGGTTTTACGAAGAGGTTTGCAGCTACGAGCGCAAAAACGATGGAGATTAATATGACTGGGATCACCGTCCATAAGATCTGGGATCTGATGTTGCTGAGGGGCTGAAGTGCTGTCGTCTTCGGAATACTGAGGATAAGTTTCCAGTTGTTACCACTAAATGTTAAGTAACCAGTTTCATTGGTAACAAAATAGTAGGTGTCTTCGGTCTCTAGAAAATTCACACCAGGCCGGTCTAGGTTGGCTACAAGAGCAAAGTCCTGATACGTAGCACTTAGAACAGCCGAGGGGTCTGTGTTGCTGTAGAGAATAGTTCCCTCATCGTCTACTAAGTGAATATCTAATCTTCTACTGCTGTCGGAACTTAAAGAGTATTCTCCTACTACATTGAAAAGTTCATTGACTGGAATTCTCCCAACCAAAACTCCAACATACTGGTTGTTGTCGTTTTGCACCTTAGATGCAAAATGCATCATAGCTCTTCCTACAGATTCAGACTTGGATACATCCATTGCAGTATTTGATCCTGGGCCTAGTTGCCTCCAATAGATGGTATTGGTATGTCTCTTACCCATTGAGAGGCCCTTGCTATCAGCTAGCCTCACTCTACTGGTATCGAAAATCGAGAAGGAATAATACAGGTCATTTAAGCTTTCCAATTCTTGCAGTCTACCAACGAGCGCATCTCTATTGACTCCAGAAGACTGGAAGTACGGATTTTTTGCCGCCATCTGAACGTCGTTGAGTCTCGAAAACATGAACCGTCCAATATCAGAGCTAATTCCCTCCGCTTGCTGTGACGTATTTGCAACTATTTCTTCTTGAAACGTCCGTTCAACTTGGCGATCTGCGAAAAAAGAAAGTACGCCAGCAGTGAAGAGCACTAGAAACAAACAAAGAATTGTAAGCTTGGCGTATATATTCATAGGATGCTTTGCCGGAAGGCAAAAATAATCTTTATCGTCCTGCTAAAATATGGTTTATATCTTATATGACAAATCTATGTGATAAGACAATTGATTGTTTCTTCATCTTGTATATTCGCATTGATAACCACCCTTTTTTGAATGAAATATTGGATAATCACTTTATTCCTATCAGTCCCTCTATTAGGATTAGGACAGCAGATGACCGTGTACAAGAGCTCGATGACTGTGGAAGAGACGGTGAATCGCATAATGGAGACGATTGAGCAGAAAAAGCTAGTTCATTTCGAAACGGTAAATCATGATAAGGTAGCTGCTGAGTACGGAGTTGAGATTCCTCCAACTCGAATGATTTTGTTCGAAGATCCGAACATGATGATAGAATTAGTGTCTTGCAGACAAACCACCGCCTTAGATCTGCCGATGAAGATTTTGGTTTGGAAAGAAAATAGTGATGTCTACATCGGCTTTTTTGATCCAAAAGTGATGAAAAAGCGATTCATGCTGCAGGAGTGTGATGATATCATTTCGAGTATGTCTCGACTAAAGGTTCGAATAGTAAACGAAGTACTTAAAGAGGGTTAGCCAATTGAACCGCCCACTCGGTTTGATCCCACTGGAATTTGAGCGAGTCGTTCTCTACGAAGAGTCTCATTCTTTCTTTCATGTCTGATAGTTTCTTAGCTTGTAATTGAAGCCTCAGCACGTCTTCCGACTCTTTGTAATTATACGAACCCCATTGGTCCCAATTTTCATTTATGATTAACGTCCATTCAGTTTCTTCGGGAATGGTGAAAATGGAATACATCCCAGAGTCTAATTCAATAGAATCGACAAGCAGGGGACTGTCAATGAAAATAGTGGTAGCTTTATTTGCTCCAGTTCTCCACAATTCACCGTACTGCTCCAGGTATTCTTTCCCCTTGCCAAAGATTTGTCTTTCTCTAACAGCTGGACTACTGTAAGTAAGCTCAACTGAAACTCCACCAATCATAGCCTTCTCTACTCTCAATGGAGATGGCCTTTTGTTTGGATCGCTTGCACAAGAAAAAAGCACTACAAAAAGTGGCAGAAGAAGTGAGCTCTTAGCTGATTTTGAACGGAAAAGTGTTCGATTATGAAAGTTTTGGAACATTTGTCTTTACTATAACGAACTGATAAATAGCTGGTTATGATCTTAGGTATATTATTTGATCAATACGACTGAAAATAAGATTAATATGGGAATAATTGGCATTGAAATACCTGAAATAAACGAAGAACAGGATATTGAGGTTGAGGTAAGAGTTAATGGAATCAAAAAGCAATATCAGTATCGGGTAGAAATTTTTCACTGGGACGACTGTCCCTATCCAACTGAAGATAGGGTCGAGTGCATCCGGCAGTTGGTGAATGGATATGACAAGCAGTGGGATTTAGCTCACCTTGGTCTTCCAACTGATGACTACATCCCGATTACCTTTAGAAAGAGACGTTAGAAGGGGAGATCATCATCCCCTGAGAAATCTTCTTTCATCCACTCCTGCGTAGGTGGAGGTGGTGCATCATCGGCGGTAGCTTCCGCCTTCTTGTCAACACGCCAAGCTTGTAAGCTATTAAAGTATTTTGTTTCACCTTTTGGGTCGGTCCACTTTCGACCTTTAAGGTTGAAATTCACAGCAACTTGGTCCCCAGCTTCTATGCTGTCGAGTTGTTCACAGTTGCTCTGTATTAACTCAAATTTCAAAAACTCCGGATACTGGGGGTTCTCGGCGTATTCGAGAATAAACTCTCTTTTCTTGAATGTTTCTTTGATTTCTTGAGTAGCGAACTTCTCAAGTACTTTTCCCTCTACAATCATAATTTCAAAACTATTCCTCAAATTTGCTAGTTCTTGATCTAATGACAAAGTCGAAAAAATATTTCCTCGCCGGTATGATCATTTTTGTCATCATTTTGCTCTTACTCGCAATGGATATTAGTAGAAAAACGGTAGCTCCCTGGGAAAGAAAAGAAGCTGAAATCTCAAATGAACAAAAATAAGGTTGATATATCTAGTATAGATCTTGAGAAGGATAAGGAGAAGATTACTGATCTTCCAGGTCTCATTGAATATGCACATCATGCAGGTAGTGCAATCATTAAACCAGAGGACAAAGGCAGAATCAGAGGTACGGCCGTTGCTGCGATGCACGATCAGACAGACAGGCAATTCCGTCAGCTCTACGAACAGATGGAGACTTTGATCAATCAGGCCAAGTACCTGAAAAGACGCGTGGAAGTTTCTGAAAGAATCTATCAGGCATCAGTTCCATTTAAGCCAGTCATTGGTAAGATCTACTATCTCTACACAAAGTCTGATGGGTCTGATATTTTGTCTATGGTAAGTCCTGACGAATGGGGTAAGTCTTTTCCGTACGAACTTTTCGATGCTGAAGTTAGGCTAATGTCAGACCATACTTGGGAGGTCGTAAAGACGGATCAAGAAGACTACAAATACTAGATCAGAGATTTATCTAAGGTATATATCACAGCTCGTGCATCGTACTTACGTTGATCCACTGTCACTTCAATCTGATTATATATAAATACAGAATTGACTTCTAATGGAATTACGATCTCGCCATCGTTTATCACTACTTCTATCGCAGCATAATCAATAATAACATCAAATTGTACCTCATTTCCATCCAAATCCCAATCTAGGTTTACCCTCTCTCCGTCAAATGCACTGCTTGCCTTGGTTTTATCTATAAGAAAGCCATCATCAAACCCTACGATGAGACTTTCTCCCTGTTCATTGAAAAGCCTGATGGAAAAACCTTCTTGGAATCCATCAATTGAAAAAGTAAACCTGGAGGACGTCTCGCCTTTGAGCTTACTTAGTTTTCCCCTTCTCTTGGTGGCAGTGACATTTGTGATTTTTTCCGATGGTACTAAGGATATCGCTGTATCACTCAGGTCTATACTCTTCGCAATACCTAGAATTCTATTACCCACCGTATGAATCATTGTGGGAATATTGCTTATCAGACCAACGGTGAGATCAAGGTCTTCACTAAATAACTTAAAAGGCTTGAAGCTGCTTTCTATTATAAACTTGTTCGATTCGATTCGACCTACAGCATAAACAGGGTCTTTCCCACCTGTCATCACAATGCAACGATCATTGACAAAAGTTAGCAAGGCCTTGCGATCAGATGGTAGAGTCAGCTCTGTCATTTTTCTCCAAGTGATAAGGTCATTCGAAACCAATATAGAAGCAACCTGGCCTTTGGAAACGGTCAGGATCCACTCCTCCGTGTCTGGTCTTTTGGAAATATGTGGAGCACCAACTACCTCTTCCGGAATATCAATATTAGCATCAATCCAATTAGTCTTATCTAATGAATATTTTAAGGAAATCTCACCATCTTCTTCATAGTATATCAGCCATGGTTGCTGATCAATGCCACCCAATCCAGATTGATTCGCTTCGTCAATTACTATTCCTCCAGATGACTGAGCACTGATTGGGATCTTTCTGGTAAAAGACCAGTTGATCAAGTCATTGCTTGACGCTTGAGCCCAGGTATCTTCATTTGAATAAACAAGATGATACTCACTTTCATTTTCAATGAGGCCATAAGGTATAACCTTAGAAAGATCCATTTCGGAGTAATGAAACCCTTCTTTGCTAATCGGAATTTCGCTTTCAGTAGACACAGCGCATTGCGAAAGAAAGTAGCAGGATATTAGTAATTGGAAGGACCTTTTGATTGAATTATTTGCGACCATTTGCCAAATTTACAAATACATTAAAACCACATTAGTTTATTTAGATGAATAGGATTCTGTTTTTGACACTAATCTTAGGATGCGGCGTAGCATCTCAAAATGAAAACTTAGACGCACAAACAAATACTAGTCAAATACCACCAGATGCACTTGTTCAAGATTATGTTAGTGTGCCAGGTTTGCAACGAGCTATCTTAAAAACTGATGATGTTACGCTAGGAGAGGGAGACTTTTTAAACAGACTACATCACGGTTCCTGGACCAGCTATGATGCAAACGGGAAAATTACCCAGATCACTACCTATCTCGAAGGGAAGAAGCAAGGAGTAGAGCTTAGTTTTGACAACCTTGGCTATGTTTCCACAAAAGCTTATTATCACAATGATCAGCTTGATGGTGAGTTTCTTATCTACAAGAGAAGAAATATTGTGGAGCGCAAGAGCTACAGAAATGGTGTGTTGGATGGTACCCAGCAAAAGTTTTATGTAGACGGCACACTAATGGAGCAATCGACATATGTTGATGGGAAGTATGACGGGGTGGCAAGATGGTACGATCAAGAAGGTAATCTCAAGATCGAGTATACCTACGATATGGGGAAACTGGTTCAAGACGAGGATTAGGATTCGTCATCAGTAACTTCTTCAGTCTGTCTTTCAAAAAAGAGTGAGTTTTTGCATCCAGTTATTTCGTCATTTGTGCTGAGAACGAGTGTTACTGAAGTATTCTCGTCGATTACATAAACCTCACATACTTCTTCACCTTCTTCATCTACACATAATGAAAGTGAACTGCCACCTCTGGAATAAGTGCCACTTTCAACAAATGTTCCTCTTTGATAGGTAAAAGTACCGTCTGCATTCATAATAAGTCTGAAGCAAGAGGCATCTGTGCACCTTCGGTTTATTTGATCATTGTCCGTGGGCTCGTTGCACTCAATGATTTCCTCTCTCTCAGAAACCCAATTACCAATAAGAGCGGCGGCAATTCCGTCATCATCATTGCAACCAGTAAAAAGCATGATCAAAAAAAGGGAGAAAAGGACTCGTTTCATTTTATTAGAATTTAATTTAAGCGCCAACTTAGCCTCAAGTTATGAAATGAACAGTATAAGAACAGAATTGTATGCCCATTAGTATGTTATCATCCTGATCATATTTCATATTTAAAGAAAGATATTCGAATGTTATTTACAAAGGAATGAAGGGACTTGCATTTTCTAGTATGAGGGTTGGTAAGAAATACCGCCTGATCAATTATGGCGAGAAGACGGAATTTGTATTGAAAGAAGTTCTTCCAAGAAATAATTTCAGACTCCAAGACATTAATTCCATGGAGGATCTGTATATGGCTGACCTCATAAAATATGGGACTGGGGAGGATTTTGAATTAAGAGAAATTTATGATATTTAACTCCATATGAAAAGAGTTCTGATTCTTTGCGGTGGCCAGTCACCTGAACATCAGATTTCGATTAGGTCCTGCAAGAATATCCTTAAAGCAATCGATCGTGAAGAGCACTCCATAACCGTCATTGGTATCTCCAGAGAAGGGAGGTGGTTACTGCAGGATGAGGCAGACTTAGGCGATGAAATTACCATCAAGGGAGTTGATGTTGAGATTCGGCCGGGAAGGCAAGATTGCTTTTATAGTCATGGGAATTCCCTTGGTACGTTCGATGTTATTTTCCCAATTTTGCACGGGCCTAATGGAGAGGATGGAGCCATGCAGGGACTTTTCCAATTACTAGGAATTCCATTTGTCGGTTGCGGTCTTTTGAGTTCTGCCGCATCCATGGACAAGGACTTCACAAAACGTCTGTTGCGGGATGGGGGAGTGGGCGTAGCGAAGTGGATTACATTGCTAAATGAAAGTGATGCTCCTTCTTTTACGGAAGTTGTTGAGCAACTATCTGAGGTAGTATTTGTAAAGCCGGCCAATATGGGTTCTTCAGTTGGTGTAAGCAGGGTTTCAAATGAGGCTGAGTGGCATGCTGCTATAGAAGAAGCATTTAGGTACGATAGTAAAGTGCTTGTGGAAGAATCTATTGCAGGTAAGGAACTCGAGTGTGCGGTAATAGGGAATGGTGATCCAAAGGCTTCTGGTGTAGGGGAAGTAAAGTCAGGAAATTTCTATTCCTATGAAGAAAAATATGAGTCGCAATCCGAAGCACAGGTGATCATACCTGCGGATATTGAAAGCAAGTACCTACCAGACCTAAAGAAAACAGCAATCAACGCTTACAAAATTCTTGACTGCAGTGGCATGTCACGAGTTGACATGTTTTTGACTGATACGGGTGAAATCTATGTAAATGAGATTAATACAATACCCGGATTCACTAGTATAAGTATGTATCCCAAATTATGGGAGGTGGAGGGTCTTGGCTACACTGAGCTTATTACTGAGCTGATAAGTCTTGCAAATTAGGATCAATCGAATCAGTTCATTGATATTTCACTAGGCTAATTTCCAAATACCTGCGAAGAGATGGTTTGAAGCAGTGAGACTGTCAGGGGCTTACTATAAAAGCCGTCAATGACTGGGGATTCGTCCGCCTTTTCTTTGTCTTGAGGATCAATTGAAGAAGACAGGATTAAGATTTTTGAAGAGCGAAGTTCGGCTGGTAATTCTTGGTAGCTCTTGGCAAATTCCCATCCGTTCATGACAGGCATATTAATGTCAAGAAGGATTAGCTCTGGACTTATCGTTCCACTTGAAAGCTCCTCCAGTGCAGCGCTAGCATTAGTAAACTCACCCACATTTGCCTGGATGGCGGATTTTTCAATTATGAATTTATTCAGCAGATTGACAGACGGATCATCATCTATAAGAAGGATGGTGTTGACGCCTCCATTTATAAGAAATAAAATTGTTTGATGAACTAAAGTCAAACATTTCTTGCTTGGCGATTGTTCGTCAAAATTTAAATTTCAGGAAGAAATTGAAGGATGGAATGGTCTTGTCAAAGGATCGGCCATAGCCTGGGATGGAGTAAACGTCAATCTCCTCCTGGACGTCATAGCTTTGTAAAATTCTCAGGCGAAGAGCTATTCCATACCTTAGTAAGTCAGATTCCTTCAATAGCTGACTATCTGAATAAAGTCCAAATTCCCACCATTGTGCCGTAAGATTTTCCCTATCGATTGCATCCCTGAAATTTCCTTGAGCACCAGATGGACTTTCAATTTCAAAACGACCCATTTCATCAAAGCTGGCAGCAGCATATCTAAAGGACAGTCCAATATCATGTCTGACATCATATGGAATTACATAGCCAGACCCAATACGAAAATAAGTACCTGAGCTTTCATATGTACCGTTAGTATATGCTCCTTCTGGTGAAAGTATGGCAGATCCAATTTCCAAAGCAATGGGGATTCTCTCAAAAAATTTGATCTCAACACCCCCTTCATATTTCGTTTCAAAGTCTGTAGGAATAGTGAATAGTTTCCCTATGTCGATGTAAAAGGAAGGAGAGATAAATCTTTTTTTAACCTTGAGTGAGTCTTCAGAGCCGTTGGAAGTCGTCGAATCATTTACCATCTCCGTGCTTGGAGTCAAAAGCGTATCAGCTGCGACCACAGAAGTCGAGTCAGCTTCTTGTCCAATCGCACAAAAGAGCAGGGCTAGACTAGAAATAAAAAATGAAAGTCGCTTCGCCATCAATACAGTTTTCATTGCAGGAGTCTAGGTCATTGAAGGTGTGATTGATTACCTCAATGGCTTGAGCTCTGATTGTAATATTTCGATCTTCATCAAGCTCAGAAAATGCTTCATATCCAAGTTCGACCGTGTATTCGCTGTTGTTGATGAATAATTGATATGCTGAGAAACCACCCTCAAATGATAGCGGCAATTGCCAGGTGGTGAGGCTGTCAGGAAAAATGACAGTTGATTGAAGAGCGTTTTGCAGTGAGAACGAATCTAGTCTCATAAGACCTGAGTTAATTGTCGTTCTTGTGGAGCTAAGGACATTGGCGTTTGAGTCGATCTTCAAATCATCCAAGAAGATGGAGTCGGGTTTAAGGATATCAATAGAATCAAGTAGCGCAACTTTTTCGTCCTCATACTCCACCAGACCAAGATCCAAAGAGTCTTGTATTTGCATTAGGCTGTCTCTTAAGTCGGACAGAATTCCATTAACAGATGTAAAACTTGAGTCTAGACTGTCGTACACTATCAATGCACTGTCGATCAAAACAATACTGTCCTGATTGATAAATACCATGTTTACAATGGGCTCTGAAAGTAGCGGCTCGCCGCAATCTTCACAAGGATCGCAGGAGTACATCAGAAGAAGAAACAGGACAAAAGGATAGAGGTTTCTCATCAAATCGGATCAACGTCAAATACCACGCCAACACCTTTAAAACCTGGCATTGAATTCATCATTTTAGCTACTGATTTGAGGTATTCTTTTACGGCTGGCAAGTTAATACCTTGTTTAGCTAATTTCAACGTGATTTGATGAAGATACAAGTTTCTGATTTTGCCAATCACTGGTTCTACGGGTCCAATGATTCGTTGGTTTTTTAGTTGTTTAATGATTTCTCGATAGTAGAAATCAGCAGCCTGGAAAGATGTTTGTTTGTCTCGGTGTTTAAATGTTACAGCAATGAGTCTAGTAAAAGGAGGATAGTGAAAGCGTTCACGATCCTGAATTTCCAGCTCGTAGTATGATCGATAATTGCCTTCGGTCACGAGTTGCAAGAGCTCCTGAGTAGGGTCATTGGTTTGGATTATCACTTGGCCGGTTTTTGACTTTCTCCCGGCTCTGCCACTAACTTGAGTAATGAGCTGATAGGCTCTTTCATGAGACCTGAAGTTAGGGAAATGAATCATTCGATCCGTATCAAATATTCCTACCAAGTTTACCTTATCAAAGTCAAGCCCTTTGCTAACCATTTGCGTTCCTACAAGAATATCGATCTCTTGGTTTTCAAATGATTCGATGATTCGCTGATAGCTGTACTTAGACCTTGTGGTATCCAAGTCCATTCTTTGTACGATAGCTTGAGGAAAGATAAGCTTCAGTTCTTCTTCCAACTCTTCGGTCCCGAATCCCACTTGACTTAGTTCCTTGCTGCCGCAGTTTAGACAATCAGTGTACATCGGCTGATTGAATCCACAATAGTGGCAAACTAGCTTATTATTAAATTGATGGTATGTCAGACTTACAGCGCAGTTGATACATTTAGGAATGGTGGAGCAGTTATCACAGGAGATGTATGACGCATAACCTCTTCGGTTCTGGAAAATGATCACTTGTTCTTCTTTTTCCAATGATCTTTCGATGGCCTCAATCAATTCAGAGCTGAAATTCCCTCTTAGCTTATTTAGTTTCTTTTCCTTCACCATATTGGCAAATGAAAGTGTGGGTTCATAGGCATCTCCAAAACGAGAGGATAGCTCTACTAAGCCGTATTTCCCTTCTCGTGCATTTGTGTATGACTCCATAGATGGGGTAGCTGTTCCGAGTACTACCTTCGATTTGTGCAGTGTTGAAAGATAAATTGCTGCATCTCTGGCATGATAGCGTGGGGCAGGCTCATACTGCTTGTAGCTGGGCTCATGCTCTTCGTCCACAATGATTAGCCCTAGATCACTAAACGGCAAAAAAACCGCACTTCTGACTCCAATGACAAAGTCAAGGTCTTGATCTTGTAGCTTTCGCCATACTTCCACGCGCTCATTGTCTGAATATCTTGAGTGGTAAACCCCGAATGAATTTCCAAATACTCTTTGCAGTCTGGCAATGATCTGAGTAGTAAGCGCAATTTCCGGAAGGAGGTAGAGCACTTGCTTGCCGAGATCCAACTGTTCCTTTATCAATTCGATATAGATTTCTGTCTTTCCACTACCTGTAATACCATGAAGCAAGGTTATTGGGTTTTGGATCAGCGAATTTCTTAGATCATTGAGCGTTGCGTGCTGCCTTTCACTTAAATCAATCTGCTTCTCTTGGCTCTTTTTGTCTAGGTTAATCCTAGAGACAGTTTCTTCCCATTCCAGCAATACCCCATTCTTGACTAATGTCTTCAATGAAGAGGCACTGATTTCACTTGACAAAAGTTGGGACTTTGGGATTCCATTTTTGTTAGCATCGCTTGCTTCAAAGATTGGAACCAACCTTAGGTAGGCTAGCAGGACTGCCTGTTGCTTTGGTTTTGCATTCAATTCATTTAGCAATAGCTCTAGGTTTCCCTCATCTTCCCAGGAGCTTGCTATTCTTATTTTTCTAACTTTCTTGGGTTGATACTTGTCTTTTACTTTCTCAAATAGATCGACAAGTCCGTTCTCCGCTAGCTTCTTTACCACTCTCTGTGGACTCCTAAGGTTGAGAACTTCTCCAACATCTTTCATGGAAAGGTCATTTGACATTAGTACGAGCAAAAGCTCGAGTTCACGATCTGAAACATCTACGTCATTAGGATCAATCTCATGATTTAGGCTGATAAAAGACTCGCTTGATAGCTTTAGCGCTGCTGGGAGTGCCGCATTGATTACTTCTCCAATGGCGCACATATAATATCTTGACATCCAAAGAAAGAAGCTCAGCTGGGTTTCATTGATGATAGCATCTTGATCAAGAACTTCCAGGATTTCCTTTGGCTGATAATCGGCATTTGACCTATCGTGAATTTCTGCAACAATGCCTGTATAGAATTTCTTCTTACCAAAGTTTACTACCACTCGGTAGCCTACATCCACTTTATCGTTTTTTGGTAACAGATAAGTAAATGTACCCTCAACTCTCAGGGGTAATATTATCTCAGCGAAATGACTCAAACAGAGTAAAAGTAGTGTCTAAGGGTCAAATTTGATTCAAAGCCTCGTCCACGGTTGTAACGGGTCGTTGACAAGACTTATCGTAGCAAACATAAATTGTTGTTTTACCTTCCAACATGGTTTTGCTTGCAAAAGGTAATTCGCTACTAAGCTCAGTGGTCCCAGCTACTATTTTGTTGGGTAGGTAGTGCGAGTTGATTTCATTTACAAATTCCCTTGCTTCGGGTCCAACCACAATTATTTCCGCAAATGAACTTGAAATCTCCATAGCCAGCAGCCCCCAGTTGCTCATGTATTCGGGTTCTTCAATAATCAGACGTTTAATCTTAGACAGGATGGATTTACCCTTTTCCACTAAATCATCATCATATAATAGGGTACCCAAATGAACCAGATTCCAAGCCATGATCGAATTAGATGATGGAATGACATTATCAAATAGTTCTTTTTTTCTTGCGATGAGTTCTTGAGAATCATCACCTGAAAAGTAGTAAAGGCCTTCTTCTTCATCAAAGAAATGATCATTCACATGAGCAGTCAGTGAGAAAGCCACCTTTAGGTACTCTCTGTCAAGCGTGGTTTCGTAGTACTTAATAAATGATTGGATCACAGCTGCATAGTCTTCCAGAAATCCTTCCATGGATTTATTAGGAAACCGCTTAAGGTTGTGCCCTTTTACTAGCTCCATTTTGATGAAATCGGCAAGCTGCTTGGTGCGTGAAAGAATACTGGAATCTTGTGTTGCTTGATAGGAATCGATAAGACCAGATAGAAGAAGACCGTTCCAGCCAGCAATGATCTTGTTGTCTAAACCCGGCCTCTCTCTTTTTTGTCTTGCAGCTAATGCGGTCTTTTTGAATTTACTTATCTGCGTTTCGAGCTTTTGCAGTGGTATCTTATGAGCGGATGATACTTCTTCCTTGGTTTTTACTATTCTCAGTGCATTTTTTCCTTCCCAATTTCCGCCTTCCTTGACATCAAAATAGGAGGAGAGCCATGCATAATTCTCTCCAGCTACTTCCTTTATTTCGTCGGCAGTCCAAACATAAAACTTTCCCTCTTCACCTTCACTATCAGCATCTAGTGCAGAATAGAAACCGCCACCTTCATCTTTCATTTCTCTATCTAGCCATGCGATGGTCTCGTCAATTACTTCCTTGAATTGAGCATTTCTGGTAAGCTTATAACCATTGGCGTAGAGGCTCAGTAGTTGGCCATTATCGTAGAGCATTTTCTCAAAATGGGGTACATGCCACTCTTCGTCTGTGCTGTATCTAGCAAATCCACCTCCTACATGGTCGTAGATACCTCCCTTGGCAATTTTTGCCAAGGTAAACTCAAGATGCTCAAGCGCTTCTTTGTTTTTTGAAGTTTGGTAGTAGGAGGCAAGCAACTGCCAAACGGACGGCATGGGGAATTTTGGTGATTTTTTCACGCCCCCGAATTTATGATCAAACTTGTCCCTTAGGCCAGCAAATAAAGATTCAATTTCAGGTGGCGTAAGTTTGTGTTCAGTCCCTTCAAGTTTGTATTTTACCGACTCTTTGAGCTGTAGGTTTTCAGTAAATGCCTCAGCGGACTCGTCGATCTTTTCTCTGTTATTTTCGAATGCCTCTTCAATGCTATTTAGCAGGTTGATCCAACCTTCCTTGGGGAAATAGGTGCCGCCATAAAAAGGTTTTTGATCAGGTGTTAGAAAGACGTTTAGAGGCCATCCCCCTCTTAAACCCATCGTTTGAACAGCATCCATATAAATCTGATCTACATCAGGTCTTTCCTCTCTGTCCACCTTGATGTTTATGAAGTGCTCATTCATAATTCTCGCTACGGAAGTGTCTTCGAAGGATTCTTTCTCCATTACATGACACCAGTGACAGCTGCTGTAGCCAATGCTTACTAAGATGGGTTTGTCCTCTTTTTTTGCTTGCTCTAGAGCAGTTTTTCCCCATTCCTTCCAATGAACTGGGTTGTTTGCGTGTTGCAGTAGGTATGGAGAGGTGGATTTTGAAAGTTCATTCATTTCCGAATTATCTCTTGGTTGAGAGCAAGACATGGCAAGTACAAGAAGTATAGCTATACCTCGGTGAAATCTCACAAAATTTGCGACTCTATGCTCTGTATTTCATCGCTTAGATCCACTTTTTCGTTCAGCTTAGAGAGTGATTCTAGCGTCTCACCAAGAAATCTCTGGTGGGCTTTAGATTTTGGTTGAAGTGGCACATGGTTGATGGATGTTTTCAATTTTTGCCACTCTTTTATGAAGGACAAAGTCTCATTAGAAAAATACGTCTGCATGAACCTACTCCACACGTAATCAACAGATTGCTCATTTGGATGTATCATATCTGAGGCATAAAATCGATAATCTCGTAAATCATCGACCATCAACTCGTATGCAGGGAAATAATCCACATTCTCAAAGCGCTCTACCATGTCATGAACTGCCTCTATAAGTCGCGCCTTGCTTCGATTATTCTCGACAAGGCCATCTTTTATGTGTCGAACAGGACTAACGGTTAAAATAATGTTGATGTACGGATTGACCTTGGTGATGTGCATCTTGAAATCTCTAAATGCATCTACTATCGTCTTTACATCCAAAAGCTCCTTATGAAA
>CAYYNA010000009.1:32038-35666 GCA_964472815.1 uncultured Roseivirgaceae bacterium
GAGATGGGGTTAAAGATTGTTCCAAGTGGGTTAGCAGTGACTTGGAACTTATGTGACAGGAGCTTATGACTAATTTCATCTGAAAAACAAGACCCAATGAGATAAATGGGATCTTCCAGCTCTATTTTTTTAAAACTCGACTGAATATCGAAATCAAGTTTCAGCTTCATGATGGTCTAATACATTAGGGTTTATGGCGACTCCAAATGTAACCAATAAAAAAGCCCCAGCCATTAGGCTGGGGCTTTGATTTGCATTAAAATTTTTTCTACTCAGCAACCACCTTCAAATTGACCGGGTGGTGTACTTCTTTGTGTAAATCAAGAATAGCAGTGTACTCTCCTAGTTCTTTGATTTTCTGCTCGAAAGAGATTCGCTTACGATCAACTTCATGTCCTTTTGCAGCCAATGCTTCAGCTACCTGGATTGGTGTTATCGCTCCAAATATTTTGCCTTTTTCACCAGCTTTAGTTTTGATCTCTAGCGTAAGTTCTCCGATTCCATTAGCAATAGCTTCAGCATCTTTCTTAGCTTTTTCTGCTTTGTGTGAAGCTTGTCTGATTTCCTCTTCAATCATTTTCTTGTTCGAGTTGCTAGCTATCATAGCCATGCCTCTCGGGATAAGGAAATTTCTACCATATCCAGGTTTTACAGAAACTGTATCGTTTTTGTAACCTAGTCCTTGTATATCTTCTCTTAGTATTACTTCCATCGTTGAAATTATTTAAGGGAATCTCCCACGTATGGCATCAAAGCAAGGTGTCTGGATCTTTTGATAGCCTGAGATACTTTTCTCTGGTACTTAAGGCTTGTTCCAGTAAGTCTTCGAGGAAGAATTTTCCCTTGCTCATTCACGAACTTGAGCAAGAAATCAGGATCCTTGTAGTCGATATACTTGATACCGTTCTTTTTGAATCGGCAGTATTTTTCTTTCTTCTGCTCTCTGTTTATGGGTTCGTTTTGTAATGTCATGATACCACCTCCTTCTTATCTTCTTTGTTCTTTTTAAATGCTCCTTTTGCTCGCTTTTCATTGTAAGCAACCGCATGCTTGTCTAGGCCTGTAGTGAGAAATCTCATCACTGCCTCGTCTCTCCTGTATTCTGTCTCTAGCTTGGAAATTAATTCAGGTTCTGCGCGGAATTCGAAAAGCTGATAAAACCCAGTGGTTTTATGCTGAATAGGGTATGCAAGCTTTCGCAAACCCCAGTTCTCTTCGTTAATGATTTCAGCACCATTATCGGTAAGAACGCTTTTGAATTTTCCGACAGTATCCTTCATCTGAGCTTCAGACAAAACGGGAGTCAAAATGAATACCGTCTCGTAATTCTTCATAATTTAAAAATGTTAAGAACTTAATGTTTAAAAATGAGGTGCGAAATTAAGTAATTTCTATGTGATATGAAACAACAATATAGGGTTGATTCTTTACTTCACAATAAAGCTTCCTGAACCCATCAGATAGTCGTCGGTGTAGACCTCTACTTGGTGTTCGCCAATAGCGTATTCACTTCCCTTATCATATAGAAAGCTTATTTGCTGACTGCTTCTATCATAGAGAATATCCTGCTTGGCGGTGTAGAATAGCTCTCTATTTTCGAAAGTGAAAGAGCCGGAACCACGACTTACATCAAAAAGTACATTTCCATCCGGCGCAATGACGCGCAAGAGCAATTCCTTTCCTTCAATTGGAGCTATTTCATTCTCAAGCACTGTGAATTGGATCTTTAGCTGCTCAATATGACGGTTGCGGTATTCTCCGCCTTCTCTTTCTTTCCCTCGGTCATTTATTGCATTTATTTGAATGCCAGATATTTCTAACCTGGAAGCAACGGCAACTTTTTGTGCAAGCTCTTCTTTATTCTTTTCCAGTTGCTGGATAGATTGGTTTAGTTGATTCTTTTCAACCTTAAGGGTAGTATTTTCTTCAGTCAGCTGTTCATTGATTATCGACAGCTCTTTAATTTCCTCATCTTTCAAAAGAAGCAATTCCTTGTAGCCGTCTACTCTATCGTTTAGCCTGGAGATTCTCCCTCTTTGATACTCAGCATCGGTCAAAAGCTGCTTTTTGTCTGCTTCTAATTGTTCTTTTAGCGCTTCCAGTGTGTCAATGTCTCCTCCAAGCTCTTGTATGGTCTGTATCCTGATCTCTAGTTCGTTGGAAATAGAATCTAATTGAAGAACAGTAGTGGCAATTTCTTGCTGTTGTCTTTTATTTTCTTCCTCGAGTTTTTGGCCTTGATAATAGAAGAAAATAACCGCAACTAAAAGCAGCGCAGTGATGATGATGAAAACGGGTGTCCTATTCTTTTTTGGCTGAAGGTATTCTGGTAGCTGTTCGGAGGATTTTTGCTCTTCGCTCATGTGTTTCGAAATTTTCGGGTGCAAAAGTATGAAAAGAAAAAAGTATTAGAAACGTAACGTGAAATGTTGCTTTTCCATCTCCAAGTTTGGAAATAATATTCCCGCCTGAAAGAGGTCAAGAGACAAAGTGAATCTAGGATCTTTTTTAAGTTCATTCCACATATTCATCATGTCTGGAGACCAATAAATGTCATGAATAATGATACACTTAGCATTTGGCGTATGCTTTAATATCAAATCAATGCAAAATGTAATGGCCGAAGACCTGTGATCTGCGTCTAAGAAATACAGCTCAGGAGCATTTCTCACAATTTCAGATTCCAAAACCCGGTAAAGATCTCCGTTTATTAGCTTGATGTTTTTGCTGCTGCACGAATCAAAGTTCTTTCTCGCAATAGCTGCGATTGTAGCTGATCCTTCAATGGTGGTTAACTGCCCTACACTTCTAGACATATATAAAGCATTGATTCCAAGTGATGTGCCGGTTTCTATTGCAGATTCTACATCTAGGTAATTGCAGAGCAGACTTAAAAATGATGAGAACTTCTTAGTACTTAGTGAGCTCCTTGATAATCCTGCAATTGACGTATTGTTGGTGTTACCTGTCTTAAAGTCAGTGGATTCTATTTGCTGGGGATCTCGTTGAAGCTTTGTTCTTATTTGCTCCACTTCAGGAAGGTAGCTTTTTCTGGCTTGCTTTAGAACTTTGTAATAGAGGTCAAAGACAAAAGGAGAATGTAATGCGTGTGGGCCTACAGAATTAAGCCGATATAACACATATCGATAAAATCTAAAAAGGAGGACAGCCAAATACTAGTTGAGCTTGAATGGTACCACCATGATAAACTCAGGGATCTCCACGTTGAATTGTTTACCATCCAGGATTCGCTCCATAATGTAATGGCCACTCATCTTTCCGATACCAGATTTAAGATTGCAACCTGACACATATTGATGTATTTCACCTGGTTCGAGCACAGGTTGCTTTCCTACAACACCGTCACCATCAACTTCATGCTTAGGATGCGCAGCATCTATGATATCCCAATGACGAGCCATAAGTTGCACTGTATTATTGGAGTTATTTTCGATGGTGATTCTGTAGGTAAACACAAAATGCTCGTTGGCAGGTTGCGAGTGCTCCGGCTGATAATTTGTTTCCACGGAAACCTTAATTCCATTTGTTACTACAGTAACCATCGTCACGGGACAATTTACACGAATTTCAATTTAATTTACCAAGAAGTGGGTCAAGAAAAGTTTAT
>CAYYNA010000010.1:0-14909 GCA_964472815.1 uncultured Roseivirgaceae bacterium
ACTATTGATCAGCAATTCTTCTGGATGGTGCGCTCTCATCATGTAGAATACAAGAAACAAGCCTTCCTAGGAGAGGAGATAGTCATTAAAACCTATGTAGAGGGCTATAGAGGGCCTTTCTCTGATCGCATTGTCAAGATATATAGAGGTGAGGATTTGCTCGTGCAGGTAAAATCAAATTGGTGCCTCATCGAGAGGGACACTCAAAAATTGAAGAGAGTGCCTGAGGAAATTCTGCAGTTATTCAATTAGGTCTCCTTATTTTACTAATTGAGCTTCAAGCTCTTCCAGCGAACGCCCTTTGGTTTCTGGAATCACTCTCACGATAAAGAATAATCCTGCTAGGGCGAATACCCCATAGATCAGAAACGTCATTGCACTTCCGATCGTTGATAATTCCCATGGGAATACAAATTGAACTCCAGCAGATACCGCAGAGTTAACGAATCCAACAAATGAGATGGCAATCCCTCGAATTTTAAGAGGGAAGAGCTCTGAAAAGAGCACCCACATGACCGGGCCAAGGGAGATGGCGAAGCACGCCACAAAACCAATGATGCCAATTAGTATCAAAGACGGATTAATACTTATTGCAGCAGTTATTAGTTCAGACTCATACAGCTTTGATCTTTCCGCTCCCAGCAGGCTTTTGATTTCATTCTTGTATTCAACATCATTGCTGAATGACTTACCACTAAGTACCGACATCTCATTCCGGAGATCCACATCTGACAATTGCTGAATTTTCTCATCAGTGAGCTTATACGTTGCAGAATTAAATCCATATGCTAAAAGCATCATAAATACGGCAATTCCTGCTACACCAAAAGCTAGAAGTGGTTTTCTGCCAAGTTTGTCAATTAGCACCATAGCCAGTATGGTGAAGACAAGGTTGGTTAGACCTACTAAGATGGCTTGGATGAAAGATGCGTCCGTCCCTATTCCTGATTGTTCAAAAATCATAGGTGCGTAGAAGAAAACGGAGTTGATGCCTGTTATCTGCTGAAGGATCCCGACTACTAACCCGATCGTAATGACCAGGCGCATAGCGGGCTTAAATATTTCAAGAACTGAGACGTTGGATTTATTCTTGTCCGCTTCTAGAGAATCAGTTACTGCAACAAGTGCCTTCTCAGCTTCTTGCTCCGTGCTAAACTTTTTTAAGACAACTTTCGCCTCTTCTATCTGCTTCTTCATGATCAGCCATCTGGGGCTTCTTGGGACTGTGTATAAGCCGAAAAAGTAAATGACTGCTGGTAGAGCTTCCACTCCAAGCATCCACCTCCAATTATTTTCAGCAATGGCTAGTGACTCCACCCATGACTCACCGGATTCACCAAGAGATAGAATTAAGTAATTGCTGAAAAAGGCGACAGAAATACCAATCACAATATTTAACTGATTGAACGAGACTAGCTTACCTCGTTGTTCTGGTGGTGCGATTTCTGCGATGTAGACTGGGGCAAGAATCAATGATCCACCAACTCCAAATCCACCAAGCATTCTAAAGATCAGGAAAAGAATGAAGTTGGGTGCTATCGCAGAACCGATGGCAGAAATGGTAAAAAGTACAGCGCAAGCCTTTAGTAATACCCGTCTTCCAAAACGATCACTTAGCGGTCCAGAAATCATCATGGCTAATGCAGCTATGATGGTCAAGGAGCTTACGGAAAACCCTAATTCAAGATCGGTTAGGTTGAAATCTATTTGTACGAACTTGTTTACCCCCGAGATAACAGATGCATCAAAGCCCATCAAAAAGCCACCTAGTGCTACAATCAAGGCTATTCGAACAGTAAAAATTCTCTCTTTGGTCATGGTGTCAGGTTTAGTGTTGAGGCATTGAGTGGCCAGGATTTGCCGGAGGCAAAAGGATTAGGTTACTGAAAACTTCTTTCAAGATAGTTAGAAGTTCAAAAAGTGGAGCTAATGGGATTCGAACCCATGACCTCTACACTGCCAGTGTAGCGCTCTAGCCAACTGAGCTATAGCCCCATCTAGTAAGCGAAAATAGCTAAACCTATTTTATCACTCTTCTGAAATTCTTGACATTGTCACGGTAGTAGTCATTCATCAGGTTGGATTCAACTACTCCTCGTGAGGAAGAAGCATGTATGAATAGGATTTTGTCCTTTCCAACATGCGTGATCATGCCGCTGTGAAACCACTTTTTCTGGCCTTTTTCTTTGAACTTGAAATAAACCAAATCTCCTTTTCTTAGATTTTCCCACCCTTTCTTCTTTCCTTCTTTAGACTGGTCTTTAGAAACTCTGGGTAGGTCAATGCCGATGGATTTGTATGAATTTTGAATGAGACCAGAGCAATCAATACCTGATTTGGTTACTCCGCCCCACTTATATGGGGTGCCAATGTAGGATCTTCCTTTTGCGATGACCTTCTCAATTTTCTGCTGCCTCTTTCTCTTTTTCTTGCTTTGAGCAGGACTATAAATAAAAATACCTACTATCAGTAAAATTGATAGCAGGTATCGAATGGGTTTTAAATGTAACTCGTTCACTTACCTAACCACGAGTTAAACATCCATAAGGTTTTCTCATGGGAGTTTACCAGAGCAATCATCATATCCTCTGTTTCATTATCGCCAGCCTCATTCGCATGAGATTTCACCTCGTTTTCTTGCGCTACTAACGTAGTAAGGTTACTAACGATCGTTTTTACTAAAACTTCGTCATTTGATTCATCCTTTATAGATGAAATGTTTGACTTATCAAGGTACGTTTCTAACGTATGATCCGGACGGCCACCAATAGTCAGAATACGTTCCGCGATTTCGTCGATATTTGTTAATGCCTCAGTGTACAATTCTTCAAATTTTGCATGAAGCTCAAAGAATCTCGGCCCCTTTACATTCCAATGGGCACCTCTTGTATTTTGGTAGTACACATGAAAATCGGCAAGTAGCTGATTTAGTTCGTTGCTAAGAGTATTTTCCATTGCTGTGAAATATTATTCTGTTACAGGTTTTATTTGGTCACTAAACAGAATAAATCAAGGTTTTGTTCGTCCTTTTCTTTTAGCTGAAAGTCCTCTTGGTTGATTGCTAATACCAGATCATCATCCGCGGATTTCAACTTTTTTCTATTCATTCGATTGAGGATCTCGTAGGGCTTTCTTAACACTGCTGCTGGAAGGCGGTGCTGAAGATCTAGTACATCAAATCTCATAATCTTATTCACCGACTGACGGTTCTTTTCATGATATTCCATTAATCGGTCACTTCCAGCTATTCCTTTCATTTCCACTTTTGAAAAATACTTTTTGCAAAGGGTCTCCAATTCCTCTGCTGTATATTCTCTTATGTGCCAGGGGTTCCTTGATAATGTCATTTTAATGTTGGGCGTGGTAATTAACGCTCTCCCGCCTGGCTTCAGTACCCGGTAAATCTCCTGAATGAATTCTTCATCTTTTTTGATATGCTCAATTACCTGAAATGTGACAATGGTGTCAAATTGATTTTCTTGAAATGGAAATGGAGGGAAAATTCCATCTTGGAATTCGTAATCAGGAAATGATGTCTGCAGCTTTTCAATGATCGATTTGATCTTATCTATACCCACGTAAGATGTAGCTAGTGGTGCAAGTAGTTCTACACCTCTACCTTCTCCGCAACCGAGTTCTAATAGATCTCCCTCGATATAGCTTTTAGCATGGTGATAAGCACTCAATAATCGTTGATGAATCGGATTATCTGATGGTATTTTATCAGAGGTAATCTCCGTGGTATATACGCTCATTCGTTATTTTTTGAACTTTGCCTTACGAATAGCAAAGAAATCAATAATTTGGGCTTCATGAAGGGTACCCGTATTCTTTTCTTCTTATTCACTTGTTTTTCTTTAGTAGGCTATTCTATAAATTTTTCCAGAGTGAATGTGGCGTGGCAGTATGATCCAAATGCTCCCATCAAAATCGAACATCGGGTGGTCACCATTGGAGAAAGGTTCAGGGTGTTTCTGCATCTTAAGGTTGACTCGGTAGATCAGTGGAATTATGAATTTTTGATGCAGGATGGTTATGAGTCAGAAAGCCACGAAGAAGTTTCACCTAGGCTTGATACGCTCCGTAATGGGAAAAATGATCTGATACTCAGCTTGGATCTCGAACGAGGCAACTCGGATTTACTTGTCATCAAGATATTCAGGTTCGAAGAATACTACTACTACGATATCGGACTAAGAATTGGGAACTTGCCGTTTCCTGCTATCTACCCAGTAGATGCTGATGGACTACCGATTTTTAAGAATTATGTAAATCGGTCTGGATTTCAATGGATGAATAGTCAAACATTCCATGCGATGAAATTCTTAGAGTCACCTGATCCGGCAGATCCTCCAATGGCGGATATGAAGCCTCTAGCTCCTGGTGCAGATCTGGACACCTCTTTCATTTTTAGTGATTCTATCTCCTTTGAGGATGGATATTTTTATACTGTGAGAGATGATTCTCTTGCGTCGACAGGAGTGACAGTGCTAAAAACGCCTCCCTACTTTCCCGAATACAGAAAGCTCACAGAATTAGTGGAGGCAATGTTCTATTTGACGAGTGAAGCAGAGAAGAAGTCGCTTCTGAATTCAAAAGATTTGAAGAAGAGTTTTGATTCTTTTTGGATCAATAATTTCAATACAAAACCTCGAGCCAGAAGTGCAATCAGAAAATATTATAATGCAGTAGAATTATCAAATAGGACCTTCACAGATTTTAAGTCTGGATGGAAGACAGATAGAGGTATGATGTTCATTGTTTTTGGAAAACCAGATGAGGTGTATCGGACTAATAGTCTTGAAGAGTGGTACTACGACTCTGGGAACTCTTTTGAGTTTACTGTCATTTCTTCCTACTTCTCTGCAAGGACTTATACATTGAGAAGAAATAAGGATCTAGAGGAATTATGGTACAAGCAAATTGCTTCAATACGTCGAGGTATCAATGAATAAGAAATTGGATATTATTTACGGCATCAGAGCTGTGATTGAGGCAATAAAGTCCGGCAATCATCTTGAAAGAGTATTTATTCAGAAAAGTCTAAAAGGTGAATTGTACAAGGAGCTTATGCTTGAGCTGCATAAGTCTGTAACCCCTATTTCGAAAGTGCCACCTGAGCGCATCAATAAATTCACAAAGAAGAATCATCAAGGAGTTGTAGCGCTGATTTCTCCTGTTCAGTATCATACTTTGGAACAGCTGATTCCAAGATTTTTTGAAGAAGGCATAAACCCTCTGGTTGTGGTCTTAGATGAGATCACTGATGTGAGAAATTTTGGCGCCATAGCAAGAACCTGCGAATGCTTAGGTGTTAATGCGCTAGTAATTCCAGTGAAAGGAGGAGCTCAAGTAAATGAAGATGCGATCAAAACATCAGCTGGAGCCTTCAACTATTTGCCGGTTTGTCGTGAGAGCAGCTTGATAGATGCTGTCAATTATTGCAAAGAATCTGGATTAACTATTGTCGCATGCTCTGAGAAGACTAAGAGTTACTTAGGACAAGCGGACTTCACGGGTCCAACCTGCCTTATATTAGGTTCTGAAGAGCGCGGAATCTCACAATCATTAATGGAAGTTGCCAATTCTATTGTCAAGATTAAAATGGCAGGAAATATAGAATCTCTGAATGTTTCGGTTGCTGCAGGGATGGCGCTTTACGAAATACAGCGCCAACGCAACTAGATATACTTTTCGCCTTTCTCAGTTCGAACATCTGTGATGAACTCTCTGAAGATCGCAGAGTCTTCTTTTTTACAAACCAGTAGGACATCTTCAAAATCCGCAATTAGCATTCCCTCAGCACCCTGGACCACAACTACCTTGTCTTTCCTGGCTTTGATGTAATTATCAGAGGAGGAGTAAAGCAATGCGTTGGCTTCAACTACATTATTGTTTTCATCTTGTTTCTTAATTTCATGGAGGGCATTCCAAGACCCTAAGTCTGACCATCCAAAATCACCAGGAACAACAAACACATTGTCCGCTTTCTCCATGATGGCATAATCGATCGAAATACTCTTGCATTGACTGTAGGCCTGTTTTATGAATTTGGCCTCTTCGCCCGTAGAGTAGGAAGGCAAACCGCTCGCGAAGATATTGGCTAACTCTTCATCATATTTCTCAAAAGCCTGAATGATACTATCAACCGACCAAATGAAGATCCCCGAGTTCCACAAGAAATCGCCGCTTTCCAAGAATTTTGCGGCCAGCTCAGCTTCGGGCTTTTCAGTAAAGGTCTTCACTTTCTTCACCTGGCTTTCAGGATTAGAGTGATATTGAATATAGCCGTATCCTGTCTCCGGTCTATTTGGTCTTATACCAATAGTCAAAAGCTTTTGGTCTTTACTGGCAGATTTGACTGCAGTGTTAATAATTCGTTCAAATTCCTTCTCCTTGAAGACTACATGATCTGAAGGGCTCACAACTAACGTTGCATTAGGATCCTCTTTCATGATCTTGTAAGAGGCGTAGGCTATGCACGGTGCAGTGTTTCTCTTGTCTGGCTCAAGAAGCACTTGATTTTTACTGATCTCAGGAAGCTGGTCGTGGATTATTTCTCCGTACTTCTCATTTGAAACGATCCAAATTTTGTCAGCTGTGGTGATTTCTAAAAATCGATCAAATGTCATTTGCAGCAGGGTTCTACCGGTCCCAACTACATCTAGAAATTGTTTGGGTTTATTGTCTCTACTGTACGGCCAAAATCGGGTACCGCTTCCTCCGGCCATAATGACCACATAAATGTTTGTACTCATGAAACTTTGATAGAAATTTGCGTTGAATAAGTGAGTGTGCAAATATAATCTCATCTAAATGCACACTGATATTTTACCTCCTTCGGTTGCTAATTTGTTTGGCAGCTAGGATTTAATTAACTTTTATTTCACATCGAAAACGGAAATGGAGACAACCCTAGAAGTTAGTCTTAAGGACAATCTGAAAAAGGTATTTGGCTATGATAAATTTCGAGGCAAACAGGAAGCCATCATATCCCATCTGCTGGAAGAGAATAATACCTTCGTAATAATGCCAACAGGTGCAGGCAAATCCCTCTGCTACCAGCTCCCCGCAATAGTCAACGAAGGTACAGCAATAGTCATATCGCCATTAATCGCACTTATGAAAAATCAGGTGGATCAAATGAATGCGCTAGGTGTTCACGCCAGATTTTTAAATTCAACCCTGACTAAAGCCGAAAATACCAGGGTAAAAAAAGATACAATCAGTGGATTGGTAAAGCTGCTATACGTAGCTCCAGAGTCTCTCACAAAAGAAGAGAATATAGCGTTCCTAAAGCAATCAAATATTTCGTTTGTGGCGATCGATGAAGCTCACTGTATTTCCGAATGGGGTCACGATTTTAGACCAGAATATCGGAGAATAAAAGACATCATAGCTCAGCTGGGAGATATACCAATGATAGCACTTACGGCTACTGCCACTCCGAAAGTGCAGCTAGATATTCAGAAGAACCTCTCGATGGATGATGCCAAGTTATTTAAGTCATCATTTAATCGCACAAATCTTTATTATGAAGTTCGTCCAAAAAAGGACGCTAAGAAGCAGTTAATAAAATTTGTCAAGCAGCACAAAGGTGAATCAGGGATTATCTATTGCTTAAGTAGGAAGAAAGTTGAAGAGATTGCTGAGTTTCTGAAGGTTAATGATATAAAGGCTGCACCTTATCATGCAGGGATGGAGGCAAAGGAGCGGATGAAAAATCAGGATGCATTCCTCAATGAAGACATGGACGTGATCGTGGCGACTATCGCTTTCGGAATGGGAATTGACAAACCAGATGTGCGATTTGTCATCCACTATGATGCTCCGAAATCTATCGAGGGATACTATCAGGAAACAGGTCGAGCAGGCAGGGATGGTATAGATAGTAATTGCCTCATGTTCTACTCATACAATGATATTCTTAAGCTTGAAAAGTTTAATAAGGACAAGGCGGTCACTGAGCGTGAGAATGCACGGCATTTGCTTGATGAAATGGCATTTTATGCTGAGTCAGCAATCTGCAGAAGGAAGCAGCTGCTCCACTATTTTGGCGAAGAGTTCACAGTGGACAATTGTGGGCAATGTGATAATTGCGTGCATCCAAAAGAGCAATTCGAAGGGAAGGAAATGATTGAGGTAGTAGTGCAGGCAGTTCAGCAGACTAATGAGAGATTTGATATCAATCACCTTGCTTCCGTTATTGTGGGCAAGTCTACCCAGCATGTCAAAAGCTATGATCATGATAAGCTAGGTGTTTTTGGAAAGGGAAAGGAAATTGATGATTCTGAGGATTTTTGGAAATCAATCATCCGTCAAACCCTTCTGCATGAATTTCTTAAGAAGGATATTGACAATCCAGCAATTTATCAGGTTTCTGAAAATGGAGTTAAGTTCTTAGAAGATCCATATTCACATAAGCTCTCGAAAGATCACGAGTACGAATCTGAAGGAGAAGAAGAAGAAAGCGATCGAGTTCCGGTGAATTCTGCCGCATACGACAAGGTTTTGTTTGGTATGCTAAAGGCGTTGCGGAAGGATTTAGCTCACCAGGAGGATATTCCACCATACGTCATCTTTAGTGATCCATCAATGGAGGAGATGGCCACACTTTACCCTACTTCTATGGATGATCTAAAACAGATTGTTGGAGTGGGCGAGAGCAAAGCCAAAAAATTTGGACAGCCATTTTTGGATTTGATAGAAGATTACATTGAGGAAAATGATATCATAACTGCCTCGGATGTACTGGTAAAAACATCCGGTACTAAGTCTAAAAACAAGATCTATATCATTCAGCATATAGATCAGAAAATGGATTTTGAAGAAATTGCAGATGCTCGAAATATGAGCTACGATCAAGTGATCAAAGAGGTGGAGAATATTTGTTATTCAGGCACCAAGCTCAATATTGATTACTATATCGATCAGCTG
This sequence comes from uncultured Roseivirgaceae bacterium, assembly GCA_964472815.1. GTDB lineage: Bacteria > Bacteroidota > Bacteroidia > Cytophagales > Cyclobacteriaceae > Ekhidna. The sequence goes on from CAYYNA010000010.1 coordinate 8,938, forward strand.
CTTGACGATGATAGACAGGATGACATTTATGATTATTTCTTGAATGCTGAATCTGATAGTCTCACGGAAGCAATGGATGAGCTTGAAGAATACTATTCAGAAGATGAGGTTAGATTGATGCGAATAAAATTCATGTCGGAGTATGCTCATTAGTCAGTTTCTTTGAAAAAAGGGGAATACCCTAGATCTTAGCCAAAAAACAATCTAACAGCGATGAACATTTTGATCCTTGGGTCTGGCGGTCGAGAGCACGCCTTGGCTTGGAAAGTAAAGCAAAGCCCCAAATGTGGGAATCTTTTTGTAGCTCCAGGGAATGGTGGCACAGACAAAATTGCAGTCAATTTGTCTGTTGATATCAAAAATTTTGATCTGGTTGGAGAAGCGATAAAAGAGCATAAGATCGATCTAATCGTCATTGGGCCGGAAGACCCATTGGTAAATGGAATTGTAGATTTTCTTGAAAAAGATGCAGCTTTCAAGGGTCTAAGGATCGTTGGGCCTAATGCTGCCGGAGCTCAACTGGAGGGTAGCAAAGAGTATGCAAAGGAATTCATGAAGAGGCATGGAATTCCCACAGCTGACGCAAGAACTGTTACCAAGCAAAATCTTTCTGAAGTTTCCAAGTACATGGAGAGAATGGATCCACCGTACGTCTTAAAAGCCGATGGTCTTGCTGGAGGCAAAGGAGTCATCATTACCGAGGAGCTGGGGGAGGCCAGAAGTGCTCTTTCTAATTTGATTGAAGGAAGAAAATTTGGAGACGCAAGTGAAAAGGTTCTATTGGAGCAGTTTCTAAAGGGAATAGAAGTATCATTTTTTGTGCTGACTGATGGTAAGGACTTTAGAATTTTACCAGAGGCTAAAGACTACAAAAGGATTGGGGAGAAAGATACTGGGCCAAATACTGGCGGAATGGGAGCGGTTTCTCCGGTGATTTTTGCCGATCGGGCTTTCAAAGAGAAAGTGAGTAAGAAAGTGATCAAACCAACTATTGATGGTTTGAAAAAAGATGGCATAGCGTACCGTGGGTTTATCTTCTTTGGACTTATTAGTGTGAATGGTGAACCCTATGTCATCGAGTATAATGTCAGAATGGGAGATCCCGAAACAGAGGTAGTCCTTCCTCGTGTGAAAAGTGATTTCCTCGAACTTCTAATTGCCACGGCTGATGGTACCCTTGTTGATACCGAGATAGAGTATGAAAGATATACTGCTTCTACAGTAGTATACGTGAGCCGAGGCTATCCAGAGTTCTATGAAAAGGGCCATGAAATCACTATTGGAGATGCCAAGACAGTTCTTCCATTTCATGCTGGGACCACCCTTAAGGATGGAAAACTGGTCACAAACGGTGGTCGTGTGATGGCGCTGACAGGCTTAGGTAAGAATTTAGGGGAGGCACTGAGTAAGTCGTATGCGGGAGGCAGGGAAGTGAATTGGGAAGGAAAAAAATTCCGTCAGGATATTGGCTTTGACCTTAAAGCATTAGGTCAATAAATACCAAATTCCGATGAATGAACTAGCTTAGACGTATTATGGGATGTGAAAGTTGCGGAACGAATGGATCAGCTGGATGTCAGAATAACGGACATTGTGCTACTGGTGGGTGCAACAAACTAAATGTGTTTGATTGGTTGTCCAATATGGATGCTCCCGCTCTGCATCGCTTTGATGTCGTTGAGGTTCGATTCAAGAACGGTCGCAAAGATTTCTACAGAAATTCTAATAAGCTGGACATTGTCACGGGAGATCCTGTGGTAGTGGATGTGCCAAACGGACACCATATCGGCTATGTATCTCTACAAGGTGAGCTGGTCAGACTCCAGATGTCTAAGAAAGGGATCAAGGACGATGAAACGGTTAGAGGCATTTACAGAAAAGCTACAAGCCGTGACTTAGAAAGATGGAATGAGGCCCGAAATAGAGAGGAATCGGTCATGTTCCGGACCAAGGAAATTATCCAGGAGACCAAGTTAGAGATGAAACTTACGGATGTGGAGTTTCAGGCAGACGGTGGGAAGGCGACCTTCTTCTATTCTGCTGAGGGTCGGGTGGATTTTAGAGAGTTAATCAAGCTTCTTGCGGGTGAGTTCAAGATCCGTGTCGAGATGCGCCAAATAAGTGTACGGCAGGAAGCGGGAAGAATTGGTGGTTTGGGAGTATGTGGCAGAGAACTTTGCTGCAGTACATGGTTGACTGATTTTAAAAATGTATCTACCTCAGCAGCCAGATACCAAAACTTGTCACTCAATCCAAGCAAATTGTCAGGGCAGTGTGGAAGGTTAAAGTGTTGTCTGAATTATGAATTAGATACTTACACAGAGGCCCTAAAAGATATTCCAGAGGTGGATAGTCCGTTGCTTACTACAAAAGGGAAAGCAAAGCTGCAGAAAACGGATATTTTCAAAAAAATCATGTGGTTTGGATATGATGATGACAACAACTGGTATCCAGTAGAAGTGAAGCGCGTGGAGGAAATCATTGCCCTCAATAAGAATGGGAAGAAACCATTTAGCCTCAAGGAAAACGAATCGTCAGCGGAAAAAGAGGAAGCCTCCTCCATTAATAGTGACTTGGAAGCGATGGACAGGAAGTTCACAAGCAAACGAAAAAACAAAAAGAAAAAGCACAAGAAAAGGAGGTTTGGAGGGAAGAAAAAATCAGAAAAGAGTAATCAATGAAGTACTTGTACATCCTCACAATTGGCCTTTGCATCCTTTCATGTGACTCTAAGAAAGTGTATGACGATTTCAATGATTTAGATAATGCTTTTTGGCCTATTGATAGCATACAAAACTTCACTTTTCAAATTGATGATACCCTCAAGGCATACAACCTTTATGCAACCTTTAGAAATTCATCGAGCTACCCTTTTTACAATATCTACTTTCAATACTCTGTCAAGGATTCGGTCGAAAATATCCTCTTGCAGGAACTAACCGAGTTTAATTTTTTCGATCCTAAGACAGGTGAACCATTAGGTAGCGGGCTTGGAGATCTTTTTGATCATACCTTTCTACTAGAAGAAAACTATAGGTTTAAGTCACCTGGTGAGTTTTCTCTACAGTTTCAGCAATTTATGAGGATGGACACGCTTCCGTATATTGTGTCTGTCGGAGCTAGGATCGAGTCGACCGAATGAAATTAAGTTTGAGTACAACTTACACTTTATTAGAGAAAAGGAATCTTCTCATTTTTTCTTTTGTCTCCTCTTTGTCCAGCCAATATTCTCTGCTGTGAAATCTTACGTGTGGCCAGCTCTTCATAAGCAGATGGAAGTGCTGATACCCATAAATTTGTTTCGGAGAAAGTGCCTCATAGTATCTCTCATCATCCGTCAAAACTAATCCCGTATATAGATCAGCTTTCCTAACTGAAAGGTCGGCAAAAGGCAGTTCCTTGGCTAATTCAAAATCTGGTGATTGGTGGAATGACCTTTCTTGAATCTGATTTCTGAGATACCAAGTGATTTGATGTTCATCGTATTGTGGAATATGAGGCTTCCATTTCCCCTTGCTTACAGCCCACGAATACTCAAGGTACTTCTTCAATAGCTTAGGACCTTCATTTCTTGTACCTTCAACATTGAGTTCTTGAGGTTTAAGACTACTTACCACAATTACTTTTTCTCTGGCTCTGGTCACTGCCACATTTAATCGATTTTCCCCGCCTTCTGCATTCAAACTCCCAAACTGTAGTCTAATTTGTCCTTTTTCATCTGGTGCGTAGGTGACACTAAAAATGATGACATCTCGCTCATCACCTTGCACGTTCTCGATGTTTTTCACAAAAATGCTTTCGGGTAGAATGATTTCTCTTTTGATGGCCTCTTCCTCGAGCTGATCCAAGATAAGTGCCTGTTGCCGATAGTTGAAGGTGACGATTCCAATCTCTTTCTCAGGGAAATCTCTGATGCTCTTAAAAGCCAGATCAATTACTTTTTCGGCCTCTAGTTGATTGCTTCCTTCCTTCCACTGACCGCTTACTTTAATGAAATCAATAGCAGGTTGGTCCTTATTCACATAATGGTAATCAGGTAACAGTCTTAGCTTACCCTTATAGAAGAATTGATTAGAGAAATCGATCAATTCTAGCGATTTGCTCCGGTAATGGCCGGCAAGATTGACTTCTGGAAGATAGCGACGAGCAAGGTCCAATAGTGAGTCAATGGCTAGTTCCGGAGTATCTTCCTCACTTTCCCAGCGGACTCTATAGAGATCACTCGGCTTCAATTGCATCGAGTCACCCGCTATCACAATTTGTCTGGCACGAAACATCGCTGGAATGCCGCGTTCTGAAAAGCACTGAGATGCTTCATCAAAGATGACAAGATCAAATTCCTTTTTCATCGGGAAAATAGCGGAGGCACTTTCTGGAGAACACATCCAACATGGTAACAAAGAATACAGCTCTTCGGCATGCTCCGTTATCACTCTGCGGATCGGCCAGATCATCCTTTTTTTTGTCACTTGATGTTGGAGGTCTCGATATGTCACACGATTATTAAGTCGATTGTATTCGACATTCTCGTAGGTTTTTTCGCGTGCCCTTAGCAAAAGAATTTCCTTGCTGGCTTGTCTTTTTGCTTCAATCTGTTCCCTGAGTTCTAGCGTCAGCGAATCCAGTTTTCCGGAAGTAGCATCTCGCAATTGAGGATACTTCGATTCAATATGATTGATCCATGCAATTGCGAGGCTGTTTTTGAAAATGACTAGGGCTTCCTCAATATTTGATGATAACTCAGTAGTTTCATCTAAAACCTTATGCTCTTCCGTAGTTAATGATGCCTTAAGCTTGTGGTATTCACAAATAGCATCAAAGTCCTTTTTGAGCAACTTTTCGAGTCGTTTATGGTCCTCTTTCTCAAGGAGAATGGCTCGTATTTGATGAATGTTAATATGTTTTTTCCACTCCTCAATTTTTGCAGGAACTCTGTCTGCGATCTCAATCAATTTTGAAATGTTCTCTATATATGTTGCATGTTCAAGCCTGTTGGGGCTAATATATTCGTTTAGAGATCTTACCGTCAGCGTTATGCTGTACATGTTCAATCCCATTTTCTGCCAGTAGAACCAATCCTGCAGATCAATTTTTCTGAAGCTTTTCGGGAAATTATGTAGCCACAGATTATCAGTTATTTGGGAGAGCGAATGTTCATAGTTCAATCGATTATCAATTCTTTCTACCAACAGCTTAAAACCTCTACGATTGCTTTTGAGATCATTAGCTACTAATACTCTCTTCAGAAACGTTTTTTCTTTGGAGACGAGTCGCCACTTCAGCCAACTGAAAGGATTATTTCTTGCTCTCATGGCTGAGCTCAGTACTTCTTGAAATTTTCCTAGGTCTTTGGAGGGCAAAGATGTTTCAATTCCGGCTCCTCTAAAACAAGCCACGATAGCTCGTTCAATCTGGGTCAACCAATTTAGATCCTTGGTTGGTTTGTCTTTATGAAGCTGCTTGAAAACTTTGTAGACCACATTTTCTTTCAATCCTTCTTTCAGAGTTCTAAGCTCAGATAGCTTTCCTGACAAATAATGTGCAGTATCAAAGTCTAATGGTTGGGAAGAAAAAGTGCGCGAATCAGCGGAGAGTTTTGCCCCAAATTCAGGAATAACTTTCAGTATTGTCTGGAGTTCAATGAGGTCCTTCGTCTCGAAACCTGCAAACGATGGGCCTTTGGCCCAAAAATGTATTCGTTTTTCAAACTTTTCGAAGTACTGCAAGTAGCTGCTAAACTTTCTTAAGGTTTCATCTAGATTGGAGAAATGAAATGCACGGTACTCCAGGTTCATACTGAAGTTGGTTTCTTCTGGATTACTTATCAGATAAAGCTCCTTTGCAGACTTTCCGCATTCACTTTCATCAAATAGGGCATCTCGGAACTCACCCAGCTCCTCTAGTATTTGGTCAATTCTTCTACTAGCCTGAAGAAAACTACGTTCTAGTTGGATAGCATCAAGACTATTGTT
>CAYYNA010000010.1:15009-28127 GCA_964472815.1 uncultured Roseivirgaceae bacterium
TTTTCGTCATTGGCTTTTTGAATGAAGAATTCTTCAAGGTCTTCTCCTTCATTCTCTTCAATCAGCTTTACATAATCTGGTACAAGATATGAACCCGATTGAGGGAAAATGCCCAGCACAGCCTGTGGGTATAACTTTATTCTACCGGTCTTTTCTTCTGTCTCTAAAGCAGATTTGGAATACTGAGAGAATGAATGCAATTCATCAGCAAAGTTTTCCTGATTGAAGTGCAGCTCGACACCACTTTCTTTCAAAAGTTCATAGAGCTGCGTCCGAAAAACGGTACTGTCCTTGTCATACTCATCAATTACTTTTTCAATTAGCTCTTCCTCAAGCGAGGTGTTGTTATAATAGGCATAGGCAAGAAGAAAGGTCTTATTGAAGGTGATATTTACATCTCTTCTTCTTTCTAAGTACCATTTATGGTCTTCCTTAATTAGTTCTACTGGGAAAAAAATTAGTGGACATCTGACAGGAGTCTCATCCATAAATTTTCCCTTTACAAAAGGCCAACCAATGTAGAGGTCTTTTGCACCTCTCTCATCAAAGATGAATTTTTCTACACGCTGAATTTTCTTCAGCTGTGCACTGAGCGCATTACTTTGGGTACTTCTACTATCGGTTTCATCGCATAGGAATATCCTGTTTTTCTGCTCGATTAATTGCCTGATGATTGCGAAACTTGGTTCATTATCTACATGGTCAAATTCATGGATGTCTATTAGCTGATCTTTTAGTAGGCGAAGCAGCAATAGCGACCTGTTGTTTCCGGATAGATTACTGAGTCTTCTTAGATATGACTTTAGAATCTTCTGCATGAATCAATCCAAATATGGTTTTAAGCGGTCGATCGTTTTTTGATCAATTGCCTTAATCTTCTTCAAATCCGTCAAATTAGCTATATCACCATTTTGTCTTCTGTATTTGATGATGACCCAGGCCTGGTCATATGATACGTAAGGGTGAGCTGCTAAGACTTTTGCGGAATCATTATTGATGTCAAAAGGCTGAGGAGGGGACTGGACTGAGAAATATTTTTCTACCTCCGCGACTGTTTCTGGAGCTAAGCCATAAACCTCATTTAGCTGACTATTCGTGGCGAACCCACCCAGCTTTTCTCGGAACTTGATAATTCTATTAGAAAATGTTGGTCCAATACCTTTCACCTTTTGCAACTCTTCAGCACTTGCCTCATTCAGGTCTGCGATTATGATGGCTTCATTTTTTGCTTTTTCTGGTATTACCTGTCGCAATTTGAGAGGTTCTTTTTTCAGCTCCTCTTTTTTAACGAACTCTCTAGTGATGGGCAAGTAGGCACTCTTATCGTAGTTACTCTCTTCCTTTTTTACTTCAAAAGAGGCCTCAACTTCGGTTATCCATGCTTCTAACTGAGCAGCATCTTTTGGATCTGCTATTTGCTGCTCTTTAAGCTGTGAAATATAAATTCTGGAAAAGATGAAGGAGGCTATTATGACAAAAATCAAGACTAAAACTCCCCTGGACTCTACCTTGGAGAAAGACAAGGCCCTTCCAATCACATTCACGAGGAATTTTATCATTATTTATAATCGTTCTAAATAGATAAGCGATGATTTTTATCAGAACCAAGATAAATAAGTCCCCGTTATTTTTGCGTTCGCAGAGTTTGAAATGGAAGGATTTAAAGCAATTAGTCTGTCGTACAAAAACGCTCCTATAGAAATACGGGAGCAGATGGCCATTGAGGGTGAAGAAGTATCAAGAGTTATGCTTCGATTGAAAGAAGTATTTGATATTGAAGAGGCACTTTTGGTTTCTACCTGTAATAGAACAGAGATCTACTATTCTGCAGGAAGCGAAATTGCAGATGACCTCATTTCTTTCCTAGCCTTGGAAAAAGGTATTTCATCAGAAAAAGTGGCAAACTTTTTTGAGAAGCTAGATTCTGATGCAGCTGTCGAACACTTATTCCGAGTGGCGTTAGGTCTTGATTCAAGAATTATAGGAGATATTCAGATATCAAATCAAGTGAAGCGAGCGTACCAAGCAAGCGCAGATTTGGGATTAGCTGGACCTTTTCTACATAGACTAATGCACACGATCTTCTACGCCAACAAGAGAGTGGTTCAAGAAACGCGATTGCAGTCAGGGTCCGCATCGGTGGCTTCTGTGGCTGTAGATCTGATTCGGCACTTCGCTAAAAATATCGATAGCCCGAGAGTGGCTTTAATTGGACTAGGTGAGATTGGAGTGAATACGTTTGAGAATCTTGATAAGGAAAACCTTCAAGTCACTCTTGTCAACAGATCTAGAACCAAGGCGGAAAAGTTTGCTGAAACTTATCCTGTTGTTATTAGAGATTTAGAGGTACTGAATTCAGTTATAATAGAAAATGATGTTGTCATTTCTGCGGTTTCTGTAAACGATCCAATAATTAAGGAGGAGATGATAAGTGATCACACGAATCATAAGCTTTTCATTGATCTTTCTGTACCTCGAAGTATTGATCCAAAAATTGATCAAAAAACAGGAATATCGCTTTTCAACGTTGATCAGCTGACCGAGAAGACCCTAAAAGCTAAATCCATCCGAGAGAAGTCGATTCCAGATGTTGAAGCAATCATTTCAGACTCCATCAAAGGCTTCAAAGAGTGGAAGTCTGAGATGGAAGTATCACCTACAATTCAACGTCTAAAGAAATCACTCGAACAAATCAGAAGAGAGGAGCTTGCGCGCTATTCCAAGGCGAGTGATGCGGAGATGGAATTATTGGAGGTGGCGACTAAAAACATGGTTCAAAAACTGATTAAGCTTCCAGTTCTTCAATTGAAAGCAGCATGTAAGAGAGGTGAAGCCGACACTTTGGTTGAGGTATTGAACGACCTGTTCGATTTGGAGAAGCAAGAGACGTTTAAAAGTTAGATGACTCATATCTTTGCCAGTTGACTCATGCGACTGGTTTCCGTTATATCAATTTATTTTCTTGTTTTAAACGTTTTCGCAGAATACACGGTATTCGAGAAAGAAGGCTTTTACGGCATTAAGGACGAAAATGGAGAGGTTTCTGTCCCGGCAGTATACGAGTATCTGGGCTGGACTGAGGGGTCTTCCAAAATCAGGTCCGGAGTGATAGGTTACAAAGAGGGCAACCTATGGGGACTAATTACCGCCAAGAACAAAGTAGTTCTAGAGCCAAAGTATCATTCACTTGCATCTTTCGAAGAAGGCCTCTTCAAAGCATCTATTAAAGGTAAATTCAGTAACCAGCTTTTTTACGGAATTCTCAACGCGCAAGGAAAAACGCTTGTGAGTTTCAATTATTTCTCGATTGAGACGATAGGAGCTAATCTCCTGGTCTCGAGCTATGAAAGTAATCAAACTAGGTATGGTGTCATTTCCAGATCCAACCAAAGGTTAATCCCTACAAATTATAGTAAGATTGAAATTGAAGGAAGCTTAATCATTGCCAAGGCAAGCAATGGAAAGGCTGATGTTTTTAATAGTGAAGGAGTGCTAGTGAGTGAGGGTTTGAGCTCGGTAACTAAAAGCGAGAAAGGATGGGTAGCAAATCGAAATGGATATCGAGGGTTCATTGATCTGGGTGGCACAATAACCTACGACTTTGAGTACAAGGACTTTTACACAGAAGATGATATTTTATATCCAGTTTCATTTCCGAAATGGGGAGTCTATAAAGAGGATAAGCTAATTTTTGAGGTCAACGCAGACTCAATTAATTATGAAAGTGGCAGTTCATCCCAGATCTACATCAATGGAGTACATAGTATTGCACTAGTGGATTCGACTATACAAGTAAGAAATGCGGTGCTAAAGGAGGCTTCCACGCATCATTACCTATTCAAAAATTCTGGAGACGACAAATGGTTTGCGCTGAATAGTCAGGGGCGAAGGGTGCTTGAAAGTTGTGATTCGATCATTGCCACGGATTATGTGTTGTGGGGAAGAACCAACAACTCCTGGCACATTTACAACCGCTACGGGAAGAAAAAAAGCCGATTCTCCTACAACTTTATTTCGCATGGGGTTAAGGATCAGTTTATAGTGGGAATTAGTAATAATATGGGAATTCTGGATCCTCTTGGGAATGAGATAACCCGAATCAAATTTGATGCAATCACTAAAACAAGCGAGTACTACAAAGTGAAATACTTAGGTAGATGGGGAATAATGAACCCAAGGGGCGAGTGGCTTCTACGACCAGAGTATTCAGAGGTATTTGTGCGTGGTAATATCTTAGTTGGGAAAAGAGGTCTAGGATATACCTACTATGGCGCCAATGCAGAGGTCACAAAGACAACTTTTAAACCATTAGAGACTGTTGGAAATCTGTTGATCGTTGCAGATGAAGAGGGCGCATTGGGCCTCATTGATGAGACTGCATCGCTTAAGGTATATCCTGAATTTGATTCAATCAGGTACTGGAACGGATATTTTGAACTGTCAAAGAATGGTTGGGTATCCTTGATTGACTCAGCAGGAAACAGTCTTTTTGGACCAGAGGAAGGGATTCAAGAAGTAAACGGTTTTTCTGAGTCCTATTTTCTAGTAAAGAAGAACGATCGATGGGGCTTTTTGGACGAAAAGGGAAGGCTAAGAATTAGTAATAGATATATCAAAGCAAGACCATTTAGTGAAGGCCTAGCAGGTGTAAAGCTTAGAAACAAATGGGGATTCATCAATAAAGATGAGTCGCTGGTGGTTCAACCTTACTATGATAATATATCACCTTTCAACGCCGGTTTAAGTGTTGTATCCTCGAACGGATTGTTTGGCCTAATCAATGACAGGGGCGAAGAAATCGTGAAGCTCAAGTGGAAAAGAATCGAGAGAGCAGCAACCGGAAACTACTTGGTATTTGACGATCGGAACAAGGTGGGCCTAATTTCTTCTTCTGGTAGTTTTCTGCTTAGACCTTCATTTGAGCATCTGGAAGATAAGGATGGTAAAGTCATCGTCACTATTGAAAATAAAAAAGGAGTCCTTGATTATGGAGGCAATCAACTTTTCAAGACTTCCTATAAAGAAATCAAAATTTCTGGCGATCACACAATTTTAAAATATTAGATTGCTAGCGATTTAAGAGCAACAACCAGTTAATTTTTTTATGGATTTCAAGCATTTGAAGTCTATCAACCAGAATATCAGCGAGGCTCTTTTTAGGAGCAGTGAGGAAGGGTTGATTTACGCAAATCGGGCATATTCGCAGATGTTTGGCTTTGCCAACGAAGAGGAGGCGATCCGCACACCAAATATATTGGTATATAAAAACCCCGATGATCGGGCAGTGCTCATCCGAGCGCTTATCAAGGACGGACATTATAAAAATCAAGAAATCAAGTTTGTTCGAAGGGATGGGACAGAGTTCATCGGATTGGTCAGTACAGTACTTTTTCAGGATAGGGACGGCAAGGTTTTCTGGGATGGAAGCATCCGCGATATTACGGAGCAGCGGAAGATGATTGGAAAGCTTCTCGATCGGGAGCAGCTTCTGAATAGCATAAATAAAAACATAAATGAGGCAATTTATCGCAGCGTTAACAGAGGCGGTCTGATTTATGTAAATGAAGAATTCATCAGGATGTTTGGGTATCGAAATGAATCCGAACTGATGGCCCTAAATGTAGAAGACCTGTACAAGAACCCTGATGACCGTGATGTGATTGGGGATGCGATTGTAAGTCAGGATTCGATTTCTAATCAGGAAGTAGAATTCAAACGCAAAGACGGCACTACCTTCTGGGGCTATCTTAATTCAATCAAGGTAGTAGGCAGTGATGGAGAGATTTACTTTGACGGGGCTATCAGGGATATCACTAAAGAAAAGGCTGCAGATGAGATGGCGCAGAAGCAGGCCGAGATGCAGGAACTTCTCATATACATTTCATCCAGTCTCATAAATCTGCCCGTAGATGAAATAGATCAAGCAACCGTAAAGAGTTTGCAAGGTTTGGGAGAGTTTGTTGGTGCTGACCGAACGTACATTTTTGGCTTTGATGAAAACTATTCAGCAGATGAGGTCTATTCGTGGGTGAAAAAAGGAATTGATCCTCTTAGATCGGGTGAAGATGATGCTGAATTGCATAAGCAAATAGGGGAGCATTTCAAGGGCTTAAGAAAGGGTAAGTACTTACTGATAAAGAATCTGGACGAGATGCAGGATGGCCCGCTTAAGCAGCTCTACCAACAGCAGAAGATAAAAACCTTACTCAATGTGCCGATACTCAACAATGGCAAGTGCGTGGGGTGTGTAGGGTTTGACTGGGTTCGCAACCAGCATGAAATTACCGAAATAGAAATCTTACTTCTGCAGCTTTTTTCTGAGATGTATACCAACATCAAGGAAAGGTCTTTTCATGAGCACGAGTTGAGAAAACTATTCACAAAAACCGTGGAGCAAAATCAGCGGCTAAAGGATTTTTCGTACATCACATCTCATAATTTTCGGTCTTCAGTGGCTAACCTTATGGGCCTGATTACCATTTTGGATGATGACAGAAGTAACGATGAATTTTTTGTCATGATGAAAGAGACGGCTCTTAAGCTCAACTTAGCAATAGATAGCATAAATGATCTCTTGAATTTTGAAAAGGATATTTCTGCTTTAGAGAAAGAAGACTGCAATATTTTTCAGACGATTTCAGATATTCTGATTTTGAACAAAAAGACCTCAAAAGAAAAAGACATTTCCTTTCAGGTTGATGTTCCAAAAGACTTAACAATTAAGGTGTTACCTGCATATTTGCAAAGTATTCTGCATAATTTGATCACTAACGCAATGAAGTATGGAGTCACTCCTGAAAAAAGAAATATTTTCATAAAAGCGGAAAAAGTTGAAGAATTAGTACTTTTATCTGTCGCCGATGAAGGAGTTGGAATTGATATGAAGCGTTATGGTGAAAAATTGTTTAGACTTGGGTCTAGATTTCACGCCGGAATGGATAGTGGTCATGGTATGGGACTTTATATCACGAAGCAGCAAATAGAAGCGATCGGCGGAAGAGTAGAAGTAGAAAGTACCGTAAATAAAGGAACAAAGTTTAAGGTTTACCTGGATGCCTAAAGATCAGAGAATTTTGTTAGTGGATGATGATCCCATCTTTTTGACGCTAGCCGAACTTGCGATTAAGAAGGAGCGGTCTGACGTGGAAATCCACAAGGCAATGAATGGTGAAGAGGCAATTGAGTTTTTGTCCGAAGCAGAAGTTGATGCGATTTTCTTGGATCTGAATATGCCAGTGATGAACGGATGGGAGTTTTTAGACGAGGTTGCTACCCAAGAACTGAAGGAGAGCAAAATATTTATTCTGACTTCTTCCATAGATCCTAGCGATAGAAAGAAGGCGGAAGAAAACCCGCTAGTATCCTCAATGCTAGAAAAGCCGCTAGATAAGACTAAGATCGAAAAGAGCTTAGATCTTGCAGATTAGACTAATCAGGAAATAATTCCAGTTGACTAGGTAATAGCTGAAAGCTCATGCGATGATGTGGGGTAGAACCCATCTCTTTTATTCCCTCTCGATGCTTTTTTGTAGGATATCCTACGTTCGTTTCCCAACCATATCCAGGAAAACTTATGGCTAGCTGCCTCATCAAATCATCACGATAAGTCTTAGCTAGAACAGACGCAGCAGCAATTGAATAGAACTTACCGTCACCTTTTATTATGCATTCGTGGGGAATATCGTTGAATGGCTTAAATCTATTACCGTCAATCAATAAAAGTTCTGGCCTCAACTTTAGCTGTTCCACCGCCCGATGCATCGCTAAATAGCTAGCGTTCAGTATGTTTATTTCGTCAATCTCTCCTGGTGAAGCTACTCCTACGCCCCACGCTATTGCGTCCTGAATAATTTCTTTTTTGAGTTCTTGCCGCTGGTTTTCTGTGAGCTGTTTTGAGTCATTAAGTACTTCGTGTGAATAATCAATTGGCAAGATTACAGCTGCTGCTACCACGGGTCCGGCAAGGCATCCCCGACCAGCTTCATCACAGCCAGCTTCAATTTTTTCCTTCTGAAAATAGGGGGAAAGCATCTTTCAAATTTACTTAAAGCTGTAGGAATGATTTTTTTGAAAACATGCTTTGAAGCTTTTTTCGAAAAATTTCGTCTCTTACTGTAACTCAAACTCAACTACTCACAATGAAAAGGATCACCTTAACACTAATCATTTCTTTTTGTGCCTGCATTTCGGTTTTTTCTCAGACGCTCAGTCAGACAGTAAAAGGGCAAATTACGGACGAGCAGTCAGGAGCACCGATCATTGGTGCCACCGTATTGGTAGCAGAAACTGATCCTCCTCTGGGGGCTATTACAGATGTAAATGGATTTTTCAAAATTGAAAACGTGAGCATCGGGAGGCAGACGCTCCTTATTTCGTACTTGGGATATGAGTCGATCAATATTCCTAATGTTTTAGTCGGTTCGGGAAAAGAGGTGATCGTTAATGCTAATCTGATCGAGTCCCTGGAGCAACTAGAAGAAGTGGTAGTTACAGCAAGTAGCCAACAAATTGGACAGCCTCAAAATGAGCTTGCTACTGTTTCGGCAATTTCGCTGGGTATGGACGAGATCAGCAGATTTCCGGCGACATTCAATGACCCTGCTAGGGCGGCATTGACATTTGCAGGTGTCCAAACTGGAGGTGATGACCTTTTGAATGAAATTGTCATAAGAGGAAATTCTCCAAAGGGAATATTGTGGAGATTGGAGGGCGTTGAAATACCAAATCCCAATCATTTTACTTCGGTTGGTTCTTCCGCAGGAGGAGTAAGTATGCTTAGTAACAATGTGCTTTCCAACTCAGACTTTTTTACTGGAGCCTTTCCTGCACAGTATGGAAATGCGACCTCCGGAATTTTCGACTTACAGATGAGAAAGGGAAATTTTGATATCCGGGAGCATGCGATCCAGGCAGGTCTACTGGGAATGGCTGCAGCATCGGAGGGCCCAATTTCAAAAAACAATCGATCTTCTTACCTAGTCAATTATCGTTACTCGACTTTGTCTATGCTTACTGAATTAGGGCTAGATATATTAGGTGAGCAAGAAGACATCACTTTTCAGGATCTCTCATTCAAGGTTCACATTCCTACGCAAAAACTTGGCTCATTCTCTATTTGGGGCTTAGGAGGAAAGAACAGCTATCGGTTTCTTCCAGACCAGTCCATTGGAGATTGGGGGAATGATAGGGAAGATCAGACAACAGGAGTAGCTGGTATAACGAACGTCGTGTACGTTTCGGATGATTCATTTTTTGAAACGATTGTTTCCGGTTCTTACAATAAGCTTACGAACCGGTATGATTCATTAGATGCTGGAACCTTGGAAGATTCCGATTTTATTGAGACGCAACTTCGCTTTTCATCCTTTTATAATCATAAACTTTCTGCTAGACACACCATTCGAGTTGGAGGTATAGTCAGTCGTTTAGGTTATGATATCAGTGAGCGTTTTCGAAATAATATTGGCGATTCTTTCATTATTCCTTTGGATGAAAATGATAATGCAGGCTTTTACCAAGCTTTTGGAAATTGGCAAATAAGGACAAGCGATCAATTTACGATCAACACCGGACTGCATTACTCCCATTTTGCACTGACTGGTAAGTCTTATGTTGAGCCAAGGTTCGGATTTAAGTGGAATCGAGAAAAGCATATTATTTCTGGGGGAATGGGTTTTCATAGCAGAATGGAGACGGTGGCACTTTATACCGCACGGCAGTACAATGAAGACGGGACCTTTGTGCAGAACAATAACGACCTAGGATTCACTCAAGCTTTTCATAGCGCCATTGGATATGAGAAAATGGTAAAACCTAAGTTGAGATTTAAAGCCGAAGTTTACTATCAGCATCTCTTCAATGTCCCCATTTGGCCAAATGACTCCAATGCCTTTGTGGGTTCGTTTTCAGTACTTAATACATTTGATGGATACACTTCCGACGAACTAGTTAATGAAGGAACTGGAAAAAATTACGGACTAGAGCTGACCTTAGAGCAGTTCCTGTCGAAGGGGTTTTATATGCTTAGCACACTATCACTTTATGAGTCGAAATATACCGGTGCGGATGGAATCCAAAGAAGTACGCAATTTGATGGGGGATATATCTTTAATTTCCTGGCAGGGAAGGAATTTCCGGTAGGTAAGAATGGAAACAATTCTTTAAGCTTTAATGGCAAGTTGATATTTGCCGGTGGCAAGCGCCAGGCTCCTATAAATGTCAGAGCTTCGAGAAATCAAGGTTTTACGGTATTCAGATTTGAAGACAATTATGAATTAAAACTTGATGATTTTTTCCGGATGGATATTGGCATATCCTACAGGAAGAATAAGAAAAACATCACTTCTGTTATCGCGCTGGATATCCAGAATCTGACGCAACGCGAAAACGAATTTGGTAGGTTCTACAATGGTAGGGGAATAGCATCTGACACCTCCGTGAGTTTCTTTCCAAACCTGAGTTACAGGATTGAATTCTAACAACTGAATGTAATCTTGGTTACATTTTCGTTCGCTTTGAAAGCCTTTTCCTGAAAACTTCGTAGATATGTCAGAACGAAAAAAAGAACGAATGAAAATAGTAGGATTTGTATTGGGAATATTTCTTTTCAGTTGTCAGTCCCAAGGCAATAAGTCAGAGCCTGTTGAAAGCCAGCCGGTGAATATTGAAGTCGATTATCAGAAACTAGATACAGCTACTTTAGCTGGGGGGTGCTTCTGGTGCGTGGAAGCTTCTTTTGAGCAAATCAAAGGAGTAGCTGAAGCGGTCTCTGGATATTCAGGAGGCAAAAAAAATACTGCAGATTATCGAATGGTTAGCTCGGGTGCTACGAGGCATGCTGAAGCAGTTCAAGTGTACTATGATCCTTCTGTGATCGACTATGAGACAATATTGGACATATTCTTCACTTCTCATGATCCGACGCAATTGAATAGACAAGGCCCAGACGTGGGGACGCAGTATAGGTCGGAGATCTTTTACCATAATGAAGAGCAAAGAAAAATTGCTGAAGCCAAGATCAAGGAATTGCAGCCAAACTTTGACACTCGGATTGTGACGGAAATAAGTGCGCTTGATGCGTTTTATGTTGCTGAAGAATACCATCAGGATTACGAAAAGAAGCATCCAAATAATTCGTACATCCAGAATGTTTCAAGACCTAAGATCAATAAAGTGGCAAAGAAGTTTAAAGCACTCCTAAAGAAATAGGATTGGTTATGCTGATTCAATGCCGGTTTAGACCGGCATTTTTTTTACACCTCACTTAGCTCTAACCACCTCATTTCTTTTTCTTCCAGCTCAGATTCTATCGCTTGTATCCTTGAGCTGATTTCTTGCAGCTTTTCGTACTCCGTTTCTTTAGTCATTGCATCTTGCAATGCGGATTTTTCCTTTTCCAGGTTGGGGATCTCTTTATCCAGCTGATCCAGCTCCCTCTGTTCATTATAGCTGAGCTTTCTGGTCTTTGGTTTGTTTGAGGTTGGCTCAGTATTAGACTTGATTGTCTTCTTTGCTTCTGTTTTTACTTCAGCACTAAGGACTCCCTCTTTTTGCCGATAGTCTGTGTAGTTTCCGGGGAAGTCTCGAATCTTTCCATCGCCTTCAAAAACAAACAAATGATCTACTAGGCGATCCATGAAATACCGATCGTGTGAGACAATCATCAGGCACCCAGCAAAGTTTTGTAAGTAATCTTCGAGAACGTTGAGGGTGGTAATATCCAGATCATTAGTAGGCTCATCCAGAATAAGGAAATTCGGATTGCCCATTAAAACCCGAAGAAGCTGGAGCCTTCTTTTTTCTCCTCCGCTCAATTTACCCACAAAGTTGTGTTGCATTTTGGGCGGAAAAAGAAACTGATTTAGCAGCTGTGAAGCACTCACCTGGGAGCCATCTTCAAGCTGAATGTACTCCGCAACTTCCTTCACAATGTCCAGCACTTTTTTGCTAGGATCAAAAATTGTTTCGTCTTGGGTGTAATAACCAAACTTGGTGGTTTGGCCAATGTCAATACTCCCCGAATCTGGTTTTACTTTTTGGGCCAGGATATTTAGAAAAGTTGACTTTCCCACTCCATTAGGTCCAATGATGCCCACTTTTTCTTTTCTTCTGAAGACGTAGCTAAAATCATCCATCAGCTTCAAAGAGTCGAATGCTTTAGATATATGCTCTAGTTCCAATATTTTCTTTCCTTGCCTCTCTCCCGTCAGATTAACTTCCATTTTTTGGGTATGTACCCCACTGTGAGCTTTTGCCTTCACGTCCTGAAAAGCATCAACTCGATACTTTGCCTTTGTACCTCTTGCCTTTGGCTGCCTTCGCATCCACTCCAACTCTGTCTTAAAAAGATTTTTGGCCTTATCAATGTAAGCTGCCTCCATTTCCATTTTTTCAGCTTTTTTGATTAAGTACTCTCCGTAGTTGCCCTTGTAGCGCTGGATACCTCCTCGATCAATTTCAATGATTTCGTTAGTTACACGATCCAGGAAATAACGATCATGCGTAACCATCAATAAGGTAAGATTGGCTGTAGCTAGGTAGTTTTCTAGCCATTCGATAATCTCCAAGTCCAAATGATTCGTTGGCTCATCCAGAATCAAGAAGTCTGGATTTACCACTAAGGATTGCGCTAAAGCTACACGCTTTTTTTGCCCACCGGAGAGATCTTTCATTTGTTGTTCCAGGTCGTGGATTCCTAGCTGACCTAGTATGGCCTTAATTTGGTGCTCATATTCCCATGCATTTAGCGAATCCATTTTCTCCAGGATGGGGCTGATATCCGGAGCATTTGTTGGGTCCTGCTCCGACTTGAACATTGCGATTTCGTAATCGCGAATGACATTGAGCTCTTCCTTATCATCCGAAAAGACTGCTTCGATGATTTTCTCATCTGGATTGAAGTCAGGATGCTGCGCTAGCATAGAGACAGTAAGACCTTTGCGAAAGGAAACTATGCCTCGGTCTGGAGACTCTTTGCCAGAGATTACTTTTAGCAAAGTGGATTTTCCGACTCCATTCACTCCGATTAAGGCTGCTTTTTGACCTTGGTCTAATCCAATGTTGATGTCTTCAAATAGCTGTTTTTCATCGTAGCTTTTGGAGAGTCCTTCTACTGACAG
>CAYYNA010000010.1:28227-29808 GCA_964472815.1 uncultured Roseivirgaceae bacterium
AGCAACTGCATAGATGTTCCATCCCTGGGCAATCATCCCAAAGTCTGGGCTCACTTCGTACATGGATCCGGGCAGTGCATAGGAAAAGGAATTTTCGAGCATTTTGAGATATTCAAGCGCATCGTCACTATCTCCATAAGCTGCCTCGCTGATAGCCTGAACGCCGGTTGGAAGTGTCATGACGGCACTCACGTAGCTAAACGCCTTCCACTTAGTTGCTTCTTCTTGTTCTTCCTTCTTGTCAACGCCAGTCACATACATACCGAATCGCGAACGATAGTCTTTGGCTGTCTCCAGCGCTACTAAGGCATTTTCAGTCGAGGCTGCTCCTACCTCCATGGGAGTATTGACCACCCAATTATGATGAATCACGTATGGTGCAATCTCTTCAGATTTATGCATGGTATTAGCTTGCCTCATTCGGGTATCTACCTCTTTTTTCATGGACTCAAGAATCTCTTGGCTCAAGCCTTCTAATGTATCGATTCTGATTTTTGTGGCTATGAGCGTTTCCATGAACTTTTCATGACTAGAGCGGAAGTCAGCAAAAGAATTAGCCTCAGGGACCCACCACTCTGAATTGATTTTCTCTTTAAGCATTTCGGCTTGTCTATTATATCGATCTGACAGGTCCGCATCGCCTTTTATCTCCGCAAAATTTGCAGCAGCAGTGTACGCTTGATATAGGTACGCTACCACATCAATCATTTCACTATCAAGTCCGTGAATTTCCATCATACCAGCACCATCCGGATAACCGTTCTGATCTTTATCCATACCATCAATCCATTCAATGCCTTTTATTATGTCTTCATAGTATTCGTCAATGATTCTTTCATTTCCTGTCCATTCATATACCTTCCAAAGAGCAGAAATAAATGAGGGTGTGGTGTTCAGATTTCCGGGGTTAAAGACAATGCCATTGGAGGAGACTTCATGCACGATTTTTCCATTTCCGTTCTCATTTCTCGAAAACTTCATGATCAAATCAATGGTGTTTAGTGCTTCCTCATGAAACCCCGCGGAAGCCAGTCCTTGCAAAATGTACGCGTTATCGGTCCCAAACCACCAAGGGTAATCAGGTATCCCTGCGGAAACACCTCTTCCAAATTCTGGTACGTCTCTCACCAGCCATTGCGTGTTGTATTTGATCCAACGATACATCTGATCAATTCCCTTGTCACCGGACAGCAGTTGATTCGTACTATTCAGCTGGTCGTACTGCTCGACTTTCTTATCAAGCAAGTCCTGCGAATCATTTTTGAGCGCTTCAAATGTGGTAAGCGCTTCTTTTTCAGAAGTGTACGATCCAGCTATGTAGTACCTGAAGTATCTTTTACTTTTTGCAGCCAGTTCTACCTCACTCTTCAAAGAAAAGTCTCTTCCATTTCCTTTTCTTTCCATCGAGCAACTGGGTTCTGAAGCATCTGCTACTTCCTGCGAGCCGAAAACAAGATACCAAGGATTCGATGAGTCTTTCACTACATATCCATTAAAGGATGGATCGAATTCACCTTCATCGGTTCCATCCACGATATTTTTTCTTTCTGCTAGCCATGTGGGTCTAAGGTCTACATGTCC
>CAYYNA010000010.1:29908-34381 GCA_964472815.1 uncultured Roseivirgaceae bacterium
CCAGAGTTAGATTGATCGGAACTTAGCTCACATCCGCAGAGAATGAAGATTAGCGAGAGAGTTGTGATGTAGAATTTTCCTGATTTCCTGATCATAATGTTGCCAAAGATAAATCATGCATGAACTCATGATTAAAATCATTTGGAACAAATCGTCCTGGGAATAGCTTTATTTCTCTAAAGTCAAGTCGGATGAAAAACTTCATTTATTCCATTGCACTCATCGTACTGTTTGGGTGTGGTACCTCGGTTTCTCAAGAAGCGGTTCAAAGAGATCCTGAAGCCTTCAATAAGTATTGGTATGCCGGCGAGGCGGAGATCACCAGCTATGAATTAGAGCAAGCGCGATATGGCGAGATCCACAAGGGCACATCTGTTTTAGTTTTTGTCACCGAGCCTTTCTCGAGAAGCAAACAGGTGAAGTTGGATAATTGGAGGGATCAAAGTCCGGATAATGTGAGTGTGATGAAGCTTAATATGACAAAGAAGTTTTTGACAGGAATTTATCCTTATTCAATGATGATGAGTGCATTTACACCAGTCTCCCAAAATCAATATCCAAAGACATTTAAAGTCACTACTTCGTCACAGGAATGGTGCGGTCACACTTGGATGCAAGTGAACTTGGACAAAGAGGATTATCAGCTAAAAGGGTATTCTTATTTTGAGTCTGAGGGAGATGTGGAAGCGAAGGTCCAAGATGTACTATTGGAAGATGAACTTTGGAGTAAAATACGCTTGGATCCAGAAACTCTGCCCGAAGGAGAGGTAAGACTGCTGCCATCCACTTTCTACCTAAGACTTAAACATAAAGACCAAGTAGCACAGCGAGCAAAGGCTTCTAAAATGGAAGTGAAAACTTCTGAGTTTAGCGAATCTGCACATTCAAGATATGCGATTGAGTACAACAACCGATCACTGAATATCTATTTTGAGACCTCATTTCCTCACACCATCTTGGGATGGGAAGAGTCATACGCGGGGCTAAAAACCAAAGCAAAAAGGATAAATTCCATAAAGTCTGCATACTGGGGAAAGAATAGTAACTCTGATCGAGCAATAAGGAAGGAGTTAGGACTTGCAATGGAATAGTATATTTCTAATTTCGTGGTATGGAAAACGAGAATCCCTGGACCACCCATACCACCAAAGAAATCTACTCAAATCCATGGATTAGGCTTACCGAGCATGATGTCACAAATCCGGGCGGTGGTAAGGGCATTTATGGGAAGGTGCACTACAAAGCTTTTGCGTTAGGCATCATTCCATTAGATGATAATTTAAATACTTGGCTCATTGGTCAGTATCGTTATCCATTAAATGAGTATTCCTGGGAGATCCCTATGGGAGGAGGAGATTTGAATTTACCTAAAATCGAATCTGCACAAAGAGAGCTTAAGGAAGAAACCGGTCTTTCCGCCACGAAGTGGACGGAGCTTTGCAAGATTCATCTGTCCAACTCCGTTTCAGATGAAGTTGGCTATGCCTATCTCGCCGAAGGTCTGACGCTAGGCGAGACGGAATTTGAGGAGACTGAAAAACTAGAGATCAAGAAGCTTCCGTTTGCAGAAGTTTTGCAAATGACCGAGCAAGGAAAGATAACCGACAGTCTTAGTGTTGCTGCAATTTATCGGTTGGCTAGAATGCTAAAGATGTAAGCAAAACACTACCCGATTTTTTCCTTTCAGCTGCCCATTTTTTTTCTGGTTAGAATAACCGAAAATACTACCTTGCGGCCTCATTTCCTGAGAGATGACTATCAAAGAACATCTGCGTAAAAACGTCGTTTTAGCCACACCTGTTGTGATCGGTCAACTGGGCCATATTATGGTTGGTGTTGCAGATAGCGTTATGGTTGGCAGGCTTGGCGTAATTCCGCTGGCCGGGGCAACATTCGCCAATTCGATATTTTATGTGCTGTTCTTGTTTGGTATTGGTGTGAGCAACGCACTGACGCCACTAGTCTCCTCAACCGATCCTAAAAATAAATCGCGACTACATACGCTACTGCAAAACAATATTCTACTCAATTTCTTATTGGGGATTGGCATATTTCTACTTGCACTGGCCTCTTCATTTTATCTGGACTATTTCGGTCAGGAAGAGGAAGTGGTTGAAGCAGCTAGACCTTACCTGTGGATTATTTGTGGATCGATAATTCCAGTGATGGTATTTCAGTCCTTCAGACAGTATTCGGAAGGGCTGTCTGATACTTTCATTCCTATGGTAGTCTCCATTGTGGGGAACTTTATCAATGTCGGTCTGAATTACATTTTGATCTATGGGAAATTGGGATTTCCTCACATGGGTTTGAATGGCGCTGGACTGGCAAGCATGATCTCAAGGATCCTAATGCTGGGGCTGATCATCTATCTGACCCGAAAAAAGTGGATGGGGGTGGTCATGAAGTTTTCTAAAATGATCATGAAGCAGCAGTTTAATCTTGGAATTCCACTGGGCTTTCAATATGTGTTCGAGATCGGCGCGTTTGCTACAGCTTCAATCATGATTGGTTGGATTGGTGCGGAAGAGCTGGCTGCCCATCAGATTGCTATAAATATGGTGGCCGTGACGTACATGGCTGCTAGTGGCATAGCTACTGCTGCTAGCATCAGGGTAGGAAACCAGCTAGGACTGAAAGATCAAAGAAACCTCAGGGTGGCAGCATTTTCTTCTTTTGGTTTGGTAGGTGTCTTTATGGCTTGCTGTGGCCTTATGTTCATCTTGTTAAGAAATTATCTTCCACATCTATATATAGATGACGAGGAAGTAATTTCGGTAGCATCCTACCTTCTGATCATCGGAGCGGCCTTCCAAATCTCAGATGGGTTGCAGGCAGTAGGATTAGGAGTGCTTAGAGGCCTAAAAGATGTAAAAATTCCGACCTTGGTAACTTTCGTTTCCTATTGGTTGATTGCGATTCCGGCTGCCTATCTACTTGGTTTTACTTTGAATTGGGGTATCGGAGGAGTTTGGTATGCCTTGCTACTAGGGCTGACCTTGGCTTCTGTTCTTCATATTTGGCGATTCAATCGCCTTTCTAAATCCGCGGAGCTTTATGAATAGATACATGACAATCTGCTGCCTGCTCATGTCAGCTATGATTCACGGACAAAATTTGCCGGACACCTCATTTCATTTTACGATTCAGGATCCACTATTTGAAAAAGGCAAAGGTCCGGTGGTTGGGATTGATGAGGCGCACAATAACCGCCATTCGATGACGACAGGTCTGGCACCAATCACCGAGTTATTGCAACAAGATGGTTTTGTGGTCAAAAGAAGTACTACTTCATTTACCAGTGCCGCCCTAAGCGAGTTTGATGTTCTCATCATTGTCAACCCGCTCCATTCGTCCAATTTGAAGAATTGGACATTGCCTTGTCCCTCGGCCTTTTCGGAAAGTGAGATCGAAGTGTTGAAGGAATGGGTATTGGATGGAGGAAGCCTCTTCTTATCTGCAGATCATATGCCTTATGGGGGAGCAGTTCAAGTTCTAGCTACGGAGTTTAATGTGGAGTGGGCAAACTGTTTTGATCAGACCAAAAAGAAACGTTGGCCACCCGCGATCTTTTCAAGAAAGGATCAAATGCTTGTGCCAGGCTCATTAACAGACAGTTCAGAGTTTACCTTCCAGATCGACAGAATTGGAACATTTACTGGCTCGGCATTTAAGGCAGATTCGCTTAATCCATTCTTGAAGTTTGATGCCTCCTATGAGCTTCTTTTTCCTGAAGTAGCCTGGCAATTTTCTAAGAAGACGAGGAAAGAAAATGCAGCTGAATGGCTTCAAGGGGCTTACGGAAAATTTGGAGACGGGAAAGTGGTCTTTATGGGGGAATCAGCCATGTTTACTGCTCAGCTAAGAAAAAAGACTGAAATTGGGATGAATAGTCGAGATATTCCGCAAAACAAATTGCTAGCAATTAACATCTTCCGATTCTTAGCGCTCGATTAGCACATTTTCCTTAATTATGCGCACAGTTTTTCACTTATGAGAAGGAAGCAAGCGGCCATCATTTTCATTTTCATCACTGTGTTGATCGATATCATTGGTATTGGTTTGATCATTCCAATAGTGCCTGAGTTGATCATTGAATTGACGAATAAATCGGTTTCTGAGGCTGCATTCATCGGCGGGTTACTAACAGCGACTTATGCGGTGATGCAGTTCATTTTTGCTCCGGTTTTAGGAGGGCTGAGTGACAAATATGGAAGAAGACCGGTCCTGTTAATTGCGCTTCTCGGGCTTGGATTGGATTATTTGGTCATTGTCTTTGCACCATCATTAGTTTGGCTTTTTGTAGCAAGAATGATCTCTGGGATCTGTGGAAGTAGCATGACCGTGGCAAATGCATACATCGCGGATATCAGTAGCCCATCGGATCGGGCAAAGAACTTTGGAATGATCGGAGCTGCTTTTGGATTGGGGTTTATCATAGGGCCAGCGATTGGTGGATATTTGGGTGAACTG
>CAYYNA010000011.1:0-6097 GCA_964472815.1 uncultured Roseivirgaceae bacterium
ATCAGGAGTTTACCAATTTTGTCTTTGTGCCCTATCCGATTGATTGAGAGGATAAGATACAATTAGAACCAAGATCTAAGAAGACTTCCAAAACTGCCAAGTAGGGCTATACCATTTATGATCTTGTGCTTCATAGCTAATTGAATTGCTTCAACCTTATTATGCACATGCAACTTGCTGTAGATATTCTCGATGTGTTTTCTTACCGTTTTGGGAGAGATAAAGAGTTTTTCGGCGATTTGATTGTAATGAGCTCCTGAAGCAATCTCTTGTAGAATTTCAATTTCACGTGTTGTCAACCCGAATTTATCAGCTCGCTTTTGCTGAAGTTCGCCTGAGGATTTTCTTCTCAAGAGACCAAGAATTCTGGTAGCGATTTCTGGACTCATAGGTGCCCCTCCTTCCAAAACTTCTTCAATTGCTTCAACGATCTGAATGGTCTTAACGTCCTTAAGCAGATATCCCGAAGCACCCGCCAGAATGGAATCAAATATTTTGTCGTTCTCGTCGAACACAGTCAGCATTATTACCTTAATATCCGGATACTTTTGCTTGATCTCTTCTGTCGTTTGTATTCCATTCTTAATGGGCATATTGATGTCCATGAGCATCACATCTATGTGCTTTGTTTCCAGCTTTTGGAGCACTTCCTCTCCGTGCGATGCTACAAACTCGATCACAAGGTTTTCATATTTCTTGAGTCCAGTAGCTATGGATTTCAGAAGGTTTGGATTATCATCAGCAAGTCCAATGTGAATGATCATAATACAAAACTATTAGCTCCCTAGATACTTTAGCTAGGTCATTTGACCTATTTCAAAATTGCTTACACTGATGAGCGTTCCACTTCTTTCACTACTCTCAACTTCGAATTTTCCTCCCAAATCAAGCGCTCTATTGCGCATGTTTACTAATCCGAAATGGCCATCCCTCTCTTCTCCATTAAAGCCTGCTCCATTGTCTCTGATTGCTAGTTTATTTTCATGCGAGAGGCTAAGTGAAACCTCTATTTTGGAAGCACCTGAGTGTTTAATTGCATTGTTCACTGCTTCCTGAATAATTCTAAAGACATTTATAGCCCAAGAAGGGTTGAGTCTTTTGTTTGATGGTGAAAAAGTGACTTTTTGCTGTATTTGCGGATGATACTTTAACGCAGTAGATAAATAGTCTACTACTTTATTTTTTAGTTCTTCCAGGCTGACTTCATCATGATTAATTACCCAAATAGTTTCACGCAGCTGCCTAATGGTGTCCCTGGTGAAGTCCCCTAATTCTTTCAGTTCTTCTGAAGACTCTTGATCCGAAAGGTTATCTATGGAAGTAGCAATGTAGGTTATTTGAGAGCCCACATTATCATGTAGATCCCTGCTGATTCTCTCTCGTTCACTTTGGACTTTTTGCTTCAATTCTAGCCTCCTCAGCCTTTTCTTGAGTTGTTGATGTGAGTAATATCGAGACAATAGTGCGATTGAAGCGATGGAAAGAAGTGTAGCAAGTACGTAAAACCACCATGTTTGATAGAAAGCAGGATGTCGAACTATCAAAAGCTCAGCTGGATCGCTGGCAACCCCATTAAGTACTGTCCTCACCTTGAATACATATTCTCCAGGTGATAATGAATATGTTGCACGCCGATTTCCAACAGTCGCTGAAATCCAGCTATCATTAAATCCATCTAGAAGATATTCATAGTGTATCTGATCCTTGTTCCTGAAAGTCAAATCAGTAAATGAGAGACTGAATACTTTGTCAGATGGCTGAAGGTCAAGTCTTCCATCGGATATGAAAGTGTAAGGTTTTGATTCATAATTGACTTCAAGTTCGGAAATACTTGGAGCATTCAGTGCTTGCTTCTGCAGATCTTTGACTTCAAAGAACACAAGTCCATCTACAGCGCCAAAGTACAATTCATCCTCTTGCAAAAAAGAAGAAGAAATGGCAAACTCATTGTTCAGTAGACCATCGTTTACTGTGTAGCTGTTGATTGTGTGAGTATTAATCTCAATTTGACTCAAACCTTTGTTGGTAGCCACAAACATCAGGTTATCATAGGCTTCAATGGAGGCACAAGTATTATTCGCAAGTCCATCGTTTGTTGTCAAATGCATGAAAGTCTTTGACTTGCGATCAAAACGACTAACTCCGCCCCCAAATGTTGACATCCACATGAACCCATCTGGATCTTCAGCGAATCCTGAGACGAAGTAGTGATTGGGACTTGTTTCTGGACTAGCCTCATCGTATAGGATGTTTTCGACAGTTCCATCGGGATGATGTATTGAGAAGCCAGTATTGGATCCAAACCAAAGCGTATTGTCAGCAGATTTGTATGCTGATAAGTAGTAATTCGTAGGATACTTATGAGGGTCTTCAGCGTAGGTCAGGTGATCTATTATTTGCATCGATCTATCTAGCAGGAATAAACCGTCGTGAGTGGAAATCCAGATGGTGTCATTTCTTGCGATCATATCTGATATGACAGGATTTGATGGGAGTGTAGTCTCTTTTGCAAAGCCGCCTTTGTCCGGGACATATAGAAATACTCTTCCGAGATTCGTACCTACCCAGATTGTGTCTTTGTATTCAAATAGAGAACATGCTCTTTCATTATCCTCCAATGCCAAGATTTTACTTACCACTGGCTGGTAGCTCTTCGCATCTATTTTGGTTCCGTAAAGACCCATGTCTGTACCAATGAATAAGTCGCTTACTGTCCTGAGAACACTCCAAACAGGCTTACCTGTTAAGCCATGCTCTTTGTCGAGAAATCTGAACCGGTTCTTTAATGGATCCCAAACATTTATCCCTCCGTTTGCCGTTCCTAGCCAAAAAAGACCGTTTTGAGATTTGTAGATAGAGGATACAAGGGAATTGGACAGTTGATTTCCTTTCGTGCCGGATAGAATTTTTCCTTTACAGATAGCTTCGTTTACATCGAATAATATTAAGCCATGATCTGTCGCTACCATCAGGTTTTGAAGGGTTTGATCATAAGCAATATCATTCACAGGATCTATTATACACGTTGTAATGAATGCCTTTTTCACCAGATCAAAGAATAACAAACCACCGACAGTGCCAAGAAAGAAACCTGAATCCCACGGGTAATACTCCCCTTTGAAATTACTTACTAAATATCCGGGAGGATATGAGATAGACTCGTCACCCACTGTGATGCATGAAAGACGCACTGTGATTCTTTTGCCATTTAGTGAAAATTCGTTGTAGAGATATCTCCGAACCTCATCATCAGGCGAATACCAAAGTTCCGAATCCCCTAGTTCAACTAGTGTTGAATCCGCATAGTCATTGAATTTGATTTTGTAGGTTCCTCTGCCATCAAAAGAAATCAAGACATCATCTTCCTGAATGAGTACTTTGCTCACCTGATTGTACACAGGGTTCTTTTTCTTTGATTTATCAAAATAAAAATTTGTAGATCTTCCATTTTCCCAATCCAATCTCGTGGCGCCAAATTGTGAAGCCGTCCATATATTTCCAGCTGGATCTTCAGCCAAACTCCAAAGGAAATTTCCAGCTGTGGGTGGAGAAGTGTCTATGTTATAATAGAGAAAGTCATGTCCGTCATAGCGGTTGAGCCCGTCTTGCGTGGCAAACCACATAAACCCTTGTGAGTCCTGCAAAATATCGTTGACGGAGCTCTGGCTTAAGCCATCTTTTACATCTAAATGGTCAAATCGGTATTGAGCAAAGAGAGAACAGTAGTAGATAGTCAGACCTATGAGAAGGGCGAGTCTCATACTTAAAAGTAAACAAATAGGAAAATTAGATATAGGGCATATGCCTTACGGAACAGTGATCCACAAGGATGAATTTTGACCAAATCAAACTAATTGTCGCCATGAAAAAGTTAATCCTTGCACCACTATTACTTCTTATCGCATTTGGAATATCCGCCCAGGTGGAAGTTGGTAAAGCCAAAAACACCATCATGGGAAAAGGAAAGCTGGTTGCCACGCCTGTGTCAGAACTATTAATTGATAATTTCTCGCTCACATTTAATCTTTACAAATGGGCAGAAGATGCTGGAGGCAGTAGCAATGTTGCAATGAGTGCGAAAGTGGGAGTTGCGGCAAGGCTAGGGGGCATGGATGAAGCATTAGCTCAAGAGATTACTAATGATGCTTATGCCTATTTCGTTGAGGGATGGAAGAAGAGGAATGTTACCATCACGCTAGCTGATAAGGCGGTGATGGAAAAGAGTAAGCCATATCAGAAGGGTCTGAAAAAGGGTAATGCGAGCATCACCAATGGAGGTGTGTGGGATAATCCACAGAAGAAATCGCATACTATGATAGCTTGGCCAGAAGGAGTAGACATTGCCAACTCAGGATCTGGACCTTTAGCGGTGACCGGGAATGCTAAGCACATGTGGCAGTATGGGATCGGTAACTCCACAGGCTTTAGTGCTACAATTGATTTCATCAACTTTAAGACCGCAAAATTGGGAAGTACTGCTTCGGTAAAATCATTTCCAAGGCTATCCATGTCCGGTAATTTGGTAGCTACTATCTGGGAGAAAAATAAAGTTGGCGGGTACATTGGTTCAATAGCCACTGACGGAACAGAGGACTTCTACACAGAAGTAACTGATAAGGAAATGGAAGTCCTAAACTCGAAACGAGTGGATAAAGTCTATCAAGCGGACCGAGAAAAGTTTAAGTCAAACGTTTTGGAAATGCTCAAGCAGAGTATGGATGCTAGTTTCGCCGATTTCGATGAGGTAGTAGCAAAAAACACCAAATAGCGATGATCCTCCCGACTAGTAGAGCCACCTTTATTCTAAGGTGGCTTTTTTGGTTTTAGCTTAAGTGCCGCTCCATCAATTTGGATTCTATGTCCTCCAGTTTCAAATCTTGATCGGAAAGTAGGACCAGCAGATGGTATAGCAGGTCTGAAGATTCTTCTATCAGCAGATCTTTTTTTCCATCCATCGCTTCAAGAATTACCTCTGTTGCTTCCTCACCTACTTTTTGTGCGATTTTTTTTGTCCCTTTTTGAAATAGCTCGGTAGTATAAGATTTTTCCGAAGGGTTAGCTTTTCGAGATTGAATGACGTTTTGTAACTCGTGCAAAAAGCCTGCAGGTTCTTTTTCCCCAAAACATGTATAGGATCCGGTGTGGCATGTTGCACCTTCAGGAATTACTCTTATTAGATAGGTGTCGTTATCACAATCCTCTTGGATGCTGACCACATTGAGAAAGTTTTTTGACGTCTCGCCCTTTGTCCAGAGACGCTCCTTTGATCTGCTGTAGAACGTAACTCTACCTTCTTCCTTCGTTTTTGCAAGCGATTCGTCGTTCATATAACCTAGCATCAGCACTTGGTTGGTTTGCGCATGTTGGATAATTGCAGGGATCAATTCTTGACTCATAATCTTACTTCAATTTCTTGTCTGTTCAATTCTTTCTTTAGTTCTGGAATGGGTATTTCTCCAAAATGAAAAACGCTGGCTGCCAAAGCACCTGTTGCTACGGTTTCTTCGAAGACTGCCCTGAAGTGTTCACTTGCCCCAGCGCCTCCAGATGCAATGACCGGGATATTTAGCTCATTGGCCAACTTTCCTGTAAGCTCTAAAGCAAATCCGCTTTTGGTTCCATCGTGTTCCATCGAAGTGAGCAATATTTCTCCGGCACCCAATTTTTCTACTTTTCTCGCCCACTCAAAGACGCCAATTTCTGTTGCTTCTCTACCTCCTTTTACAAAGACTTTCCACTCTCCATTCACCAGTCCAGCATCAATGGCAACCACGATAAATTGACTTCCAAACTCATGCGCGATTTCATAGACAAGTTCAGGTCTTTTCACTGCAGCGGAGTTTACGCTTACCTTGTCTGCACCAGCTTTTACTAGTACTCCTGCATCTTCTACTGAGGAAATTCCTCCCCCAACCGTAAATGGGATATTGATTTCGTGCGCAATTTCTTCAACGAGCTTAGCGAATGTTTTTCTTCCTTCAACTGTTGCAGTGATGTCTAAGAAGACCAATTCATCGGCTCCTTCATCCACATATCTTTTTGCCAGTTCAATCGGATCTCCCGCATTTCGGATGTCTACGAAATTTACTCCCTTTAC
>CAYYNA010000011.1:6197-8396 GCA_964472815.1 uncultured Roseivirgaceae bacterium
ACAATGGCTCCTTCAAGGCCGTTTTCATTAAGCTTCACCAGATCATCCACGGATGAAACACCGCCACTTGCAATAAGCTTTAGGTCTGGCAGTTTTTCGAGAATTTTTAAGTAGAGATCAAAGGAAGGTCCTTCCAGCATCCCATCCTTGGAAATGTCAGTCGAAATGACATAATCAACTCCCTTATCTACATAGTCCTGGATAAATTTCTCGATCTCAAGGTCTGAAGCTTCTTGCCAGCCTGATACTGCAATTTTACCGTCCTTTGCGTCTGCTCCAAGAATAATCTTATTTGAACCATAAGCAGTGATCCAACCTGTGAATTTTGCTGGCTCCTTTACTGCGATACTGCCACCAGTTATCTGCTGAGCCCCACTTTCAAAAGCCACTTTCAGATCTTCGTCTGACTTTATCCCTCCGCCAAAATCGATCTTCAGATTCGTTTTAGTGGCTAGCTTTTCCAGCACTTTCCAATTGACAATGTGTTTTGCTTTCGCTCCATCAAGGTCTACTAAGTGTAAATACGCTAGTCCAGCATCTTCAAATTCTTTGGCTACCTCCAGCGGGTCTTCGTTATACACTTTCTTCGTAGCATAATCCCCCTTAGAGAGTCTGACACACTTCCCCTCTATGATGTCTATGGCTGGTATGATTCTCATAGGTTTAAAAAATTCTCTATTAGTTTTCTTCCTTCATCTGCTGACTTTTCCGGGTGGAACTGAACTCCATAGAAGTTATCCCTTTGTAGCGCAGATGTGAAAGGTACCAGGTAGTCCGTGATGCCTACCGTATCTTCTCCCACTTCGGCATAGTAGCTATGTACGAAATACATATTGGCTGTATTATCAAGACCTTCGAAGAGTACCCCTTTTGTTTGGGTGAACTCATTCCAGCCCATGTGCGGTACAATGCCCTTTGGAGGAAACTTCAGTACCTTCTCTTGGAAGATACCTAGGCATTGCGTGTCTTTTTCTTCAGAGTGAGCACACATCAACTGCATTCCCAGGCATATTCCTAGAAAGGGTTGTCTTAGCGAAGTAATCACTTCATCCAATTTTTTTGATTGGAGGTACTCCATCGCTGTGCCTGCTTCCCCAACTCCAGGAAAAATTACCTTCTCAGCACTTTGTAGCTCTTCAGGGTCGTCGGTCAACTTGGAATCTACACCCAATCTGTCAAGGGCATTCTTTACTGATCGGATGTTGCCGGCGTTATACTTCACTATGCCAATCATAATACTCCTTTTGTACTTGGTAAAATGCCACTTTCATCTTTTCTGACAGCCATTTTCAATGCTCTCGCAAAGGCTTTAAAAATGGACTCAATCTTGTGATGGTCATTATCTCCCTCCACCTTGATATTCAAGTTACATCTCGCGGTATCAGAGAATGATTTGAAAAAATGAGAAACCATTTCTGTAGGCATTTCTCCGACGTGCGTGGCACTGAAATCACCTTCCCATTCTAGCCAAGGTCTTCCTCCAAAATCAAGTGCTACCTGTGCCAGGGAATCATCCATGGGGAGTAAAAATCCGTACCGTTCAATTCCCTTGCGATCCTTCAATGCATCATTGAATGCTGTGCCTAACGCAAGTGCCGTATCTTCAATCGTGTGATGTGTGTCGATTTTTAGGTCACCCTCTACTTCAACCTTCAAACCGATAACACCATGTCGAGCAATTTGATCCAACATATGGTCAAAAAATGCAACACCCGTGGCGCTTAATGATCCGGTATGATCGTCTAGGTCTACCTCCACACTGATCTTTGTTTCGGAGGTTGTTCGGACACACCGACCAATCCTACCGGATTTTTGTGTTTCTTCTTTTCTTAAAGCCTTAATCAATTGTTCGTTTTCTTCTGGTGTTCCAACTGTGATTCGCAGCGTATTTGATACCTGGCTCGTTCGATCTCTTAAAACGATCCCTTTTTCAAGCAACTCCGCATAAGTGGCTTTTGCATCCTCAAATTCAACCAACAGGAAATTAGCATTGGAAGGATACACTTTCTTTACCTCTGGAATTTTTGGTATTTCTTCTTCAAGTTTTGCCTTCTCCTCGGTAAGAATTTGAATTTGCCTTTGTATCAGCTCCGATCTTTCGAGCATCTCAATAGCTTTTTCTTGTGTGAGAGAATTGATATTATAAGGCGGCCTTATTTTTTGAAGTACTTCGATCACCGACGACTGACCAATGCCTAC
>CAYYNA010000011.1:8496-34180 GCA_964472815.1 uncultured Roseivirgaceae bacterium
TTCATCCTGCAGGTAAGTTTCAGCTTTCTGATAATTGATTTGAAAGTCGCTGGTCAACTCAATCTGGACATTCTCCACATCATTGATTGCGGCTGAAACTCCGTACATGCTGAACGTGGGAGGAAAGGTCATGATTTTGTCTTTCCCAGGCTCGCAAAAAGCTCGAATAAGCAAATCGATTATCTCATCACTACCATTTCCAAAAATCAGTCGTTTTTGGTCTATTTCTCGAAAACCTGCAAAGGTCTGACTCAACTTGTTCAACGATGCATCTGGATACCTATTCAGCCCAAACCCGAACGGGTTTTCATTGGCATCTAGGGAAACCTCTGCTTTGCCACCGAATTCACTCCGGGCACTGGAATATGGTTTTAGTGCCTTTACGTTTGGTCGGGTTATTTTATTGATGTCAAACATTTTCTAGCTCATTTAGGCGAAGGGTCACCGCATTCTTGTGTGCCTGAAGTTGTTCTGCAGCGGCCATTTTTTCAATGGCTGGCCCCAGGTTCTTTATACCGGCTGTTGAGAGCTTTTGGAACGTGATTTTTTTCACGAAGCTATCTAAAGAAACGCCGCTGTAATTTCGAGCATAGCCATTAGTGGGTAGTGTATGGTTGGTGCCACTGGCATAATCGCCAGCGCTTTCGCAGCTCCAGTTTCCTAGAAATACGCTTCCTGCGATGGTGATTTGCTCCCCTAATCCCTCAGAGTTTTCCGTGGCAATGATCAAGTGTTCGGGAGCATACTCGTTGCTAAAAGCTACGGCCTGCTCCAGGTTGTCTAACAAAATCGACTTACTATTATTTAATGCTTGCGCTGCAACCTCTTTTCTTGGAAGTGCTTCAATCTGAAGGCGGATTTCCTGCTCCACGTTGGAAATCAACTTCGCTGAATTACTCACTAAAACTACTTGGCTATCAGGACCGTGCTCAGCTTGGGATAGTAAATCTGCAGCGACAAAGGATGGATTAGCAGAATCATCCGCAATCACTAAGACTTCACTTGGTCCAGCAGGCATGTCAATGGCCACACCGAAGTTCTGCGCTAGCTGCTTTCCCGCAGTGACATATTGATTACCTGGACCAAAAATTTTGTCCACTTTGGGAATGGAATCAGTACCAAACGTCATTGCTGCCACTGCTTGAGCCCCTCCCGTAAGAAAAATCTTTTCGATTCCTAAAAGCTGACAAGTCCAACCGATCACCTCGTTCAGTGAACCAGCCTTCGTGGGCGGAGTACACACCACTACTTTTTTGCAGCCTGCAATTTTTGCAGGGATGGCCAACATGAGGAGGGTGGAGAACAACGGTGCAGATCCTCCAGGAATGTAAAGCCCCACATTTTGAATAGCCACGCTCTTCCTCCAGCAAGAAACACCCTCCATCGTCTCAATTTTTTGGATAGCTTCTTTTTGAGAAAGGTGAAACTTCTCAATGTTACCTTTGGCTATTTTGATGGCAGCAGCTAGCTCTTGATCAATATCAAATGACTGATTCTTCAAGTCCACGGAGATCGCATCGAGCTTTACTCCATCAAATTTCTCGCCCATTTCAAGTAACGCGGAATCGCCGTTTTTCTTTACTTCATTCAATATTCCGAGCACTTTGCCTTCCAGCTGTGAAAGATCAAAGGTGGGGCGCTCACAAAGTGCCTTCCAGTCTTCTTGCGCAGGATATTTGTAGGCTTTCATATTAGACAATCATTTTTTCAATCGGACACACAAGAATGCCTTCCGCTCCATTCTCTTTAAGCTGATCAATGACTTCCCAAAAGTCATCTTCCTTTATCACACTATGTACACTACTCCAGCCTTCATCAGATAGAGGCATCACCGTGGGACTTCTCATCCCCGGCAGAAGCGCAACAATGTTTTCCAATTTGTCATTCGGCGCATTGAGTAGGATGTATTTGTTTTGTTTGGCTGAATTAGCCGCCTTTATTCTGAAAAGAATTTTATCCAGCAGCGACTTCTTTTCATCTGTGAGTACTGGATTAGCTATCAGTAGCGCTTCGCTTCTCAAGGCAACTTCAACCTCTTTTAGCCCATTTGCTAAGAGTGTACTTCCGGTACTTACAATGTCAAAAATCCCTTCAGCGAGTCCAATGCCTGGGGCAATTTCTACACTTCCGCTGATTTCTTCTATTTCGGCATTCACTCCCTTTTCCTTTAGGTAATTTCCGAGAATTACAGGATAGCTGGTCGCAATCTTCTTTCCTTCAAACCATTCTAGTCCAGGATAGTCAACTTCTCGTTTCACTGCTAATGACATCCGACATCTAGAAAAACCAGGTCGATTGATGACGTCCACATTTTCGGCTTTTTCGAGATATTCATTTTCCCCCACTATGCCAATATCTGCTACTCCTTCTGCTACATATTGCGGAATATCGTCATCTCTCAAGTAGAAGACTTCCAAGGGAAAGTTGGTAGCGGTGGACATCAGCTTGCCACCTTTCTGAACTTTGATCCCACATTCACTCAGAAGATTCAGGCTCTTTTCGTTAAGTCTTCCGCTTTTTTGTACCGCTATTTTTAAAACAGTGTTCATCTCTAATTGCAACTATTTCGCTTATTTCTTAATTCCGTTTTCATGGTCCCTTATCGCAAGGCGACAAAAAAACCCTGACGGTATCGCCAGGGTTTGCATTTATTTTTAAAAACTACAATACACCTACTTTACCGTCTTGTTCGAGCAGTTATGGTGATGTAGATGATGTAATTCTTTTCTTTTCATTTGTCGCGAAGATAGATGTGATTCTCTAAAAATCAATTATCCCTCAAAATTTTTAGCTACAGCATCCCAATCAATCACACTGAAGAATGCATTGATGTAATCTGGTCTTCTGTTCTGATAATTTAGATAGTAGGCATGCTCCCAAACATCAAGACCTAGTATAGGCGTACCTGAACAACCAGCTTCGGGCATCAACGGGTTATCTTGGTTGGGAGTAGAGCAAACTTCCACCGAACCGTCATCATTTTTGCAAAGCCAAGCCCAGCCGCTTCCAAAGCGGGTAGCTGCAGCATTGCTAAAGGCAGTCTTGAATTCTTCAAATGAGCCAAAGGCTGTATTGATGGCGTCTGCAAGGGCTCCTGAAGGCTCACCTCCACCATTAGGACTCATCACAGACCAGAACAGTGTATGGTTGTAGTGACCTCCACCATTATTTCTCACTGCGCCATTGTCCGAGTGATTTCTGCAAAGATCTTCGATGGACTTACCATCCATTTCAGTGCCCTCTATTGCTGCGTTTACTTTAGAAACGTAAGCTGCGTGATGCTTTCCATGGTGGATTTCCATTGTTTTTGCATCTATATGTGGTTCTAATGCATCGTGTGCATAAGGTAAGCTTGGTAATTCAAAAGCCATATTTGTTGGTTTTTTAGGTTAAAAAATGATTTGCTATGTATAACAAGGAATAATATTGTTTAGTTGCCTCGAATTTTTCGAAAGAAGTCTTTGATCAAAACTTCGCACTCATTTGCCATTACGCCTTGCTTCAGTTCGGTTTTAGGGTGTATGATGTTTTTGTTAAACTGCGTAAAACCGCGTTCCTTATCCAATGCACCAAAGACCACTTTTCCTAGTTGTGTCCAAAAAAGACCACCTGCGCACATACTGCAAGGCTCAAGTGTGACATATAATGAGCATTCCTTCAAATACTTAGACCCTAAGTGATTCTGTGCTGCAGTCAAAGCAAGCATCTCAGCGTGAGCAGTGGCATCACTAAGCCTTTCCACCCTATTATGATCTTTTGCAATGATTTTGTTCTCACAGACTACTACTGCCCCGATCGGAATTTCACCTTCTTCGAATGCTAACTCAGCTTCCTTCAAGGCTTGCTTCATAAAATGTTCGTCGCTGTGTATGGATAAGGTCATTATTTCACCCTTACACTTTGCATAATTTCTTTGGCAATAGGCCTCCACGTTCTCATTTTCCTTGGCTTGCATCCGAAATTGAAAAGCAAGATCTGATTATTGTAGGAAGTATACTGAATGTAGGAGTAGTAGCGAGAGGTCTTACTTCCGCTGATGGCGTTCTCTTCGGTGATGGTGGACAAGAATTCAAAAACAATGAATTTCTTACCATTGATTTCTTTGATGGTGTCCTGAAAATATTCTACTTCCGTAAATAGCGTTTCGTAGGTTCCCTTGTAAAAACTTCTGAGTTTTTCCTCATCTCCTTTAATCCAAGGCATTACGTTGGTATTAATCCCAAGATCTATCGTACGATCTTCGGAAGTGTAAACTCCAAGCGGAGTTCGCGAGGAGACGAATTTATCTATTCGTTCACCATCGGTCATGGAATTGAAGCTCTGAGGGATCTTTAGAGATATTTTGTCATTCACCTTGGTGGAGACAAGCTTTTCTTGTGCACAAAGTGAAAACCCAAAAACAAGTAGCAATAAATTCAAGGATACCTTCATAAACCCAAAGCTAAAAAGTAGCAGGCTATTTTGGTTGATGAACCTACCTTTGCCGATTCAAAAATTTAAATCGGAAGAAATAGCCATGCTAAGGACACATACTTGTGGTGAACTAAGGATAGATCAGGTTGGTAAAACTGTTACGCTTTGCGGATGGGCACAGCGAACTCGAGATAAAGGCGGAGTAGTCTGGATTGATCTCCGTGATCGGTATGGTATTACACAATTGATCTTTGAGGAAGGAGTGACAGAAGCAAGTCTAATAGACAAAGCAAAAAGTGTAGGGCGCGAGTTTGTCATTAAGGCGATAGGTGAGGTAGTAGAGCGCTATGCTAAGAACGACAAAATGCCTACTGGCGAAGTTGAGATACGAGTAACAAGTCTTGAGTTTTTGAATACAGCCAATACTCCTCCTTTTACTATAGAGGATGATACTGATGGGGGTGAGGACTTAAGAATGAAGTATCGCTATTTAGATATTCGAAGAAATCCGATCCGAGAAAAGCTGGAGTTGCGTCACTTGATGATGCAAAAGGTAAGGGAATATCTAGATGGACAGCAGTTTGTTGAAGTGGAAACTCCTTATTTGATCAAATCAACGCCTGAGGGAGCAAGGGATTTTGTGGTGCCCTCCCGAATGAATGAGAATCAATTTTATGCTCTTCCACAGTCCCCTCAGACGTTTAAGCAATTATTGATGGTTGCGGGGATGGATCGATACTTCCAAATTGTTAAGTGCTTTCGTGACGAAGACCTGAGAGCAGATAGACAGCCGGAGTTTACTCAGATTGATTGCGAAATGTCGTTCGTAGAGCAAGAGGACATCTTGCAGACTTTCGAAGGTATGACCAAGTTTCTCTACAAGGAAATTAAAGGAATCGAGTTAGGCGATTTCCAAAGAATCACCTACGATGAGGCGATGTTGAAGTACGGGTCGGATAAACCAGATCTTCGATTTGGAATGGAGTTTTGCGAGTTGAATGACCTTGCTCAAGGCAGAGATTTTGTGGTATTCGATAACGCTGAATTGGTGGTTGGAATCAACGCAGAAGGATGCGCTTCCTATACAAGGAAACAACTGGATGCCTTGACTGATTTTGTGAAAAAGCCGCAAATAGGTGCAAAAGGGTTAGTCTATGTAAAATGGAACGAAGATGGTTCATTTAAGTCTTCCGTAGATAAGTTCTTCGATCAAGATGCGCTGAGAGCTTGGGCGGAGAAGTTTGGCGCAAAAGAGGGAGACCTGATGCTAATACTGGCAGGAAATGCAGATCAGACAAGGAAGGCCTTAAATGAGCTCAGATTGGAAATGGGTGACCGATTGGGTCTACGGGATAAAGAAAAAGTAGCTGCAGCATGGGTTTTGGATTTTCCTCTATTGGAATGGGATGAAGAGTCAGCCCGTTATCACGCCATGCATCATCCATTTACCTCCCCCAAGACTGAGGATATTGAAAAGTTGACCTCTGATCCAGGAGCTGTTCGGGCAAATGCATATGATATGGTCATAAATGGGGTGGAGGCTGGTGGTGGATCCATCAGGATTCATGACCGACAACTTCAGGCTAAAATGTTCGAGGTACTTGGATTTAGTAAAGAAGAAGCCGAGGAACAGTTTGGGTTCCTGATGGGTGCGTTTGAGTATGGAGCGCCTCCGCACGGTGGAATTGCTTACGGTTTTGATCGCATGTGCGCAATCATGGCTGGGGAGCAGAGTATCAGAGACTTTATTGCGTTTCCCAAGAACAACTCTGGCAGAGATGTCATGATTGATTCGCCATCCATGATTTCAGAGGAGCAGTTGGAAGAGCTTGGAATAAGCCTGGTCGAACCAACGAAATCGTGAGATTAGATGTTTTTTTGATAACTTTCGGCTATAAATATCACTCTTCATGACTAAGAAGTTCCTTCTCTATTCTACCCCATTTTTCTTGATCTTTGGAGCGCTATCTCTTTTTGAGCCACACATGTATCGGTTGGTATTTGCTAGTACAAGCGTGGATAGACTGGGAGGAAAAGAGTTTTCGATCATTGCTCACAAAGGAGCCTCTGGTCTAGCTCCTGAAAATACCATGGCAGCATTTGCTAAGGCTTTAGAACTAGGAGTAGATCAGATCGAACTAGATGTGAGGCACACGAAAGATGAAGAAATCATTGTTTTTCACGATCAGCGGTTGGATAGAATTGCTAAGGATACACTAGGAAATCCGGTAACAGGCGATGTTCACGATTATACGCTAGAAGAGATTAAGCAGTTTGATGTTGGGTCGTGGTTCGATTCGCAATTCAAAAATGAACGGATTCCTACCCTCAAGGAGGTCTTAGATTTTGTAGATGGAAAGTGCGAAGTGTTGATTGAGATTAAGCACATGGACCATCCGCATTATCATGACTTTGCCGAAAAACTGGTGGAAGTGGTCCTTCAGGAGAAGAACGGGGAGGATTGGATTTTACTTCAATCCTATGAACCGCAGTATTTAGATGAGGTTCACGAATTAGACCCGTTAATACAGACCAAGGCGTTGATAGTTGGTGAAGACTCTGCCCCTTTGTTGGCCTTTTATATCGAGACCAGAATTCATATGGGACGTGCGAAGGAAAGTAATCGCACAAAAGCAATCAATCCGCACTGGGAAACGCTATCTCCAAGAAGGATATTTCAGATGCACGCTAAAGGCTATGAAGTTTATGCTTATCCTGTTAATAGTAGAAAGGATATGATTAAGATGCTCAATGCAGGAGCTGATGGAATTATCACCGACTACCCTAATATTGCCCTTGACTTGCGGGACGAGATTATGGCACTGGAAAAATAGTTTTTAGCTCCGCCTCAGCAGCAATATATCCAAACGAGTTCCAATTTGGTGATTCCAAGATGAGAAGAAATAGCTCATTTGCCTTATCCAAATTTCCGCTATGCTGATAGTAGCTTGCTAAGCCATACCCCATTGTTGGGTCTATCCGACCCTCGCTTGTGGCCTTTTTTAAGAGAGTTTCAGCGTTGCTGTTGTTTTGGTACAGCTTCAGTAGTTCATAGTATGAATCATTTTCAATAAGCTTCATGTCTGATGATATTGGTTCAAGCACCTCAAGGGCTAACTCTTTGTTCCCGAGTTTCATGTAAGTCAGATATTG
Organism: uncultured Roseivirgaceae bacterium; assembly: GCA_964472815.1. Lineage (GTDB taxonomy): Bacteria > Bacteroidota > Bacteroidia > Cytophagales > Cyclobacteriaceae > Ekhidna. The sequence goes on from CAYYNA010000011.1 coordinate 16,063, forward strand.
CCAATAGGAAGTAGCTACAAGTAGGTCATCATTGTCACTAAAATCCATGCATTTCTTATATGCTGAAAGTGCCTTGTCAAATCTTCCGCTTAAGTAATAGGAAAGACCGAAGTGATACCAAATATTGAATTTGTCATTGCTAAGCGGCTTGTTGAGTCTATTTGGAATACCGTCCGGCTCAATTTGATTTGCAAGATTCAAGCTATAGTATGCAGCAAGCTCAAAATCCTCTATTGCGTTGGCAAGTTGTCTTGTAGTAATGAATCGATGACCCCTATGGCGATATAGATGGTAAGAGTCTGGATAGATTCTAAGACCTTCTGTAAAAACACGGATGGCCTCCAAGTATTTTCCTAGGTAAGCCAGCCTTCTGCCATACCAGATGATTGATTCCAAACTGTCAGGCTTAGCATCAAAGTTTGCTTTCGCTAGTCCTAGGTTTATTTCGCTGACCTCCCTAGCTTCATCTGAAATCTCCAATGGAGAAAGCTCTTCACCCATCAGATTGTAAATCTTGTTTGGATCTTTGATTACTTCGGGCTCGCTAGTAGGAACCTCATTTCGTGACTCGGATTGCCCAGCGGGTTGGCAAGCAAAAAAGAAAAGAGTGAAAATGGCTATTGGGGCGATCTTATGCATGCTATTCCTTCCAGTTCGGATATCCAGGTTGCTTCAAATTTCTTCCATCTTTCGCTTCTTTGACCATATCTCTCACGTCTTTCAGTAACTCTTTAGCGTCATAGAGAATTCCATCTTTGATGGTATACTTCACACCACCTACCCTCACCACTTCATTATCATCAGTTAGTTTAATAGCTCCAGTCCCGTAAAGTACTTTTAGATTTTGCAATGGATTTTCCTCAACGATCACTAAATCCGCAAGCTTGCCTACCTCAATCGTGCCAATTTGATCCTGCATATCCAGGGCTTCTGCCCCCATGAGTGTTGCTGACCGAATGACTTCTAGTGGATGGAATCCGGCCTCCCTCAAGAGCTCCAATTCTCGCACGTAGGCAAAACCATAAAGTTGGAAAATAAAACCTGAATCTGAACCAGTGGTCACCCTACCGCCTCGGTTTTTGTATTCATTGATAAATGTCATCCACAACTTATAGTTCTCTTTCCAGGCCACTTCTTCCTCCGTTCCCCAAAAGTGCCAATACGATCCGTGAGAGATTTTGCTAGGCTGATAGAATCTCCAAAGCTTAGGAAGTGTGTAATCGTCATGCCAATCAGCTGTTCTTGCTCGCATCAGATCTCTACTGGCTTCATAGATGTTAAGCGTAGGGTCCAACGTGAAATCCAATTCCAGCAATCGATCCATGACTTCATTCCATTTCTCTGAGTAAGGTTCAGCTGCCTGAGTCCATAACCTACCTGCCTCCCCAAATCGGTGCTGCTCATTTTGATAATTGTAGTCCAGTGGATAATGCTGTACGACTCGGTCCTCAAAAAGCGCTTCAGGAAGTCCATACCAGTGTTCCATTGTGGTGAGACCAGCCTCGGCAGAATTAAGGACATTCCACCAGCCAACGTTTAGCTGCGCATGATGACATGCTGATCCAAGGCCTAGTCTTTTGTTTTCCTCGAGTGCAGCTGTCATTACTTCAGGTGAAGCGCCGAAGAACTTGATTCCATCAGAACCCCTTCGGTAGTTCGCCTGAACCCAAGACTTAGCTTCCTCTGCATTTGTTATCTCACCGCTGAGCTTCTCGGAGGACGATCCTTTTTCATTGGGAAGGTTCCTTACCTGTTCTGTCTCAGAAAGATTTTGTCCAAATCCTGTGTAGGCTACAATTCTGGGCGCGGTGATCTCATTTTTCTTGCTTCTTTCCTTGTGTCGCAGTACCCAGTCTAGCCCATTAAAAGAACCTGGATCCCTGATTGTTGTAACACCATGGGCCAGCCATAACTTAAAAACATACTCGGAGGGTGTGCCTTGGCTTTCACCGCCGATGTGTCCATGCATGTCAACAAAACCAGGCATAACGTACATTCCGTGCGCATCAACCTCAATTCCTTTGCCTTCAAATTTCGGTCTTCCTTCTTCGTCGATTTCCACTCCAGGGTAGCCCACAACTTGCACACTTTTTATTCTATTACCTTCAATCACAATATCAACGGGACCTATCGGTGGTGCGCCATTTCCATTGATTAAAGTGGCCCCTCTAATGATCATTGTCTCATAAGGTCCATCCCCACGCGTTCTTGCGGGAGCAGAAGCTACCTGGGATAGTAGTTCGCTAGATATGGATAAGACAATAAATAGAAGGTAGAATTTTTTCATATTTGTGATTGTACTATTTTTAGTTTGATTTTAAAAATAAACAATAACTAAGGTATGGCAGCAGTCGAGTCTAATATGCTACCTCTTGGCACTGAAGCACCAGATTTTGAATTGATGGATGTGGTTTCTGGAAACTACTACAGCATCGACAGTCTGCGTGGTGAATACGGTCTTTTGATCATGTTTATTTGTGCTCACTGCCCTTATGTTAAAAACATTGAGGAGGAAATAGCGATTGTTTCTCGGCAGTACGCTGATTCTAAGATTGGTTTCGCAGCAATTTCATCTAATGATGCAGCTGCTTATCCCGATGATGCTCCTGAAGGCCTGAAGAAGCAAGCAGAGCAGATAGAATTTAAGTTCCCTTATCTCTACGATGAGACGCAAGCTGTTGCTAAGGCATATCAAGCGGCCTGTACACCGGACTTCTTCTTGTTTGATGAGGATTTGAAGCTTATTTATCGAGGAAGATTTGATGCTAGTACTCCAGGTAATCCAGAACCAGTAACGGGTGACAGCTTAATTGAAGCAATCGAGAGGCATCTTGAGGATGAGCCGATGGTGGACCCTCAGCACCCAAGTATGGGGTGCAGCATCAAATGGAAGTCATAGCTTCCATAGGTAAGGCTTATTCGCACTCTTTCATCTTTTCGTACTCCCCCCTTAGAATATCTATAAACGGCTCGCTCATGCTTGGCGCTTTGTTATAGCTGTAGGTAACTTTTTTGTCGTAACCTTCACTAGTGAATATTTGAATCCACTCAGCACCTCCATCAGCGCAATCGGGACAGCCGATGGTTACTTCTAATTGATCAAAAGCTTCCATATCTATTAGCGAGACTAGTTTCTCAAATTTTGAAAAATCCTGATTGCAAGTTTTTACTTCCAATGATTTGTCTCGGTGAGGAATCAGTTTTTTAGCTACCTGATTGTTAGTCAGGGCGACCTCTTGAATACAATAACCCGAGCATTTGCCAAAACTTGTTCCAAAACGAACTTCAATAATTTCTCCCTCCTGACTAGGCCGGGGTTCCTTCAAATAAAATGCTGTCGATACAAAACAACAGAGCAAAATTGATAGCGTCTTCATCCAATAATTCTGTTTGATTTAAAATTAGAAAATCCACCAGATCACTTCCAATTTGAACGAGAAATTTGTCCAACTTTTAGATTAACGGTTAGTATTTACCGCTGATATTTTCACATCGAATCGATGATTTACTTTTAATTCGAAATCCTTTCCTCTCAAAATTCCAGTAATATCTAAATTGCACTTCCAATTTTGACCTATGAGTGTTCAGAAAGAAATAAAGATTGTCACTACTCACCAGCTTCGCGAGATGAAAGCCAAGGGGGAGAAGATCGCCATGTTAACAGCATACGACTACTCCATGGCGAAGATCATTGACCAAGCAGGTATTGATATTATTTTGGTGGGCGATAGTGCATCCAATGTAATGGCAGGTAATGAAACCACCTTGCCCATCACGCTCGATCATATGATCTGGCATGCAACTTCAGTTGTGAAGGCCGTGAAGAGGGCTTTTGTAGTAGTAGATGTCCCGTTTGGTAGTTATCAGGGGAACTCCTCAGAAGCATTGAGATCATGCATACGGATTATGAAGGAATCTGGAGGACATGCTGTGAAAATGGAGGGAGGTCTGGAAATAAAAGAAAGTGTGCAACGCGTGCTGTCTGCAGGCATTCCAGTCATGGGCCATTTGGGCTTAACACCACAGTCGATCTACAAATTCGGAACATATAGTGTACGTGCAAAAGAAGAAGAGGAAGCCAAAAAATTGATAGAAGACGCGAAGCTTCTTGAAGATCTGGGATGCTTTGGCATTGTGCTTGAGAAGATACCATCAACTCTAGCAAAAGAAGTTGCTGAATCAGTAGACATCCCGATTATTGGAATTGGAGCAGGTCCTCATGTGGACGGTCAAGTATTGGTGGTTCACGATATGCTTGGGATCACGCAAGACTTTAAGCCCAGATTTCTCCGTCAATATGCTGATCTAAATACCGTGATGAGGGAAGCATTCGAGAACTATGTGTCTGATATCAAGGCGAAGGAATTCCCCAACGAAAAAGAATCGTACTGAATCATAAATCAAAGAATAACCAATAAGTACTAATTGAATGGCTAAAATCATTTATACCCATACAGATGAAGCTCCTGCTTTAGCAACAAAATCACTACTCCCAATAGTAAAGGCTTTTACCAGTAAGGCCAATGTTGCATTGGAAACTCGAGATATTTCTTTAGCTGGCCGTGTGATTTCACAGTTCGGTGATTATTTGAAAAGTGATCAGCAAATCGGAGATGCTTTGGCAGAGCTCGGCGAAATCGCTAAGACTCCTGAAGCGAACATCATAAAGCTTCCAAATATTAGTGCCTCCATACCGCAGTTGAAAGCCACAATTAAAGAATTGCAATCGCAAGGTTATGCACTTCCGGACTACCCCGACGAACCAAAGAGCGATGAAGAAAAAGCCATTAAGTCAACCTATGATAAAGTAAAAGGATCGGCGGTGAATCCAGTTCTTAGAGAAGGAAATTCCGATCGAAGAGCTCCAAAGGCCGTCAAGAACTTTGCAAAAAAATTCCCGCATTCTATGGGTAAGTGGAGTGCTGATTCTCAGTCGCATGTTGCAAGTATGTCTGCGGGAGATTTTTACGGAAGTGAAAAATCTACAACACTTGAGAAAGCGACTCAAGTACAGATCGTCTTTGAATCGAATACTGGTTCTAAAGTTCTTAAGGATAGTTTCCCACTGCAAGCAGGTGAGGTTATTGACTCCTCCGTGATGAATATGGCTTTGCTAAAGCAATTCATTGAGCAAGAAATCTCGGATGCGAAGGACAAAAACATCCTTTTTTCTCTGCACATGAAAGCGACCATGATGAAAGTTTCTGACCCAATCATTTTTGGGGCAGTAGTTGAGGTCTTTTACAAGGAGGTTTTTGATAAGTATGCGGATTTGTTTTCTGATCTCGGTGTGGACGCCACAAATGGTATGGGAGATGTCTACAACAAGATTCAATCCTTGGATGAGGCTAAGCGAAATAAAATAGAAGCTGCAATTGAGAAAGTATATGAGGATCGTCCTGCTCTCGCAATGGTGAATTCAGATAAAGGCATCACCAATCTTCATGTTCCCAGTGATGTCATCATAGATGCATCAATGCCGGCGATGATCAGAACGTCTGGTCAAATGTGGAACAAGGATAATAAGACGCAGGATACTAAGGCCGTCATTCCTGATCGATCATATTCTGGTGTTTACCAGGCGGTCATAGAAGACTGTATTGCAAATGGTGCTTACGATCCTACTACTATGGGTAGTGTTCCTAATGTAGGACTAATGGCACAAAAAGCAGAGGAGTATGGCTCCCATGATAAAACCTTTCAGTTGGATAAAGCTGGAAAGATTCAGGTGGTTGACACTGAAGGTAATATTCTTTTAGAACAGGAAGTGGATGAAGGCGACATTTTCAGGATGTGTCAGGTTAAAGATGCCCCAATTCAGGACTGGGTAAAATTGGCTGTAACCCGAGCAAAAGCCACAGGTGCTCCAGCAGTATTTTGGTTGGATAAGAACCGAGCGCACGATGCGGAGCTCATAAAAAAAGTAGAAAAGTACTTGGGCGATCACGATACATCTGATATCGAGACGCATGTACTATCGCCAGTGGAGGCAACTAAGTTTTCAGTAGATAGGATAAGAAAAGGTCTGGACTCCATATCGGTAACGGGTAATGTACTTCGTGACTACTTGACTGACTTGTTCCCTATTTTGGAAGTGGGTACTAGTGCGAAGATGTTATCCATTGTCCCACTGATGAACGGCGGGGGGCTATTTGAAACTGGTGCAGGAGGATCTGCCCCAAAACACGTGCAGCAATTTGAAGAGGAAGGCCACTTAAGGTGGGATTCTTTGGGTGAATTTTTGGCATTAGCTGTTTCGCTAGAACATCTAGGAGAAAAGTACAACAATGCGGAGGCTGTGCTTCTTGGGGATACCTTGGACCAAGCCACTTCAAAACTTTTGGAAGAGAATAAGTCACCTTCTCGAAAAGTCAATGAAATTGACAACCGTGGAAGTCATTTCTACATAGCGATGTACTGGGCTGAGATGTTGGCTAAGCAGGATAAAAACTCAGAGCTGAAAAGTGTTTTCGAAAAGGTCCATCAGCAATTAGCTGCTAATGAAGACAAAATCAACGAAGAGCTTATTGCAGCTCAGGGAGCTCCGGTGGACATAGGAGGCTACTACCAGCCAAATGAAGCACTTGCTTCAAATGCTATGAGAGCGAGCGCTACGCTAAATGGAATTATCGATTCTATTGGGTAAGAGCTTATTTTCCAATCGGAATGGAAAACTGATGATCCACTAAGTTTCCTTGCATGTCAAATACGTAGGTACTTGTGGTTTTGGTATTTCCGATTTTGAGACTCTGTTGGACCATAGAGCCCATCATCACCATATTAGTTTCGGAAAGATTTAGCGAAGGATATCCAGATTGATTCAGCTGCAAAGGAGTTAAGGCTCTTACATTATTGAGGTAGCTGTTGTCCACTTTAGAAGCTAACTGGCCAACTTTGGTTGATTTGAAGTCATACTTCGGCAGCTCAATTGACATAATCCGATCCACAATACTTTCTGTAGGATCATTGATAAAATTTTGGGCTTGGGCCTGAGTTGTCACCAGGAAGAGGATGACCGCTGTGGATATTCTGAGAGATTTCATAAGGTGATAAACGAGCGTTCAAAGCATTCGGTTGATACAGATGATTTAATCTTATTTATGCTAGTCATAAGTAGGTTTAACTTTTAGTGGAGTATTTACTTTTGAAGTATGCAATTACCTAACCAAAAGGATACAATTTCAAAACGCTCAGACACAACTATTTTCACGGTCATGTCAAAGCTTGCTCAAGAGCATGAGGCAATAAACCTTGGTCAAGGATTTCCTGATTTCGAAACGGACCCTGAACTTCTTCAATTGGTAGAAAAATATGTTAGGGCGGGGAAAAATCAATATTGTCCATTGGCAGGTTTGCCGGCACTATTGGAGGTTATTGCACAGAAAATCAATCATATATATGGCAAGAAGTTGGATCCAGGATCTGAAATATGTATCACGGCTGGTGCTACTCAAGCGCTGCATGTTGCCATCATGTCGATAGTAGGTCCTGGTGATGAGGTGGTAATTATTGAACCCGCATATGATTCTTACAAGCCTCAGATTGAGTTGGCTGGGGGAGTAGCTGTTCCTTACAGTCTAACTTATCCTGATTACACAGTGGACTGGGATGAGCTTCGTGAACTAATTACTAGTAGGACCCGAATGATTATCATCAATACGCCTCATAATCCCACAGGCACGATTTTGAAGTCAGATGATCTTAAGCAACTAGAAAGGCTTGTGAAAGGGACAGGCATTGTCGTATTGAGCGACGAGGTTTATGAGCATATCATTTTTGATGGTGAGGAACATCAAAGTGTATTACGCTACCCCACACTTTATGAGCAAAGCATGGCGGTATTTTCCTTTGGTAAAACCCTTCATGCCACAGGCTGGAAGTTGGGATACATTGTGGGGCCTGAAAAATTGATTAGCGCCTTCAAAGCAATACATCAGTGGAATGTGTTCTGCGTCAATTCTTTTTTGCAATATGCTATTGCGGACTATTTGGTAGATCCAAGTCGATATCAGGGGCTTTCTGGGTTTTTTCAAGAAAAAAGAGACTACATGAACCGCCATTTTAAGGAACTTCCACTTCAATCAATTGAATCTAAAGGGACTTACTTCCAACTATACAACTATGAAGGCCTAAGCGAATTAGATGATTTTGAGTTCTCTAAGTATCTAACTGCTGAAATTGGAGTGGCAGCCATTCCCCTTTCTCCGTTTTATTCTAATCCACCCGGCGATAAGGTCGTGAGGCTGTGCTTTGCCAAACGAGAGGAAACAATTGAAAAGGCGGCAGATAAGTTACAAAGCCTAGTTTCTATCGGCCTTTGATTTAAGAACGAATTCCTGATTATTAGAAAAATCTTATAACTTCCTATTCGGTTGAGGATTTGTAAATGGAGCAAAAGCAACGGAACTTCCATTTTGAAAGCAACGTACTTCTAGTTGCCTGTTTACTCGGATTTATAAGATCCGCAATAGCTCTTATTGATGATCTAAACGACATACAAATTCATGATGATTTTTTGAGCGATTTGTCGTTTGGCCTATTATTTCTATTTATGGGGGCTGCCATTCTATTCAAAAGAGCTTCTACACCGTTTTTGGTTTTCTTTTATATAGCCTTTGTCACATTGCTCATCCGCAGTTTCTTGGATGCAAGCGGACTTCAGAAAAGCATTGAGCATAACATTTTCGCAGGACTCATTCTGATTTTCTTGACCTTAAAGGACAGGCTTCCACTCTATTTTTCAGCACTATTGATCACTGGAGTGATCGGATCCTTTATGTATTTTGAGTATCAATTTGCCTTTTCAATCAATTATGTGGATCAGCATTATAGCAGCATAAACTTCCTATTTGCTTCGCTAGGAACTATTGGGTTTACCTACTATGCAAAAACTGTTTTCGAAAAGAAAAGAGCTGAGCTCAGGGAAAATGCGGAATCCTTAAATCGAAAGTCGATAGAGCTAACTAAGAAGAATGATTTGCTAGTCCAGCAGAAAGAAGCATTGGAGCAGTTGACATGGGAGTTAGATCAGAAAGTGATTGCCCGAACTGCTGCGCTTAAAAGTCAAGTGAATAGGAGAGAAAAGTACCTAACCATCACCTTCAATGAGCTTACGGAGAAGTATGAGAACACGATTGCTATCATTGAAAAAATGCGTAGCAAGGAGCTGGAGAGTGAATTTATGACGATGCTTCATCAATCTGCTGAGCGATTGACAACTGAACTAAACGAACTTAAGAGAAAGGTCAATGCAGATAATTGAAAAGGTAAAGAGTTGGCTTACTGCAGATCAAGTGGAGAACCGACTCTTCTTGTTCGCTTTGGTATTAGCCACTCCCTACTTTGGAAGTAGTCTGCTGTTTGATTTTTTAAATAACTCCTCCTTGTTTTTCAAAACGCTGGACATGTCGTTGTTAGGTATTTGTTTGGCACTTTTATATCTCAGCAAGAGAAGGAAGCTACTCCCTTATTTAATACATTTTTTCTGTTTCCTAATTATTGCTGGAGGAGTCGCTTATTGGGGCCTTTCTGGGGGGATAGCAAGTGGGGGGTCTTATGTGTTCATGGTGATTTTGGTCTTAGTCATCTTGATGAGCGGCAAAAAACTTCGTTTAGCTTTTACATTGTTGTTAACTGCTTTGTTGTTCACTCTAGCTTCAGGAGCATTCGAATTTGAAGCAGAGATCATTTATCACTCTTTGCTATTTGACTATGTATTGAACCTTATAATGTTATCCATTCTGCTAACCCTTTTCCGGTTAGCGATGGATAAAGAGCAAAAGGATCTGGAAGATCAAAATGTGGAAATGGCCAGAGTGAATAATGAGTTAACTCAAAAAACAAAGCAGCTTGAAGAATACAATTCAGAAATTAAGTCCATTCAAGAAAATCTTGAGGAAATTGTGAAGCAGAGGAGCGAAAAACTAGAGGATGAGCATAAACTAGATGTGGAATATGCTTTTATCAATGCTCACTTGATTCGAGCTCCAATTGCGAATATTATTGGCTTGACAGAGGTGGTAGAGGATTTTCCAGATGAGATCAATGAGCTTAGGCACAATATTTCAGATCTTGATTCGATCGTGCGAAAAATTGGAAAAGTACTCTCAGAGTAGCGTTGCTTCAGAAGTTAGCTATTTGATTCTCCAAATCTTTTGAAGCAGCGGAGATCTGCTCTGCACCAGCGGCGGTTTCCTCCGAAATAACCACAATATCTTCAGAGTTTGAGACAATTTGCCCCAATTGTTCTTTTTGTTTCGTCGAATCTTTAACTATTTCACCTGACAGTTGAGATGTTTTTTCGGTTGAGTCAACCATATGATCAAATATATTTTTCACGCTTTCGGTGGCTTTTTCGCTTTCACTAATTTTTGTAGTCATCTCCCCCACTGTTTTAGTTACTTCTTCAGTGTCTACGCTCATGGCTGCCATTTTTTCTTCTATTTCTTTTACCGAGTCTCTTGCATTTTCAGCCAATTTGCGAATTTCTTGAGCAATCACGGAGAAGCCTCTGCCCGAATCACCAGCTTGTGCTGCTTCAATAGATGCATTCAAAGCAAGTAGATTCGTATCGTTAGCAATTCCTTGGATTATATTCAAAATCGATTTTATCTCCTCTGTCCTTTTTGCTAGCTGATCCATTGCAGCCTGAGTCTTTGCAGAGGTTTCGGTGAGCACGCTCATTTCATTTACTAGCTCATCCACATATTGAGTTCCTTGTTCACTTTTCTGTTTTCCATTTTGTGCTGCGTCAGCTATTTGCCCTGCTTTTACTGAAACACTCTTGGAGGATTCCAGGCTAGATTCCAGATTAGCAGAAGACTGGTCTATCTTCTCTGCTTGAGTCCTTGCTCCTGAAGCCATTTCACCAATGGCTGAAGTAATCTCAGTGACGTTACCGTATAATTCATTTTTCAGCTCATCTTTGGCTTTGAGCGCTTCGGCCTTACTGGAGGTAACATCCGCTGCAATTTTTATTATCGAGATGACAGCACCCACATCGTTCACAATTGGTGTGTAAGCAGCTTGAATCCATACTTCTTTTTTATTCTTCGTTAGCCTTTTGAATTCTCCTTTTTGTGCACTGCCGTTTCTTAATTCTTCCCAGAATTTCGAATAACTGCTTGTTGAGGCGTAGGAATCTTCCACGAAGATGGAATGATGCGACCCTATAACTTCGGTTACATCATATCCAAGTAGCTCTGCGAAATTCTCATTCAAGTCTAGGATAACGCCATTGGGATCAAATTGAATGTATCCAAATGATAGATCTACTGTGTTTCTTAGCGTCTTTGCAAGCGAAATGGATTCATTCTTTTTAGTTATGTCAGACGCAAGCTTCAAAATGCTTACGATCTCACCATTGCTGTCTTTTATGGGAGAATAGGCAGATTGTAGCCAAACCGCTTTCCCATCTTTTGACACCCTTTCGAATTCCCCTGATTTGATTTTGCCATTTCGTAAATCCCGCCAAAATTCGCTGTACTCTTTTGATTTTTTGTAGGTGTCTTACAAAGATGGAATGATGCTGACCTTGAATCTCTTTCAGTGCAGAATATCCCATGCATCGGACAAAAATGTCATTTGCATCTAGGATGTTTCCTTGTGTATCGAACAGTATGAAAGCATAAGATAAGTCAATGGATTGCTTGATTGCCACGAATTGATTGGCATTTTGCTTTTCAGGTGTAATATCTGATGCAATTTTTATAACGCATTTTACGGATCCACTCTTCGACTTTTGTGGGGTATAGGCGGCATTAATAAATACGGTATTGCCTTGTTTATTCTGTCTTTGGAATTCTCCTGTCTTTACATTTCCAGAGGCAAGATCAGACCAGAAATTCTTATATTCATCTGTTTCCGAATAAACAGTAGAAACAAATGTCTTATGATGGAGCCCAATGATTTGAGAAGCACTTTCATAGCCGAATAGATTCGAGAAATTCTCATTGCAATCCTCCAATACACCTTCAGGTGTAAATCTCGCGTAGCAAAAAGATAAATCGATGGTGCTTCTTAGTTCGTCGGACTTTCTGCTTAAAAGGGATACTAGCTGATTCATTGAAAGGAATTTTCCTGTTTAAATAACAGAGACGTATGGGGATTGTTACGTCTAACGCGAGTCTAAGATTTACCATCGCTCTTCAATAGCCAAATAAGTAATATCTTGAAGCTGTGAAAAGAAAGAACGTACTAATCACGGGTGCAAGTTCCGGTCTAGGCAAAGGGATGGCCTTGGAATTTGCAAGGGGAGGGCACAATCTGGCCCTCTGCGCCAGAAGAGTTGAAAACCTGGAAGAGTTGAAAAAAGAGCTCCTTCAAATAAATCCGAACATCAAAGTATTTATTCGACCATTGGATGTATCCATTCCTGATGATGTATTCAAGGTATTTCAGGAATTCAACAAAGATTTCATCGATACTGGTGAACAATTAGATCGGGTCATTGTCAACGCAGGAATTGGAAAGGGAGCTTCTTTAGGAAAGGGATTTGCTGGGCAAAACATGCAGACGGCAATGATCAATTTCTGTGGTGCAATAAGTCAGTTCGAGGCAGCCCTGGAAATATTCAGAGCGCAAAATCATGGGCATCTGGTTGCTATCTCATCCATGTCTGCATTCAGGGGGTATCCTTTTGCGATGAATGTTTATGCAGCTACAAAAGCCGGTTTGAGAAGTCTGGCGGAAGGTGCAAGGATTGATGTACTGAAGAAGCCTATCAAAATATCCTCCGTTTTTCCTGGTTACATTGAATCGGAAATGACGGATAAGATCGAAAAGCGGCCTCCATTTATGATTGACCTAGAAAAGGGATCGAAGTTACTGGTAAAGGCAATCAACAAAGAAAAAAATAACGCTTACGTACCGTATTGGCCGTGGTATTTTTTCAAGTTATACATGCCCTTCATGTCTCTTAAAGCGCTCAGAAAATTTTAACTCACTGCCATGGACTTTAACCCTTCCAAGAAATCCCAGGAGTATCTGACCCGACTCAAAGCTTTCATGGACGAGCACATCTTCCCTTTTGAGCGAGAGTATACCAACCATCACAAGCATGTAAACCCGCACGGAAACTGGAAGAGTTGGATCGAACATCCAAAAGTAGAGGAGCTCAAGGCGCTGGCGAAAGAAGAGGGGCTTTGGAATCTTTTTTTACCGGATGAAAAATTAGGTCAAGGACTCAGTGTGCTGGAATATGCTCCATTAGCGGAGGAGATGGGACGTGTTTATAATGCTGCGGAGATTTTTAATTGCAATGCACCGGATACGGGCAATATGGAGGTCTTGTATCATTTTGGAAATGAAGAACAGAAAGCCGAGTGGCTGACTCCTCTGCTTACCGGTGAGATCAAGTCAGTTTTCAGTATGACCGAGCCTGATGTGGCCTCTTCGGATGCGACCAACATTCAAACTACTATTCGTCCTGAAGGCAATGAAATAGTCATCAATGGCAAGAAATGGTGGTCGACGGGACTTGGACACCCGTTGACAAAGCTGGCTATCGTCATGGGGAAAACAGACGAGAATGCGCATAAGCATCATCAGCATAGTATGGTGCTTGTCCCGTTAGATACACCAGGTGTTGAAATCAAGCGGATGCAAAATACCTTCGGAGCGTATGACCCACCCGCCGGACATGGCGAAGTACATTTCAACAATGTAAGGGTTCCAAAAGAGAATTTATTGATGGATTTTGGAGCTGGCTTTGCAATTGCACAAGGAAGATTGGGACCGGGCAGAATTCATCACTGTATGCGATGTATTGGAGCTGCTGAAAGAGCATTGCAGTTAGCAATTGTTCGGAGTGGTACAAGAGAGGCTTTCGGAAAGCAGCTCGCCAGACTTGGTGGAAACTCTGAGCGATTTGCGAAGGCAAGAGTAGATATAGACCAAGCTAGGTTACTCACGCACTATGCTGCTTGGAAGATAGATCATGCGGGAGTCAGGGATAGCATGACAGAGATTTCTGCAATCAAAGTGGTAGCACCAAATGTGCTTCAAGAGGTGACAGATATGGCCATGCAAATACATGGTGGTGCTGGCTTATCTGATGATTTCCCTCTGACCAACTTTTTTGTACAAGCAAGAGCGCTGAGACTAGCTGACGGCCCAGATGAAGTGCATATGCGAATGATTTCGAGGCTTGAGTTCAAAAAGTATTTGTCTTAATGTCTGCAGTTAAGGATCTGGAGAAATCCCAACGACCAGGAGAAGAACTAGACTTGTCAAAGCTCCTTCCTTGGATGGAGAAGCATATCACTGGCTTAAGTAGTGACCCCAAAATCACCCAGTTTTCTGGCGGTGCATCTAACTGGACTTATCGGCTCAAATTTGAGGATCAAGATCTCATTCTGAGACGAGCTCCATTGGGGAAGAAGGCGAAAGGAGCTCACGATATGCCTCGTGAATATCATTTGCAGGAAAAGCTAAGATCTCATTTTCCTTACGTGCCCAAGATGATAGCTGTTTGCGAAGATGAATCAGTGCTTGGGTCCACCTTTTATTTGATGGAAAGGTTGGAAGGAATAATACCGAGAAAGAATTTTCCGAAGGAAGTCAGTTGGGATGAAAATTTGGTTCGCGAACTGTGCTACTCTTTTTGGGATAAGCTGATTGAATTGCATCAAGTAGACTATAAGAAGGAGGGTTTGGATAGCCTTGGGAAAGGAGAGGGATACATCGCGAGGCAGATCGAAGGGTGGAATAAGCGCTATACAAATTCTAAGACCTGGAATGTCTTCTCGGGGCGGAGAGTGATGAGATGGTTAGAAAACAATATGCCTGAAGAGGAACGCTTATGTATAACACACAATGATTTTAGGTTGGATAATGTGGTTCTTGAAGCAGATAATCCATCGAATATTATTGGTGTTTTGGATTGGGAGCTTGCCGCAATCGGAGATCCATTAATGGATCTAGGTAACAGCATGGCTTATTGGGTGGAAGATGATGAAAACTTCTTCATAAAGTCGATCCGTCGGCAGCCAAGCAATGTTCCAGGGATGCTAAAACGCAAAGAAATCATCAATTATTACGCTGAGAAGACCGGTCTCGTCATCGACGATTTTCGATTTTATCGGGTCTATGGATTATTTAGACTCGCTGGTATCGCTCAGCAGATTTACTATAGATATTCGAAGGGATACATCAAGCATAAAACCTTTAAGAACTTTTGGCTGATCTCAAACTACCTGATCAAAACTTGTGAGAATGTGATAAAAAGAGGCATATGAATTTAGAAAGATTAAATGAGCGACTACCTGGTAAATGTGCTTTCATATCAGGTGCGGCATCTGGATTGGGAGCAGCCTTTTCAAAGCTCTTGGCTGAAAATGGATGGACCTTGCTGCTATCCGACATCAATAAGAACGGATTGGATGAATTTCGAAGAGGACTTCCTAATAATAACTCAGTGAGTACGTATGAACTCAATGTAGCAGATAAGGATAACTTCAATGCCGTTGCGGACCAGATCAGGATGACAGGCAAGCATATCGATCTCATTATCAACAATGCGGGTATTGGGGATGGCGAGCTGATCCAGCATTATCAAGTGGATGCATGGGAAAAGATGATCCAGATCAATGTGCTGGGTACCTATTATGGTGTGAACTATTTGCTTCCACTTATTCCCAAGGAAGGTGGAATGATCATTAATATTGGCAGTGCAGCGGGGTTTATGAATGCTCCAGGAATGTCTGCCTATAACGCCTCCAAAGCAGCAGTCTATTCTTTCTCAGAGACAATCTATCATGAATTGAAGCCAAAGAATATCCATGTCAGTGTAGTCACTCCTACCTTTTTCAAAACGAACATCATGAGTCAGGCAAGCGGCTCTGAGAAGTTTGTTGACTTTGCAGAGAAGCAAATGAAGTACTCCACTACCAATGCTGATGAAATGGCATTGGTGGTATTGTCAGAATCAGCCAAGGGAAGGTTTCAGATTATTCATCCAAAAGATGCAAGGAAAAACCACTTCATAAAGAAGTGGTTTCCAGGTCTTGTTGAGAAGCAGTTCAGGAAATTAATCGCAAAATTCTCACAGTAAAAGGCTCAATCAAGCTTCTTAAACACTACCCCTTCTGGAGTCAAGCGGTAGCCCACGATCTGATCCTTCTTGTTACGTTCGAAGTAGATGGGGGCACTTTCCACCGTAGAAAAAATGTCTTCTCGCTCGTGATAAATGGGGAAAGCGGCTTTGCCTTCTTTTGCTACCAATTCTTGGTTATCAATCAGGAGATCAAGGCTTTCGTCACTTTTTTCATAATGCTCATAACGACCGACAAAGTCAGTCAAATCTTTGGGCTCTTTTAGGTAGGGGTTGTCTTCGGAGAGGATGAGGCCATCGCCCGGAACCCAATTATCGTATTCCATATAGTAGGCCGTTCTTTTTGCTGCATTTAAACCTTGCAGCTTTGCTACGAGGTGCAGGGCTCCATCGATCCCGGCAGAGATTCCAGCGGTTGTAATCACTTTTCCATTATCCACGAATCGAACATCCCTACGCACATCTACTTTTGGGTAGTTGCTTTCTAGTCCGTCCAAGGAACTATGGAAAGTAGTAGCCGTATGGCCATCTAGTATTCCTGCCTCAGCCAACATAAATGCACCTGTGCAAACAGAAAAATGATATTGGATGGAGTCTTGATTTTTGATCCATTCAATAACATCATCATCATTAACCACGATAGATGAGTTTCCTCCAAAAAAAGCAAGGATGTCAGCCCTCGGGGCATCTTCAATACTGTAATCTGGAATCACCGACAAGATTCCCTGCGACTTAATGGGCTGCTTGTCCTTCGATACAGTGAACACTTTGTAGCCTGCATAGGCAAACACCTCCATTGGCCCAGCAAAGTCGAGGACTTCTACTCTATCTTGAAGGTAGAAGGCAATTGTTTTGGAAGCTTCTTCTCGAACTAGAACCATATTGCAATGTTTACAGACCCCTGGGTTTTCATGTTTTTCTTTGTCGCAATCACTGCCGCAAGGTGGACATACGTACGCCGAAGCTACTTGCACTTGTGCAGCTAACTGAAAGGTAAATTGGTAAATCAAGAGAACAAATAGTATCCTTTTCATAGTCTTTGAGTTTTTTTTCAAAACTACTTGGCCAGAGGCAGGTGCAAAAGGACAACTATGTTCAGGATCAGGACAATTGTGAAGGCAAGACTTCTGAGTATTTTCTCAATAATTGACGAAGCTGATTGCTCCCAAGCCCACAAGCTTGGCTTACAGATTCTACTTTTTGTCCGTCTGCTAGAAGTTGATGGGCCCGCTCCACTCGGAGTTTGTCATGATATTCACCGATGGTGATGCCGGTTGTTTTCTTGAAAAGCCTGGTCAAGTTCCTCGGACTCATACTCACCTCTTCTGCTAAGTCATCGATCTTTTGCTTTTGATCGAGGTATTGCGCAAGATGATCCTGCACTTTATGCACCCGATTTTCAATATGATTTCGATATTGAAGGAAAATGCTCAGCTGCGGGTCGTCTTCTGCTCTTCTTAGATAAACCACGATCTCTTTGGCAATTTTGGTAGCGAATAGTGGGCCATATAGTTCCTCCAAAATAAAGAGGGCAAGATCAATACCTGAGCTTACTCCCGCGCTTGAATAGCATTGCCCGTCTTTTACAAACAGTCGATCATGGTGAAGAAATGTCTTGGGGAATCGCTTTCGGAAGTCATCTAGGTACTTCCAGTGGGTGGTACATTCTTTTTCATCAAGAAGCCCTGAATATGCTGATAAGTAAGCACCTGTGCAGACCGAACAGATTTTTGCTCCAGCTTCGTACTGTCTTCTTAGCCAAGGGTAAAACTCCGCAATACTTGAATGAAAGTCATCATTAAAAATGAGCCTGGCATCTAATCCAGGAATAAAAATGATGTCATCTTCCTTTAGCTCGTATTTGGAATAAGATTCTAAGTCAGAAAGGCGGATACCCGCACTTGATCGCTTTTCACTTTCGGCATCAAGGCTCAGAAATCTTAGCGACAGTGGAGCATCATATTCCTTAGCTTCATAAAAGACATGAATAGGTCCGCTCACATCCAATAAATGGACCTCAGGTGGTACAACAAAATAGATGCTCGCCTCTCGCATGCACCAAATCTA
>CAYYNA010000012.1:0-7410 GCA_964472815.1 uncultured Roseivirgaceae bacterium
TCGCCAAAATCAAGATAATGTTCTTCTCCTGAGGATTGATTCATGATTCTCAAATAGGTCAAGCCATTCTTTCTTTCGTCTACTACCATGTGGTTGTTGAAAAGCTCTAGACCTTCCAAAAGAACGTCTGATCGATGAGGAATTACTTCCTTCCAGTTTTCTTCTGCTGTATTATTCTCAGAGACTTCCATCAATTTGAAGTTGGGCGCATCACGATTGGTCATGACGTAAAACTTGTCTCCAAAATGCGAGATACTATATTCGTGTGCTTTGGGATCTCTTGGGATAAATTGTTGAAATTCTCCATCTGGATTATCAGCACTCAAGATGCTGTAATCGCTAACTAGTGTGCTTGAGTTGACAATGACCAAGTATTTGTCTGACTTAGTTTTGGTAACATACGTGTAGAAGGTATCATCCTCTTCCTGATAAATCATCGGGTCGTTTTTGGTGTCCTGACCCAAAGTATGCTTGAAGATCTTTTCTGGTAGCAATGTGACCGGATGCTTGGTTCCATAAAAAAACGTTTTATTGTCGTTGGCCCACGCTCCTCCGCCGTAGGTATTTTCAATTCGGTCTTCAAGGAATTCACCCGTTTCAAGGTTTTTGAAGCGAATGGTGTAGATTCTCCTGCTCAAAGTATCTTCCGCAATGGCAGCTATCTTATTGTCCTTTGAGATAGAGGCTGGATACGCTGCATAATACCCGTAACCTTCCGCCATTTCATTGACATTAATGATGATTTCTTCTTTAGCTTCTAAGCTTCCTTTCTTTCTGCAATAAATTGGATACTCTCCTCCTTCTTCGTAACGGGTGTAGTAATAGTATCCATTCGATAAATAGGGTACCGACTCATCCGTCTGCTTGATCCGACCTACTATTTCATCGTAGAGCTTTGATTGTAGATCTTCGGTGTGAGACATGACTTGCTGCGTATAGTCATTCTCTTCTGTCAAATAGTCAAGGACTTGCTGAGTATGAGCGTCTGGATTCTCAGCATTTTTTTGATCATCAGACAGCCTCATCCAGAAATACGGGTCCACTCTGGTTTGTCCATGTTCTTCCAGGAGGGTATCAGCTTTGATAGCAACAGGTGCATCAGGTCTCTTCATTTTTATTTGATCTTCTTCGATTGATGAAGTGCTCGTACAGGCTTGAATAAACGCTAAGCCAGTAAGCACAGAAAACAGTTGAATTTTTCTCATTGTGATTTAGTATTAGGGTAAAAGCAAGTAGGTGAGTGATTGGTTCCTAAACGATTTGATTTTTCATCAAACTATTTGGTAAACATTTCGCTCACTACCAATTCCTTGGATCCTGGTGTGTATTTATAAAATCCTTCGCCAGTTTTAGCCCCCAGGTATCCGGCAGTGACCATATTTACCAGAAGCGGACACGGTGCGTACTTTGGATTTCCGAAACCTTCATGCAGCACATTCAGGATCGAAAGACACACGTCTAATCCAATAAAATCAGCTAATTGGAGTGGGCCCATCGGATGAGCCATTCCTAATTTCATGACCGTATCGATCTCTTCTACCCCGGCTACACCTTCGAATAACGTAATGATGGCCTCATTGATCATGGGCATAAGTATCTTGTTAGCAACAAACCCTGGATAGTCATTGACCTCCACTGGGATCTTACCCAAACTCTTGCTCATTTCCATCACCTGGGAGGTAGTTTCATCAGAAGTTGCATACCCCCTGATGACCTCCACCAATTTCATGATTGGTACAGGATTCATAAAATGCATGCCTATGACTTTATCTGGTCTTTTGGTAGCTGCCGCAATCTTGGTAATTGAGATTGATGAAGTGTTTGTTGAGAGAATGGCACCTTCTGGAGCGTGCGTATCCATGCTTTCGAAAATTTTCTTTTTGATGCCAAAGTTTTCTGTGGCTGCTTCTACGACCAAGTCTGCAATTTGTACCCCTTCTTCCGTTGACGTAAAGGTCTGAATATTGGATAGTGCTGCTGCTTTTTGCTCTTCAGTGATCTTCTCTTTTTGCACTTGTCGATCCAGGTTCTTAGTGATGGTCCCGATTGCTTTGTCAAGCGCTTCTTGCGAAATATCGATTAAGGAAACGGAAAATCCATTTTGTGCAAATACATGAGCAATGCCATTTCCCATGGTGCCACTGCCAATGACAGAAATATTTTTCATCTAGGTTTCGTTGTTATATGAGATTAAAATAAAAACACCCCGAAATTGTTCGGGGTGTTAGGGGATATTGATTATTTATTTCTATCCAGACAATTCAAATCTTCGAATGCCAATTTGAGTCGGGATATCATGGACTTTTCAGCTTCTCTGATCCATACTCTGGGATCATATTTCTTTTTATTTGGTTGATCTGCACCCTCAGGGTTTCCGATCTGACCTTGTAGATAGCCTTCATTAGCTTGATAGTATCCGCGGACACCATCCCAATATGCCCACTGCATATCGGTATCAATGTTCATTTTGATTGCCCCGTAGCTGATCGCTTCCCTGATTTCTTCTCTAGTAGACCCAGAACCACCGTGAAACACAAAGTTTACCGGGTTGTGTCCAGTATTGTGCTTTTGCTGAATATGATCTTGCGAGTTCTTAAGGATAATTGGAGTAAGTTTTACATTCCCTGGCTTGTAAACTCCATGTACATTTCCGAAAGCAGCAGCAACAGTGAAGTTATCACTCACTTCCTTTAGCTTCTCATAGGAGTAAGCCACCTCCTCAGGTTGCGTATATAATAGTGAATTATCTACATCGGTGTTGTCGACACCATCTTCCTCTCCACCAGTTACACCGAGCTCAATTTCCAAGGTCATTCCCATCTTGGCCATGCGCTTGAAGTATTCAACGCACGTGCCAATGTTCTCCTCTAGTGGCTCTTCGGATAGGTCCAGCATATGAGAAGAGTAGAGAGAACTACCTGTTTGCTCAAAGTGCTTTTCGTTCGCGTCCAACAAACCGTCAATCCACGGAAGTAATTTCTTTGCTGCATGGTCCGTATGCAGGATCACAGTTACTCCATAAGCTTCAGCCATCTGATGTACGTGAAGAGCTCCTGACACACCTCCAGCGATAGCAGCCGCTTGGCCATCATTCGAAAGTCCTTTTCCGGCGGTGAATGCCGCGCCTCCATTAGAAAACTGAATCATCACAGGAGAGTTGACCTCTCTTGCAGTTTCTAAGACTGCATTGACTGTACTTGAGCTAGTGACGTTCACAGCAGGCAATGCAAAGTCTTTTTCGTTTGCATAATTGAAAAGGTCGGTTACTTCCTGTCCAGTAAGTACACCAGGTCTGAATTTCATAAGATTGTAGGTTTTGTGTTATTCAACTTAATAATAACGCAAATATAGCCTTGTAAGGAAGAAAAGCTTTGGCTAGGCCTGTTGAAAAGCTTGCTGCATTTCTGATCGATTTATCTGAGGTTCAGAGTCGATGAGTTTAGAACCCTCGCGTTCCCATTTGATCGCAGCAATGGAAAATAAGGCTATTAGATATAGAAGTTTGATTAGAATTTTCCACTTCATAGTAAACCTTAGACACAAAGGACCATTCAAAGGTTTAAAGCAAATGGTAAATTTTTTTTACTAAAATGATCTTCTCATTGCGAAAATAGAAAAAGCGCAACCTTTAATTGTGTTTTGACCTTTGTTGCGCTGTTTCTTCTTATTGATCTATTCCTTTTTTCGTAGCAAGGAAATAGATGAGAAATCCAATAGCGATACTAACTGCTTCAATGCCCCATGCCATAGCGTCCTCTCCATCCAGTCTCATGGCATCAATGGTAATAAGGCCTAAGCCACCAAACAAAATGATTAAGCCCCACTTGAGAGAGTTTTGCTTATTGGATTGGCTTTTAAAGAGGTTTGCTGTTTCTTCGTTCACCATGTTCTTATCAATAAGCTTTCTTTTTAAAGAATAGTTGGTGATCAAAATCACAAATAGGATTGTAGACCCAAATACAGATATGATTGCTACAATAGGTATTAAGCTGTGCATAATTAGTTAATTTTTAAGTTCAACATATTTTGAAAGGGTAGACATCACTGCCCTCAAAAAATGTTGCAGAGAAGAATATTTTTTTTTATTGCAACATATCAGCTGGATTAGTTGACATACCGGATTGAATGGAAGACCAAGATCTAGTAAATCAGATATTAAGAGGTAGCGATGCTGCCTTAAAGATGCTCATTGAGAGATACCAGCGATTGGTTGCACACATGGTGGGGAGAGTCATCGACTCCTCCATGGATAAGGAGGAGATTTGCCAAGACGTATTCATCAAGGTTTACGAAAAGTTAAATACGTTCAAATTTGATTCGAAGCTGTCTACTTGGATTGCAACAATCGCTTATCGAACAGCAGTGAATTTTGCTAAAAAGAAAAAGATAGATCAAGTAGACCTTGATCAAGTTTCTTTTAAAGTGGGAGAGGAGGTATCCCTCACCGAAGAAGATGATATGAAATCTTTCATTCACAGCTTAGTTGACCAATTACCGATCAACTACAAAACGGTTCTCACGCTTTTCTACCTTGATGGATTTAGCTATCCAGAAATTGTAGAGGTGACAGGAATGCCGGAAGGTACTGTGAAAAACTATATTCACAGGGCTCGTATAAAATTGAAAGACATTGTGGAACAATATGCCGAAAGGGAGGTAGCATTATTATGAAAAAGATTGAAAAATTGATTGAAGATGCGCTTAGCGCAGAGACCAGCTTCAAGCTAAATCAGGATTTTAAAAACAAGGTTGTTCAAGCTATCAGAAAAAAAGAGCGAAGAGCTCAACGAAGGATTTATCTATGGATGGCCTTTGGGATTCTATTCATGTTTTTTATGGGATATGGCAGTTTGCGATTTTATTTTCCGGATTTACTGCAAAACATAAATCAAGGACAAGAGCTAAATAGCCTTGTTCCAATAGCAGTCATAGTTGGGATTTTGGTTGTGATTATTCAGTTTCTAGACCAGCGTCTAATCAAAGATCAGATGCTATCTCACTAAAGAAAAGGAGCATCAATGGGTTCCCAAAGCTCTATTTTTCGTCCTTCAGGGTCCATGATCCAACCAAATTTTCCGTATTCATATTCTTCTATTTCCCCTACAATCTGCACACCTTCTTTCTTCAAGGCTTCTAGTAGTTCCACCAGGTTCTCCACTCTATAGTTAAACATGTAGTCTTTCTTGCTTGGCTCATAGTAGTCCGTGTCTTTAGCAAAAGGACTCCATGCAGTGGTGCACACCTTCTCTTTGTCTTCATGGTCTCTCCATTTGAAAAGTCCGCCATATTGGTCTGACTCAATGCCCAAATGTGTTTTGTACCATTCTTTCATTTGGTTTGGATCTTCGCATTTGAAGAAGATCCCTCCGATTCCAGTAACTCTCTTTTTCATCGCCATTGATTTTTAAGGCTAAAGAACCGGATTACTATAATTCATCCAAATGTTGATGACAAAATCACCCGAAAGGGTGAGTCATTGTGAGCGACATTTCAATAATTCAGCTTTCAACTAAAGAAGTTGGTACCAGAATAATGGCTTGATCTTTGTTCAATCACCATTGATCAAAAATCAACTATTTTTAAAATCATTCTTTTGCATATTGCGTTATACACTTCCAAATTAATTTGACTTTCTATGAATAAGCTGTTGTTGATTGCCGGGTTTGTCATTCTGACCTCTTTTGGAGTTTCTTCTGAGTATGGATCTGACATACAGGAATATTTTGATTCGGATTCCTTGAAGGTACTCAAACCCATGGAGGAGCATCCCAGCGAAGCTTATGTCATCACTAATCTGCTGAAGCGACTTCACTACAGAAAACTGGAGTTATCGGACTCCATATCTTCCGTAGTTTTCGACAGCTACTTTGAATCTTTGGATCCTTACAAGGCAGACTTCTATGCAGCTGATATTGCCAATTTTGAGGGCTTACGTTACAAATTAGATGATCAAATTCCCGAAGGAGAGCTTGATTTTGCTTATGAAGTCTTTTCTCTCTACCGAACTCGGGCCTTAGAACGAATAGATTACGTTTTTGAGTTGATAGATACCGGGTTTGACTTTAGCAAAGATGAGCTTTATGTTTTTGATCGCGACAATGCCTCTTACCCAGATAATGAAGCACAGCGAAAAGACATTTGGAGAAAGATCATAAAGAATCAAGCCCTGAGCTACAAGTTAGCTGGTAGAGAATGGGATGATATCGCCAAGAGCCTGAAAAAAAGATATCAGCGTATTCAGAAATTCATTTATCAATACAATAGTGAAGATGTATTTCAAAGCTACATGAATGCTTATGCAGGAGCGTATGATCCACACACCTATTATTTTTCTCCACCCGACGCTGAAAATTTCCAAATTGAAATGGGCCTTTCATTGGAAGGTATCGGAGCGAGGCTTTCACAAAATTTAGACTATACAGAAGTTGCGGAAATCATAGCTGGTGGTCCGGCCTTTAAGAGTAAGCAGCTCAAAAAGGATGACAGGATCATTGGTGTGGCGCAAGGAGATGATGGAGAATTCATTGATGTGATAGGTTGGAGGCTTGATGATGTGGTTGCCAAGATTCGAGGACCAAAAGGATCAGTGGTGAGGTTGCAGATATTGAAGGCTAGTAAGGGGATCAATGCACTTCCTGATACATTAAGACTGGTTCGTGACAAGATCAAGTTGGAGGACCAGGCTGCAAAGGCCGAAATGATTCCTATAACAGAAGGTAATACTACCTACAATCTTGGAGTCATTACAGTACCCGGTTTTTACCTCGATTTTGATGGTTACAGAGCAGGTAGCGAAGATTATAGAAGTTCAACGCGAGATGTGAAGAAATTGATAACTGAGCTAAAGGAGCAAGGAATGGATGGTCTGATGATCGACCTCAGATATAATGGGGGAGGTGCGCTTCCTGAAGCCATAGAGATGACTGGATTGTTCATACCAAATGGTCCCGTAGTACAAGTAAGGAATTACAACACCACAGTTGATAAAATGGAAGATGAAGACGGAGGAGAGGTGTTTTACGACGGTCCGCTAGCTGTTCTTGTCAATAGAGGCAGTGCTTCAGCTTCTGAAATATTCTCAGGTGCGATCCAGGATTATAAGCGAGGTGTAATCATCGGAGAGAGCACTTTTGGTAAAGGAACGGTTCAGCAAGTCATCGGTCTTGATAGGTATATCAGGAATCCGGATATGAAGCTAGGGCAAGTAAAAATGACGTTAGCGAAATTCTACCGAGTTTCAGGTAGTAGCAATCAAAAGGTGGGTATATCACCAGATATTCAGTTTCCTTCGCTGTATTCCGCTGAGGATTTTGGGGAGGCAAGAAACGAAAATGCGCTTCCTTGGGATGAAATAGAAAGCGCAAGTTTCAAACCCACAAATAACATTTCCGATGAGCTATTGGACCACCT
>CAYYNA010000012.1:7510-15523 GCA_964472815.1 uncultured Roseivirgaceae bacterium
CTGAAACTTTTGGCAGCTATCAAAAAATATAAGATAGGTTAGGCAACCATTGCCTTTTTGATT
Source organism: uncultured Roseivirgaceae bacterium (assembly GCA_964472815.1). Classification (GTDB taxonomy): domain Bacteria; phylum Bacteroidota; class Bacteroidia; order Cytophagales; family Cyclobacteriaceae; genus Ekhidna. The sequence goes on from CAYYNA010000012.1 coordinate 7,574, forward strand.
CATCTTTATATAAAAAAGGATGATGAAGAGAATACTTATTTTACTAACAGCTATTTACTCGCTTCAAGCTACTTCCCAGAGTATCATGGCTCAAGCCGAATTAGAGGCAGAGAACATTGACGAAGTAAGAGTAGATGGATCTTTCGTGGATGTCTATGTAAACAAAGGCGATAAAGTCTACTTCAAGGGTGTAATTGAGGGAAACGGTGATAAAGGAGATTACCGTTTTGATACAGACATTTCAGGCTCAACTTTAATTATCAAGGTGGTTTACACTAAGAATAAATACAACTGGAGAGACCGCAAGATTACCAAATCAAGGATCGACATCACGATAACAGATGGTATTAGATTGGACATTGACAATTCCTCTGGTGATGTCAATGTTGCAAACTTGAGAGCTTCAGAATCTAAAATAGAAGCCTCCAGTGGAAATGTGACACTGAAGAGCATCATTGCTAATTTGGATGTAGAAACGTCAAGCGGAGATATTGAAATTGATGGACTTGTGGGTGATAGTGAGATTGAATCTACAAGTGGAGAACAAGATATTACCGACGTAAGAGGATCGCTGGAGGCACAGGCCAGCTCCGGAGATATCACTATTACAAATTTCAAAGGAGATCTTGATCTTGAAGCTACTTCAGGAGACATAGATTTACGAGGAGGGGAAGGCGAACTTGATGTAAGGACTACCTCTGGTGAGATTGATGGGGACGATATCACGCTAACAGGTGATGCAAACTTTGATGCTAGCTCTGGCAACATTGAGATTGATTTTACCAACGATCTAAATGACCTTAGTTTTTTCCTAACTGCAACCTCAGGAGATTTGGAGGTAGGTAGTAGATCCGGAGAAAAAAGACTAATCATTGATAGAGGAGGCTACAAGGTAGAGGGTGTCACATCGAGTGGAAATCAAGAGTACGAATAGGAAATAATAAGTAGGAAGGAATAGGGGTAGCATTGGCTACCCTTTTTTGTTTAATAGGTTTCAAATAGACATTTTTGCCGACACCACAAAAACAACACAACCTAAATGGAAAAACCCTATATCGATTCAAATACGAGTCTGCCCGAGATAACCGTAAAAGCTGTGGTGCTTGGCGCTGTTCTTTCAATTGTCCTGTCAGCTGCAAATGCCTACTTCGGATTATTTGCTGGCTTGACCGTTTCAGCTTCCATACCTGCTGCAGTCATTTCTATGGCCCTTTTGAAAGTCTTCAAGAACTCCAACATTCTGGAAAACAACTTGGTGCAAACTGCAGCTTCCGCCGGGGAGTCCTTAGCAGCGGGGGTTATTTTCACCATACCTGCCTTGGTCATTATGGGCTACTGGGAGGAGTTCAATTACTTTGAAACTGTAACGATCGCATTATGTGGTGGTGTGCTAGGAGTATTGTTTACTATCCCATTAAGAAAAGCGCTGATTGTCGAGGAGAATTTGAAGTTTCCTGAAGGTGTAGCCACGGCGGAAGTCTTAAAGACTGGTGAAGAGGGTGGCAAGGCTGTCAAATACCTAGTTTGGGGGTCACTTATCGGTGGAGTTTTTAAGCTTGGAGATGCTGCGCTTAATCTATGGGAAGGCACCTGGCAAAAAGCCACACTGATCAACGAAAAAATTTACGCATATTTTGGCCTGAATCTTTCACCTGCTCTGGTAGCTGTGGGTTACATCGTTGGTCTTAATATTGCCTTCCTTGTTTTCCTTGGCGGTGCTATCAGTTGGTTTGTTGCAATTCCTGCGTATGTGGCAATAAACGGGGGGCAGGAAGGTGTAGATGCAGTAACCCTTGGAGGAAATATTTGGAACTCCCAGATCAGGTATCTGGGTGTAGGAGCGATGGTTGTTGGTGGACTATGGGCATTGCTTAGTTTGGCTGGATCTCTTGGAACAGCATTCAAAGCTGGAATGGAAGCCTTTAAGAAAGGTGGCCAATCGATGAAGGATCAAATTCGCACGGAGATGGACACGCCCATGTCCTGGGTTCTAATAGGAATAGGAGTGTTAGTTGTTCCAATTTTCTTTATCTATCAAAGTGCCATCAGTGACATTCCGATCACCACTGTCATGACCATTGTGATGGTAATTGCAGGCTTTCTTTTTGCTGCAGTAGCGGGATATATGGCTGGGTTAGTTGGTAGCTCAAATAATCCGATTTCAGGTGTGACGATCGCGACAATACTGTCTGCCTCATTGTTATTACTAACCTTAATGGGAACGGGTAATCAGTTAGCAGGCGCAGCTGCAGCCATTTTGATTGGTGCAGTAGTGTGCTGTGCTGCTGCGATTGCTGGTGACAACATGCAAGACCTCAAAGCAGGTCATATTTTGGGAGCTACTCCATACAAGCAACAAATTATGCAGATGGTAGGAGTAGTAGCGGGTGCTTTGGCTATTCCTCTTGTTCTGAACTCACTGCTGGTAGCATATGGAATGGGAGCACCTACTGCAGAGCAGCCAGACTCATTGACAGCTCCTCAAGCAACGCTTATGCAAAGTGTTGCTCAAGGAATCTTTGGGGAAGGGTTGCCTTGGAACATGGTCTACATCGGAGCGGGTATTGGAGCGCTAATTATTGCCATTGATCAGTATCTCAAGTCCAAGGGTTCTGAGTTTAGAATGCCGGTCCTTGCTGTAGCTGTAGGACTTTACCTCCCTTTTGAGTTAGATTCAGCCATATTCATCGGAGGGGTACTAGCTTGGGCATTAAACAAAGCAACAAAGGATGTAAAAAATAAAGAGAAGGCAGGAAATGCAGGTTTGCTACTTGCGTCTGGACTGATTACAGGTGAGGCTTTGATGGGAATTTTTATTGCCATCGCCATTGCTGCATTTGGTTTCGAAAAGCTTGAAGGATACGATGCTGCGCTCATCTACGAGAACATAGGCCTTGCCATACTGATTGTGATCCTTGCGTTCATCTACAAGCAAGTAATTAAAGTATCTAAGCAGGATATATAGCCGTTCAATATCGAACAAATTACTGTACACCTGGCTGCAATTTTAGAATTGTTGTCAGGTGTATTTTTTTAGTAATCAAGGAGTTAGGAGACTTGGCATGATTTTCATCGTGTAGTGTCCAGAACCCAAAGGTATCTTCATGTTCAAAAACTACTTCAAAACGGCATTCCGGAATCTTTCGAGAAACAAGGTCTACGCAGTACTCAATGTTATTGGCCTTGCTTTGGGGATAGGTTGCGCCCTAGTTATTTACAAAGTCATCTCTTTTGAGCAAAGCTTTGATAAGCATCATGCTAACTATAACAACGTCTATCGCTTAGTCAACGAAAGTATTCGTCCAAATGAAATTGACCGAGGCATGGGCACGCCTCACCCATTGGGACCTGCCGTTTTGGAGGATTATTCAGAAGTCAAAGAAATGGTAAGGACCCATGAATTTGGCTGGGCACAGATCAATGTTGGAAAGGGAATTGATCTTGAGAAATTCATTGTAGAAAATAAGACGTGTTTTGTAGAAAACTCTTACTTCAAAATTTTTGATTTTGAAGCTGTTGCTGGAGATTTAGAAACTGCATTGACCGAACCCAACACGGCAGTGATTTCCAAGTCTTTAGCCCAACGACTATTTGACCTGGAAGAGGGAGCCGAGGCAGAGGCCATGGGAAAAGTGGTGGGACTGGGCCCGATCAGAGATTTCAAGATCGTGGCGGTCATACAAGACCCACCTGAGTCCACAAACTTTCCTTTCCAGCTTCTTCTTGAGTACAAGAGTCAAGATCATGAAGAAATCAATCCTTACTACAGCGAAGGAAAAGAATGGAATTCCACTAGCTCGAATACCAACACATGGATTCTTACCGATAACTACTTTGATAAGGAAGCTTTTGATGGCAAGCTAGTAGATCTGGTAGCCAAGTATTATTCAGAGGAGGCTTCAAAAAAGAGATTTTTTAAAGCACAACCCCTTTCGGAGATACATGGAGATGATGTTTATGGAAACTATACTTATGCCACATCTGAGGAGTTGATCTTGGCATTGGCCATTATAGCAGTCTTTTTGATTATCACGGCTTGCATCAATTTCGTCAATTTAGCCACAGCTCAAGCAGCTAACCGATCAAAGGAGATTGGAATCAGAAAAGCAATTGGAGGTTATAAGACTCAGATTATTGTCCAGTTCTTCACGGAAATATTCTTAATCACACTGATCGCCATTATCGGCTCACTTGGGATTGCCGAGTTTCTTTTCAGCTTCCTGGAAGATGTTATTGGTACCCGATTGCAGCTAGATCTCCTTTATAGCTTTGAAACGGTAGGTTTTATTTTCCTTTTGCTGGTTGTTGTCACGTTCTTCTCAGGGTTTTATCCATCGTTCTTATTGTCGAAAATGAATACGGTGATGGCCTTGAAGAATAAGGTTACTGCGAAAAATAGTTCAGGAGGACTAAATGTGAGAAAGACGCTCGTTGTAGCGCAGTTTGCGATCTCTCAATTCCTAATCATAGGTACTGTGATCATTACCACACAAATGGAATTTTTCCTCTCTAAAGATTTGGGCTTTGAAAAGGAGGCGATCATCAAGACTTACCTACCGGAGCGGAATGAAACAAAAAATGAAAGGCTGAGACAGGAGTTGATGGAAAAACCGGAAATTCAAAATGTCACTTACGCTTTAAGTTCACCTACCGGCAATTCCGATACGAACTCTAACTTTAACTATTCTCCTCTAAACTCGGACGATGATTACCACGCCAACTATAAATGTGTGGATGAAAATTATGTGGATTTTTATGGGCTTGAAATTCTAGCTGGTAGGAATATTCAAAAATCAGATAGCGCCAACTACATTCTGGTAAACCAAAAGGTGGCTGACTTGATGGGTTTTTCTGATAATTACCAAGGTGCCATAGGCGAGCGTCTTTCATCCGGCTGGGGAATGAACCTAAAGATCATCGGGGTGGTGAAAGATTTTCATACTCAGGTTTTGAGTGAAGACATTCAATATACGTTTCTATTGAAAGTACCAAGCATATTTTATGAAGTGGCTGTAAAAACCACTGACGGAGCAAACGTTAAGAATGCAGTTACTTCATTAGAAGATGCATGGGAAAAGGTGTATCCTGAATATGTTATAGACTGGGAGTTTTTTGATGATGAGCTTGCTTCTAGTTACGAACAGGAGCAACACATCGCGTCTTTGATGAATACTTTTTCGTTGGTTTCTATCATCATCGGGTGCCTGGGGCTGTATGGACTTATTGCATTTATCGCAGCGAATAGAACGAAGGAGGTTGGTATCCGAAAAGTCCTTGGGGCTTCTGTCTCAAGTATTATCAGAGGTTTTTCTACCGAAATCTTAACGCTGGTAATAATCGCATTTATCATTGCTGCACCTTTATCGTATTTCTTACTGAATAGCTGGTTAGATAACTATCAGTTTAGAATAGCGATTGGGGCTGAAATATTCATTATTGCCTTTTTTACAACAATCATTATCGCCGGGATTACAGTCAGCTACAGAACAATTTCCACGGCTCTCATAAATCCAGCAAGAACATTGAAGGATGAGTAACTGAAGCCCAAGACTTTGAATATATTTGGCGCTTTCGTTTTTGCGAAAGCGCTTTTTTATTATGAGCAAAGAACAGTTTAGTAATCGGTGGGGTATTGTGCTGGCGGCTTTGGGAATGGCAATTGGTGCCGGAAATCTTTGGCGTTTTCCTAGACTTGCTGGACAATATGGCGGCTCCTTCATTTTACTGTGGATTCTTTTCCTGTTTATCTGGTCAATACCACTGCTGCTTTCTGAGTTTGCTATTGGTAAAAAATACAAAAGCGGTGTAATTGGGTCTTTCGCCCAATTTGCAGGCAAGAAGTATACCTGGATGGGCTTTTTCATCACCCTTTGCACGTTGGGTATTGCCTTCTACTATTCTATAGTGACTGCATGGGCTTACCGCTATTTTTCCTTTTCTTTTCAAAATATCTTTCGCGCAGAGTCCCTCAAATCAACTCTTGAGAATAACCCTGAGTACTTGAATGATTTTTGGTTAAGCATTTCCAATGGCAATTGGACTACTGTGATCACCTACATCGCTGTGATCTTTATCGCTGCTTTCATTCTAATTAGAGGCGTAAAGAATGGGCTTGAAAAAGCGAATAAACTATTGATCCCAAGTCTTTTTGTACTCTTAGTAATTATCGTATTTGTTTCTCTCTCGATGGATGGTGGTGTGCGTGGTTTAGAGTACATGTTTGCTATCAATCCCGACCACTTTGCAAATCCCACCATCTGGATAGAAGCTCTATCTCAGTCAGCATGGAGCACAGGTGCAGGATGGGGATTAATGATGACCCTTTCGGCTTTTTCAAGGGATAACGAAGATGTTACACTCAATACTTTCATTGGGGCATTTGGAAATAACACAGCATCACTTCTGGCGGGTATGGCCATTCTACCAGCTGTTTTTGCATTAGCCCCATCTGAGTCAGAAGCCATCACCTACCTACAGCAAGGGAATCAAGCACTTACTTTCACGATCATTCCTATGCTGTTTGCCAATATTCCAGGTGGAGACTACTTGTCTGTACTTTTCTTTCTGGCATTGACCGTCGCAGCATTTAGCTCCCTACTTCCCATGATCGAATTATTTCTTCAAAATGTAGCTGATCTGGATATCCCAAAAAGAAAGACCTTGATCATTGTGATCACTTGTTTTATTGTCCTTGGATTTCCCTCCGCTTGGTCTTTGGATTTCTTTTCCAATCAAGATTGGGTTTGGGGTGTGGGACTAATAGTAACCGGGTTGTTTATTTTGATTGGCGTGGCGATGAATAAGCCAGGCTTGTTTAAAGAACAGCACATTGATGCGGGATCAGATCTTATCATGCCTACGGGCTATTTCAAGCTTGCTGTTTTTGCCAACATTGCCATAGCTTGTTTCCTTATCTATTGGTGGCTTTCTCAAGATTACAGCTCCCAGTGGTTTGATGAACATGGTATCTGGGATATTTTTGGAACGTACAGCAATGCCTCCACGATCACGCAATGGGGCTCAGTTATTATTATCGGCATTGTCTTAAATAAATACCTCTACAAGAAGTTTGTCAAATCATGAGTACAGGAGCAATCGTTAGTATGATCATTATTCTGACCATCGTGGCGGGTGGTTTCCTATTTTTTCTAACTAAAGCAATTAAAAAAGAACGTAATGGATAAAATTGATTCGCTTAATCAAGTAGCTGAATTTCATAGTACTTTTCAACATCCAATCTTATCGGAACCTCAAATTCCGTCGGAGGACAGATGCAAGTTAAGAGTCTCTTTAATTTCAGAGGAGTTAGAGGAATTGAAGGAAGCGATAGCGGAGAATGACTTAGTGGAGGTTGCCGATGCGCTCTGCGATATCCAGTACGTCCTGTCTGGGGCTGTTCTTGAGTTTGGTCTTGGAGAGAAGTTCACTACACTTTTCAATGAGGTGCAACGCTCAAATATGAGCAAAGCTTGCGAGACTGAGGAGGAGGCGAAGAAAACAGTTACTTTTTACAAAGAGCAGAAAGATACTGACGCCTACTACGAAGAAAGAGATGGCAAATGGCTCGTCTACCGAGTAGGTGATAACAAAACGCTCAAATCAATTAATTACTCTCCGGCAGACCTAAAGAACATATTGGGCTAAAGCACGTTGTTCTGGCCTTTACTCTGCATCTCCATTTTACTTGATTTTTGTCCATACCATACATCTTAGGAGGTAGCGAGTATGCTTTCTTTCTGCAGACATAAGTCAGTAATCAGGCTTAGTTAAGTCATGTGATTTCATAACTCGCTCACTGAATCTTGCAGAAAGTAATTTGCAAATGAAGATACTATCCGCCTCTGAGGCAGTTTCCAAAATAGAATCAGGACAAAACGTATTTGTGCATAGCGCCGCTATGACACCAACAGTTTTAATGAATGCGCTGAGCGAGCAGTGCTTTGACAAGGA
>CAYYNA010000012.1:15623-33975 GCA_964472815.1 uncultured Roseivirgaceae bacterium
TGATCATTGTAGAATTCAATGAAAATGTGCCAAGGACGCATGGTGACAGCTTTATACATGTGAGCAGGATAGATTATGCAGTGAATACTACAGATCCAATGCATGAAGGACGTGTTCCGGTAATTTCGGAGGAGGAGCAGAAAATTGGCAGTTATATCGCTGAGCTGATAGAAGATGGTTCAACCCTGCAGATGGGAATTGGAGGTGTCCCTGATGCCGTATTAGCTCAGCTTGGCAACCATAAAGAACTTGGTATCCATACGGAAATGTTTTCTGACGGACTGCTTCCACTTATTGACAAAGGCGTTATCACCGGGGAGCATAAGAAAGTCCTTAAGGGAAAAATCACTACCTGTTTTGCTGTAGGTACTCAAAAGCTATACGATTACGTAAATGACAACCCTGTGATGGAGTTTAAGGAGTCCTCGTTTACCAACGACACTGCAATCATTAGAAAAAACCCTAAGGTTGTGGCAATCAATAGCGCGATAGAGTTGGATTTGACAGGCCAAGTTTGCGCAGACAGCATTGGCACTTATCAGTACTCTGGTGTGGGTGGACAGATGGACTTTATTCGGGGTGCTTCCTTATCTCCAGGGGGTAAACCAATCATTGCTTTGTCATCGCAGACGAAACGAGGGGATAGCAAAATAATGCCCATTTTAAAACCTGGAGCAAGTGTGACAACTACAAGAGCTCATGTCCATTGGGTGGTTACTGAATACGGAGCAGTTAACCTCTTTGGCAAGGATCTGGCTTCACGAGCTAAGCTATTAACATCAATTGCCCACCCGCAGCATAGAGAAATGCTGACGAAGGCCTACATGGAGCGCTATCATACCTAATAGCGATATAAATCATATGCTTGTTTGATGAGCCTCATAAGAATTGGTGGGTAAAAAAGGGACATTAGTATATCACTAATGCATAAACATCATGAATCCACTATTTGACAATACCTCCTTTTTGCAGCATGTCAGGATGCACGTTAGTCACAAAAAGGAAACCGAAGAGAATCAAGTCAAGAAGCTAAATCAAGATCAGTATCAAGAGCTAATCGACTTGAAAAAGGCAAGAAAGCGAGCGGATATGGCAAATTTGCCTCTGTATCGCAACATCGGCTTTACCGTAGCATTTCTGCTAGTCATTGTAGTATTTAACTGGAGGTCTCCTGTAGATACTTTGGTTGATTTGGGAACGCTGGAAGTAAATGCCGAAGAAATCATAGATATACCGATCAGTGAGCAGCCACCTCCACCACCTCCTAAGACAACAGAAGTGGCTCGAATAGTCGAAGTGGAGAACTCTGTTGAACTAGAGGAGCTTGAGGTAATCATTGACGTAGAGGCGAAGGAAGAATCCGAAGTAGAAGTAATCGTCGCAGACTTTGAGCCCGAGGATGAGGTAGAGGTAGTTGAAGAGATATTTACCATTGTTGAGGAGGCACCCGAGCCAGTGGGAGGGATGGAAGCTTTCTTCAAATATGTAGCGGAAAGCTTGGAGTACCCTAAAGCGGCTTCCAGGCTGCATGTATCTGGTAGAGTTTTCATGCAATTTGTCGTTGAGAAAGATGGAAGCATAACAGATATCAAAGTTTTGAAAGGTATTGGGGCGGGATGTGACGAGGAGGCCATTAGGGTGCTGTCAGAAGCTCCTAAATGGAAGCCTGGGAAGCAGAGAGGACAGCCTGTCAGAGTTTACAAAATGCTTCCAATTCATTTCCGACTAGTAGAGTGAAAATGTAGATGATCTAAATTTATATTAGTGATAAGGAGTTAAGGTGCTATTATTGTCTTTAGACCATGCGCCTGCTCCTTTTTATATTTCTATTTAGCTCATTTTCTTACCAGAAGACCTATTATCTCCTTTTTGTTGGCAATAGCCTCACCTACACCAATGACCTTCCGGCTCTGGTGAGGAAGGAAGCAAAGAAGCAAGGGGTGAAAGTGAGAACTAAGATGCTCGCATCACCAAACTATGCCCTAGTTGATCATTGGTTTCAAGGAGAGGTTCAGAAATACATACAGACGGGAAAGTTTGATTTTGTGATCATGCAGCAAGGTCCGTCTTCGCAAGCTGACGGAAAGCGCATGTTGCTTAGTAGCGGGAGCCAATTCTCGAAATTGTGCAATCAGGTTGGCTCTGAACTCGTCTTTTTTATGGTTTGGCCCTCGAGAAGGTATTATGCTACTTACGATAGTGTCATTAGCAATTACAAAAACGCTGCAATTAGCTCGGATGCTATTCTGTGTCCAGTAGGAGAGGTGTGGAAGAACCACTTTGATGAGACTAATGACTTCTCGTATTATGGTTTGGATGGCTTTCATCCTTCCTTCCGCGGAAGCCAAGTAGCTGCTGAGGTAATTGTTGAAACCCTCTTTAACGAAAAAAGCGACTCAAATTAAATTCAGTCGCTTTTAGCTATTAGTGATTATTTGTACTGTCAATCAACCCTGGTCATGTAAACAGATCTGTCCTTTTCGTGCTCATCGCTTACTAAGATGCCATCAATCAGTTTCCATTCATCGTCATCAGTGTTGATGTTTATTTTATCATCATCATCGATATCTTCCATTTCAAGGTAACCTCTTTTATTGATGAACCATCGGCCATATTCTGTTTCTTTTTCGTCATAAGCATGGACCGTGATTTTTAGTCGGTTATTTTCTCTGAAATCGAAGTAGATATCAATTTCATCAACGATACCTTCCACAAATCCAGAGATGGCCTTAATGAAAACCTCTTCTAGCATGGTATCCGCCTCTTCTGCCTCTTGTTCCATTTCCTCCTCAATGTCGATGACCATTTTCCAGGTACCAATAATGTCCTTTTCTTTAACCTTCTGAGAGTAGCTGCTAAATCCGAAGCAAATTATTCCCAAAATGAGTAATGTCCTTTTCATGAGTTTTGGTATTTTGTATTGCAAGGTACTGGTTATACTGATATTCCAAATAAAAGGTTACATGGATTATCTCCGCGACTCTACTATTTTATACTTTTGTTAGTCAAATTTCTTGCGAAGATATGTTCGATAATTTAAGTGTAAAGCTAGATAGGGCGTTCAAAACGCTGAAGGGTCAAGGCCAGATTACTGAAATTAACATTGCCAGCACGGTAAAGGAGATTCGTCGTGCGTTGATAGATGCTGATGTTAACTATAAAGTTGCTAAGGAGGTAACGGACAAGATCAAGGAAGAGGCTCTTGGACGAGACGTCCTAATTTCCGTGTCGCCCGGCCAGCTACTCACTAAGATTGTTGCAGAAGAGCTTACAAAGCTGATGGGGGAGACCAATGTTCCTGTCAGCTTGGATGGAAATCCAAACACGATTTTGATCTCCGGACTCCAAGGTTCCGGTAAGACCACTTTTTCGGGGAAGCTTGCGAACTCTTTTAAGAAACAAGGAAGGACGGTTCTTTTAGCTGCCTGTGATATTTATCGTCCGGCTGCTATTGATCAGCTAAAGGTACTAGGAGAGCAGATTGGCGTGGAGGTATATGCTGAGCCTGAGAATAAGAATGCGGTGCAAATCGCCAAGAATGCCACAAAATATGCCAAGGAGAACGGCAAGAAGACGTTGATTGTAGATACAGCAGGTCGCTTAGCTGTAGACGAGCAAATGATGAACGAGATTGCAGATCTCAAAAAAGAACTGAATCCAGCAGAAACCCTTTTTGTAGTAGACTCAATGACGGGTCAGGATGCTGTAAATACAGCTGCAACTTTCAATGAGCGGCTAGATTTTGATGGGGTTGTGTTGACCAAGCTAGATGGTGATACTCGGGGGGGAGCTGCTCTTTCCATCAGGAAAGAGGTCACAAAACCAATCAAGTACATTTCTGCCGGAGAGAAGATGGATGCGATTGATTTGTTTCATCCAGACAGGATGGCGAATCGAATTTTGGGGATGGGTGATGTGGTTAGCTTGGTGGAGCGTGCCCAGCAGGCTTATGACGAAGAAGAAGCCAGAAGAATCAACAAGAAAATCCGTAAGAACCAGTTTGGCTTTGATGACTTCCTTTCGCAGATGGAGCAAATGAAGAAAATGGGGAGCATGAAAGACTTAATAGGAATGATTCCAGGAGTTGGGAAAGCGATGAAAGACATTGATATCGATGATGATTCTTTGAAACCAATAGAAGCGATCATCAAATCAATGACCCCAACTGAAAGAACAAATCCCGAAGTGCTGAATGGAACAAGAAAACAGCGAATTGCAAAGGGTAGCGGTACAAGTGTTCAGGAGGTGAATCAATTGCTGAAGCAGTTTGAGCAAATGCGCAAGATGATGAAGATGATGAATAAGTCTGGAGGTAAAAGAGCGCTAGCTAATATGATGGGAGGTTTAAAATAAGCCTATTGCTTTTCCTTAAGCAGTCGTATCCTGGTGATTACTGCTTCTCCAAACAGACATACTCCGGCATTAAATACTACAAGAGACCCAGTTCCGTAAAGAATCCACTGGAAGCTATCTGGATGCTGATGCTTAAGGAATGCAGATTCTATGACCATACATAAACCAGCTCCTATCAGTGACACACTTAACCCTCCAAGGAGCAACCATTTTCTTTGAATTGAAATTTCCATAGCTAATTTGAGATATTAGTTGACTCAAATTTACTTGTTGAGAGTTTAGAAGTTTACGTGAAGTTTCTATTTGCACCCAATTGCGTTAGGTATTTAACCACCTCCAGAACTTTCCAAGAAGTGTCTTTGGTTGGGGTCTGCTTTCTTCTGCCGCAGTAGAAAGGGCAGATTGCCCTTTTTTTGGACTTTTCTGCTTTATCTTCTGCGGTTTAGGCTGCTCCAGCTTTTGCTTGTAGTGAGCTTCTTTGATGGATTTTAGTCGCTTCGTTTCTTTCTCTTTTTCTCTTTTTGCCTTTCGAGCTTCGTAAGCTTCTTGCTTTCTTTTGGCTTCTAATCTGCGCTTTTCCTTTTGCTCCTCGCGGATGCGGGCCCTTTCCGCTTTTTCTTCTGGGGTAAATCTAGGAGTTGATTTTTTAAGCTCATCCTGTTCCTTTGCGACTTTTTTCGGATCCTCAGGTATCTCTATCTTATCTAGGACTTTAAGGCCTGAGAGCTTTTTCTTTGGGGCTTTGATCAGCTTGACTTTTTCGAGATCTGGCGAAGGTTCTTCAGAGTCAATCATTTCAATGAGCTGATCAGAGAGTATGATCTCCTCTTCCTTGGGCTCATTAGAATCATCTGCCACCTTTTCTTTTCCAATATCATTGGCAGCTTCCTCAGATTCTATAACAGTTGTAACTTCAATTTCACCTTCTATTGCTGCAATCTCTTCTTGTGGTGTCACTGGAAGCTTGATCTCTTCAACAGAACTGCTGCCTTCATCTTCGGGGTTGGGTTCTGAGTCTTCATTTGGTAGTTCTTGGTCTGAAGATGAACTCTTAGTCGGTAGTTCAGATCCAGCCTCGGTTTCTTCTGGATTATCAGCCACTTCTGTTTCCTCAGGTTCCAAGTCAAAGTGGCTTAAAACCTCAGCTAGGGTAGCCTCGTCAAGCTTGGCATTTGGGTGTACCGATTTAGGTGGCTCAGCAAGAGTCTTTAAGAAGTTGCTTACTTCCTGTACGGATAGGTCGTATTTTCTTGCAAATTGGCTGATTCTCATTAGTAGAGTTTATATCAAAGCAAAAATAATCAGAGACCTACATTGAGAAGGGCGAGCTGGTATCTTCTTAGACTACATTAGATCAACGATACGTAACAGCTTGTACTGCCTCAATAGTACGCTTCACATTAGGAAGGACTTCTTCTATCAAAGTTGGAGCGTACGGTAGCGAGACATCTTTGTTGGTGATCCTATGAATAGGCGCATCTAGGTAGTCAAATGCGTTTCTTTGCACGTGATGACTAATTTCCGAAGAGATGGAAGCCAAAGGCCAAGCCTCTTCTACAATAACCAATCTATTTGTCTTTTTCACAGACTCTATCACTGTCTGGTAATCTATAGGTCGTACAGTTCTCAAATCGATAACTTCTGCATCTGTTCCTTCTTTTGCAAGTTCTGCTGCGGCTTCTGACGCTACCTTCATCATCTTACCAAATGAAAGAATGGTCACGTCAGATCCTTCTTTCACCACATTGGCCTGTCCGATCTCTAGAAGATACTCTTCCTCAGGAACTTCTCCTTTGTCACCGTACATCAATTCTGATTCCATGAAAATTACTGGATTATCGTCTCTGATTGAGGTTTTTAGAAGTCCTTTAGCATCATATGGGTTGGAAGGTACGACCACCTTGAGGCCGGCAGTATTTGCATACCAGTTCTCAAAATTCTGGGAGTGCTGCTGACTAAGCTGTCCTGCATTTCCAGTAGGTCCTCGAAACACAATGGGCACTTGATATTGACCAGCAGACATGGAGAGCATTTTGGCGGCACTGTTGATGACCTGATCAATCGCGACTAACGAAAAATTGAAGGTCATGAACTCAATAATTGGTCTAAGACCGTTCATGGCCGAACCGACACCAACTCCCGCAAATCCCAGCTCTGTGATTGGCGTATCTATTACTCTTTTAGGTCCAAATTCATCCAACATTCCTTGGCTCACCTTATAGGCTCCATTGTACTCTGCAACTTCTTCTCCCATCAAGTAGATGTTTTCATCACGTCGCATTTCTTCGCTCATCGCTTCTCCAAGTGCCTGTCGAAACTGAATTTCTCTCATTCTAATGGTCTTTTTGTTTGGCCCGCTAAAATAATGATGAATGGCCTGATTTCCTTTACTCCAGAAACAAAAAAGCCCCATCCGTAGGATGAGGCTTTGTGAAAATTTTATAGGATTACTTCACAGCGTTGTTTACAGCATCAGCAAAGTTGGTGAACTCAAGATCGTTCAAAGCCCAATCTTTGTAAGAAGGCTCTTCATCAACTGCTTTCTTCAAGTTAGTGCCAACACCACCAGCGTTATTCTGTCTTGCTGCAGCCACAGCGGCAAGGTAGTAACCATCAGCAGTTTTAACCTTGTTGAACTCAGCTTCTGCAACAGCATACTCACCGCTAAGAAGGTAAGCTAAACCTCTGTCGATTCTTGCATTGTCATTCATTTGAGCAGAAGCAAATGAAGCCTTAGCATCATCATACTTTGCCATTCTAACTTCCAAAGAACCTTTCATTGCAGCAGTCTTACTATTTACTTCGTTTCCGCCACTTACATCACTAAGTGTAGCGTATGCTTCTTCGTAGTTTCCTTGAAGCAATTGAACAGCACCCATATTAGACATTACCATCGCGTTTTCATCTTTCTTCATAGCAATCTCAAGCTGAGTTGCAGCTCCGTCTAGTTTAGCCATGTCACCAGCTAGCGCCAATTCAATGTGAACAGCAGCTAGGTTGTTGTGTGCTTGCCACATTCCGGAAGCGTCAGCAGCAGCTTTGTAGATGGCAGCTTTTTCTTCTAGGGAAGGAGTAAGCGTAGCACTGAACATCATTTCTTCCATTGTAAGCGTGTCTGCTTCTGCATCACCATTTACTACAGCCTTAGCCAAGATAGCGATCTCAGCATTTGATTTCTTAGGCTTCACTGTCAATACTTCAGTCTGAGCTGTTCTAAGTCCAGGGTAAACATCTTTGAATACTTTCTTGTAAGTAGAAAGCTTCTTCATTTCTTTTTCCTTGTCAACAAAAGAACCAGTGCCATTGATGATGTTAGTGTACTGTTGCTTAGCATCAGCGTCAATTCCATCATACGCTGCAAGCGCAGTTCTGAACGCAGACCAATCTTGGATCACTGGCTTAAGGATGAAGTCGATTGAATCGGCCATTCCTTTGTAGTCGTATCTACTCATTCGACCTCTGTAGAAAGACTCGATTGTCTTAGCTCTGTCTTCAGAAAGGTCACTGTTTACAGTTTCAGTACCTTCAGGAGAGTGAGTACCTGTGATTGTAACTGTTCTTGTAACGTTTTTCTCAGCGATGAAAGCACTTAGCTCATCTCTTTTTGATCGGTTTGATGTGCCGTCATAAGAAAGAGAAGTTCTAAGATTTGATCTTCCTTGGTCAAAGTAGAAATCAACGTTAGTTGGGATAAGCTCTTCTTTGTCGTTGTATCCGTGATCTGCATAAGATGCCATTGCAACATCCTTCACCCAAGCAGAAGTCATGATAAGACCTTGTGCTACTGCAAGTCTTTCGGATGTTTTTGACTTACCACTTCTTGTGTCCATAGCAACTCCCTGCACGTAAAGTGTTCCTGGGTTCATTCCTTCTTGGTATGCAAAACTGAAGTTCTCTGATTTTCTAGAAGCAGAAGTAGAACTATTAGGGAAGTCAGCAGCCGTAAATTCAACAGCTCCTACGTTAATCTCCTGATCACCATACACATAAATAGTATTCAGTGTGAAACTGGTGTTAGAAGGAAGAATTTTAGGAGGTAATTCAGAGCTCATTTCGAATGGAACTTCACCACCATGAACCTCTAAAGGATTTGGGTTCACCTGCAAATTATTCTCCTGAGCCAACTTGATCATTTTATCAAGCTTACAACCAGAAAGCAAAATAGCTCCTGCCGCAACTGCCATGGCTAGGTTAAGTTTTTTCATTTGATTCAGTTTTTTAATTGTACAAACAATAAATAGTAAGTTTCTAAGAATATTTGCCCCAAAATTAATCGAATTATTCTTTTAACAAGTCTATCGCGATAACAATGTCTTTTAGTGATTGTTTATCTTTGCATCTATGCTAATACAAATGCAAGATTATATCGAGAAATACGCTTTTGGCGTTTGTACACGCTTAGGAGAAAAGTTTAGAATACCTACTTCAAGTATTCGGTTGCTATTCATTTACTCATCATTTCTCACTTTTGGCTCACCACTTTTAGTGTATTTAGGTCTTGCCTTTGTGATGAACTTTAGGAAACACCTTAGACGAAGAAATACACTTTGGTACTACTAGAGTCGGGAAAATCTTTTTCTCCCTTTTAGATAGTACTCCACCACTAGAACTTTCCGGTTGTTAGGTTTCGACACTACATGCCTTTTTTTGATAATACTTCTGATTTTAAAGGTCACATTCATATGAGCCTTTAATACTGATATGAAATGCTTTCCATGACCTTCAAGTAAAAATTTGAGAGCTGCAAGCCAATCAAGAAGAACCCTTAGCGGAACCTTTAGAATCAAATGTATGAGCGGAAGGTTTTTGATTAACATTTGTAGTCCGTTCCTGAAGTTTAAATAAGTCTTAAATGGATTAAGCTTAGACAAGGTACCTCCGCCTAGATGGTATACTACTGATGATGGAATCGCTTTTATTTTGTATCCAGCACTTTGGATACGCCAGCATAGGTCTATTTCCTCCATATGAGCAAAAAAGTCTGCATCTAAACCTCCGAGTTCTCGATACACTTTAGATCTAATGATCATGCATGCCCCGGTCGACCAAAAGATATCGGATGGTTGGTCATATTGACCATGATCTTCTTCGATCGTATCGAATACCCGCCCTCGGCAGTATGGGTAACCAAGTGAATCGATGAAGCCACCTGCTGCGCCAGCATATTCGAATTGCTCTTTATTGGAGAAGTCTTTAACCTTTGGTTGACATGCGGCATATTCTGGGTTTGAATCTAGAAACTGAACCAATGGCTCTAGCCAGTGACTGGTAACTTCTACATCGGAATTTAAAAGAACGAAATAATCTGCCTCTACTTCTTTGAGCGCCTCATTATAACCACCTGCAAAACCATAGTTATCATTCAAAGTAATGGTTCTAACCTCTGGAAAATTGCTTTTTAGAAACGCTAGTGAACTATCTGTAGACTTATTATCAGCGACAATGATTTCTGCCAGTTTAGAGTGCTCCAGCACAGAGGGCAAGAACTTTTTGAGATGGTCTTCGCCGTTATAGTTGAGTATAACTACAGCTGTCTTGGTCATTTAGGCAAAGCCTGAGAGGTCCATTCCTGGAATGTTAGGCAGCATTCCCTCCGTAGATTTCTTAATATGCTCTTTTGCTTTTTCGTCAGCTTCGTGAACTGCTTTGTTGATGGCGGCAATCACTAGATCTCGCATCATGTTTTTATCTTCCTGGTTCACCAAGGAATCGTCAATATCGAGTTTGATAATCTCCTTATCACCGTTTGCTACAGCTTTGACAAGTCCTCCACCTGATTCTCCTTCTGCTGTAATATTCTTTAGCTGTTCCTGGGCTTCCTTCATTTTGGATTGCATCTCCTTCACTTTGCCCATCATTTTCATCATATCAAACATATGCTACTAGTTTATTATCACGGCAAAGGTACCTCTTTGCCTAAGTTTTTGACCATCTGAGGTTTCAAATTGAATTTCGTAAAGATAAGTTCCGGCAGGAGCGACTGAGCCTGAAATGACCCCATCCCAACCCAGATTCAGATCACTTGATTGATATACGGTCTGGCCCCATTGAGAGTATATTTTGAGCGTGGCATTTTCGGTGGGTAACCCGAAAAACTCCAACTTATCATTCAGCCCATCTCCATTCGGTGTAAACGCATTTGGGACATATATCACCAACTCATATTTCAAATTAAGTGTATTGGAACCTAGAACTAATCCATCATTGTAATTGGATCTAACTTGCAAAAACTGCCTTGGTATGCCGTTACTAACGTCTAGGGAGAGTTGGAAAAGATTTGATGTTAAATCTTCGCTACTCATATTACTACCATTGCCAATAAAATAAGATGATGAGTTTAATGATTCTAGCGAATTCTCCGGGGGTGTCAATACTACTTCAAATTGATTATCTCGCAGTTTTGTGGCCTCAATTAAGGGCGGATTTGTTTCTGCAGTGTACAAGGTGCTTCCACAGCTATCGATGTAATTTATGCGATAGAAATATTGGCGAGAGTTTGAACCTATCGGATCAGTAAATGATGCGGACTGAGTTGTTCGAGGTTCGAAATCCCCGCCCAGAAATCTTCTTTCGACCTCAAAAGTCCCCGAAGAAACTTGATCTAAATTGATATAGACGGAAGACCCCTCGTAGGATGAGTAAAGGGATTCAAAAGGGGAGAGTGATAAGCTTGTGGGATTTGAGCAAAACTGATTGCTCTGAAGTCTTTGGTTGTTGCACGCATCTAATGCCACAATTTGTAGGCAGTATTCTGAAAGTTCAAAAGGAACATCGCCAAAAACGAGTCTAGTAGTATCCAAGAAGCCCTGATACAGAATGGTAGAGCTTGACTGGCTAAAGGTGATTTCGTAGTTAACTCCATTCTGCACTTCATCTAAAGTCAAATAAACGGAATATAGATCTCGACAAGTTTCTTTGACAGCAGCTGTAGTTATCTGGGGTGCTTGTATAGTGGGTAATGGAATAGTTTCTTCAAAATACATTTGACAAACTTCATTGGCATCATCAAACAATCCTTTCAATGCGTACGTCTGAGTTCCTCCGGCATCAAATTGGAAAGTAGTAATTTCATTTGGTGATAATGTGACAGAGTCTGCTCCTCCGAAGTAGATCCGCACCAAGTCATAAAATGAATCAACCGACTGGACAGATATTTCTAAATTGTTGCAGTTTGTAATAAAGACCTCTGGCAGTCTTGATTCAACAACTTCTACTTGTAAGGTGTCAAACAATATTCCATCGAGCGACTGTACAATTTCAAAGGTGCCGATGGTGTCATAAGTGAAATTAGTCAGTGTAGTGACGCCTCCGCCCTCAAGATCCCCAAAGAAGGAGTAAAGGCGAGGGACGTTTCCTAGCGTATCTAGCTCGGAAATATTTACCGTCATCGGGAAACAGCCTTTGTTAAACTCTACGGAGAATCGACCATTGTTGCTGATTGTTTGACTCCACAGCAGACAGGGAGAAAAGCAGAATAGAACTATTTGAAGCCATTTTGACATTTACCAGCGAGCAATTGCTGTAAATCTAACCTCTAAATAGGGTAATTATTTCATCGAGCGTCATTGGTTTCTGCTCACCTGTTTGCATGTTCTTTAGCATATATGAACCACTTTCCATTTCTGTATCTCCAATGATCAGCGTGTAGGGTACTTTGATCTTATCAGCATAATCAAACTGCTTTCTGATTTTCGAAGATTCTGGGTATAAGTCCGCTTTGATTCCTTCATCTCGCAGGGCAGAAATGATTTTCTGGCCGTGATTTAGGTTCATATTACTGAAATGAACAGCAAGTACGTCTAACGGTTGGGATATATTTTCTGGGAAGAGTTCCAACTCATCCAACACGTCGAAGATCCGATCTAAGCCAAAAGATATGCCGATCCCCGAAACGCCTTTTAGCCCGAACATACCGGTAAGATCATCGTATCTACCACCCCCACAGATACTTCCCATCTTTACGGAGGTAGGTTTCACTTCGTAGATCATTCCAGTATAGTAGGAGAGTCCACGAGCTAAAGAAATATCAAGTTCCACCTGGACTGAATCATCTAAATCAGCAAGTAGCTGAAAATACTCATCAAGTTGCTCAAGTCCTTCATTTGAATCGGAAAGCGTCTTCAGTTCTTCCATTACTTGGTTTCTTTCTCTCAAACCAAGAATTCGCATTGTATCCTCAAGTTTCTTTGGATCAGCTCCAAGCTCCAGAATATTTTCACTGACTTTTTCCTGTCCGATCTTGTCAAGTTTGTCTATCTCAGCGCAGAAAGCGATCGTTTCTTCCTTAAGGCCGACATATTCTGCTAACAAGAAAAGTACTTCTCTATGATTTATTTTAATGACGTAATCTGCTAGGTTCAAATCCTTGAAAACGTCTCTGAATAGCAGCGTTAGCTCTATTTCATTCCAAATGCCCTTGCTTCCTATGATATCCGCATCACACTGGTAGAACTCCCGATACCTGCCTTTCTGCGGACGATCTGCCCGCCAGACAGGTTGAATTTGAAATCGCTTAAATGGAAAAGTGATGTCATTCTGATTCATAACCACGAACCTGGCAAACGGCACTGTCAAATCGTACCTGAGTCCCTTTTCAGAGATCATGTTTGTCAGATGCTTACTGCCAGCAGCAAAGTCCTCGCTTGACGATTTTTTAAGGAAATCCCCCGAGTTAAGAAGCTTGAACAAAAGCTGATCTCCTTCATCTCCGTACTTTCCTGTCAGAACAGACAGGTTTTCCATAGCGGGAGTTTCAATCTGAGAAAAACCATACTTGATGAAATTAGCCTTGATTTTTTCAATGATGTAGCTGCGCTTTGCGGCTACAGCAGGGCCAAAATCTCTAGTTCCTCTGGGTAATGAAGGTTTGGTTTTTGACATTCAAAATTCATTTTGGACAAAACTACATAATCCCCTAAATTTGCGGCTCGTTTCACGAAAGAAGACCAAAACAATGGCTGTTACTAGACTAGAGCGCAAAGGCAGAAAAAATAAAAACGTTGCAAAAAACAGGGTTGCAACAATGAAGAGATTGAACTCTGTACCTTCAATCAAAAACCTAGACATTGAAGAGATAAAGAAAGAATTTGCAAGTAAAGGCAAAAAGGCCGCTCCTAAAAAGGAGAAAGAGGAAAAGCCAGAAGCTGAGGTTGCAGTAGAGGCTCCAAAGGAAGAAGCTCCTAAGAAGGAGGCTCCCAAAAAGGAGAGCGCCCCTAAAGCGGCCAAGGAAAAGAAAGAGGCTGCTCCCAAAGCTGAAGCAAAAAAGCCAGCAGCCAAGAAGAAAACTAAGAAAACTGAGGAGGATAAATAAAAGTCTTCACTCACAAAAAAGGCCTGAATGGATATCCATTCAGGCCTTTTTTTATGTTTTCGAAACATTTATTCCACGATTGAAGACCTGATTCTTTTCACTTCTAAGGTTATATCCCTCATGACCTCTTTGGAAACGATATACTCGGGATTGTTAGCCAGCTCAGTTTCCACTTCTTGAAGGTCACCTTGGTACAGTCTATCCAGTATCGATAGCTCGATTTTGATCTCTGCGATCATCTCGTCAAATGGTAAGTCATCCAACACCTGAATGATGTCTCTCAGCGCTTGCTCCTCGTCAAGAACGATTCTCACCAAGGGCTCTAATAGTCTCTGTGACACTTCAGAGTTATCATAGTTTTCCAATGTGATTACTGCTTGATATAATCCCTCCACGAAAGAACCTGTAAGTGCCAGGCCAGCCATAGTCAGGTGATGGTCTTGCTCCATCTGCACACTTGTCTCCATGAACAACTTGCTCAAGAGCGCTGCTATTTCTTCCTCATTCCCTGAACTTACATGGCCCCTGAATTCATCCAAGTGACCTTGATCATATATAGCTGAGTCTCCTAGTATTTCTGCCATCGTATGAGCCGTTTCTAAATAGCTTAAGCATTGATCCTCCATGCCATATGCAGCTAAGTAGCTGATGTCGGACGCATAGACTCCCATGTTGAGGGCCAACTTGTCGACATTGCCTTTGTAACCATCCAAATTGCTAAGCGAATTGATATGGTTAATATCAAAAGGAGCCCCAATTGATTTCAATGTAAATGGAACCAAAGAAGGAGGTGGCATATCCTCCAATAGTTTATCTATGTCATGTATGGTCTTTTCCTCAACTAGTTCCTCTTGACTTTTTTCGTTCGAAGAGGAGCTTGAGTTCGTACACGCAGCAAACACTAGGATAGCTAAGATGAGATATATGGACTTTGAAGTTTTCATTATCGTCAGGTTGAGATTCAATTCAAGTTTACGCCTTTTAGCTGAAAATGCAATTATTCTCAGCCAATCTGGAATCAGCTACACGATCAAATGTTTGCTCTCAAGGCCAAGATGATATTCCTACCTGGCGCACTGATGCCAGAAGTGACAGGCCTGTAGTGCTTATCAAGAATATTTTCCACACCGAAGTTGACCCTGAGCTTATCTAGCAGTTGATAAGTGCCCTTCCAATTCAAGGTAATCCAACCTGGGATTCCATTGTCAGTGTATAAGAAGGGCTTATCATCTACCTCTACGGAAGGTAGCTGATCCATTGCACGGCTACTATTGTAATCAACAAAAACCTCAGCTCTAAACTTCGGTATTTGATAGGTTAGCGTGGCACGCCCAAAAATAGGGGTAGTGTGTCTCAGTGGCTCATCATTGGTAATATCTCTTCCTCCCGTGTAGCTAATGGATTTACTAATAGCCCAGTGATCGGAGAACTCCAAATTGAATATCATGCTTCCGCCATAGATGACCGCTTTACCTGTGTTCACTTTAGCTCTAATAACTAACGTATCTTCATCTACAACCAGTGAGCTTTGTCCATTGAGTGTAAAGGGTCCATCAACGATCGCGTCGGTAAGTCGGCTATGAAAGGCGACTAACTTCAGATACACCTTATCATCTTTATGTTCAAAGGCTACCTCATTACTGATCGAATACTCAGGATCCAGGTCAGGGTTTGGAACCGAAAGTCGATTGCCAACATCAAAAACTTTTCCAACATCGTCGACATTGGGTGCTCTAAATCCTGTGGCAAAATTGTAGCTGAACTTGTTCTTCGCATTGAGATTAATAACCGCCCCAAGAGATCCATTAACCGCAGAATTGTTCAAGTTTATGTCAGCAGCATTGTTTGTGATAGCTCGTTCATTGTTAGTTCTAGCAGTCAATTGTATACTATTGAACCTAATTCCCGCATTTAAATTGACCTTGCTGGAGATTTCTCTTGAATAGCTTCCATATGCAGCTAATGAATTGAAGTCACTTCCTCCATCTGGATAGCGAGTGTCTGTATTCGAGATTTCATTCGTTATTATATTTCTCCTAAAAGCATTGGAAGTAACATCATTGTGGTAGAAGTCAATGCCGTAATACAGGTTTGATTTTCGCAATGCTTTATCAAAATCCAAAGAAGCAGATATCATATCTACCTTTTCTGTCCTTGTTCTTAATCGATTGTCACCAAATGCACGATCATTTCTACTCTCCTCAAAAGTCTGATAAGCCAGGGTAATTCGGGCTTGATCAAACAAAGCTGTAGGTCGATAGTAATTGTATCTCAAGTTGTGCATCTGCCACTTTTGAGGCCCATAGTACCACTCTGCGTTCGCGAGAGAGTCGGTATTTCCTATAGTTTCCGTAAGATTATCGTAGCGGGGAATATCCGAAGTAGTGCTGTAGTAAAACCCATACGTCAATTCGGAATCTTCATTCAGGCGAAAATTCACCTTGGAGATCGTATTCAGTAAATCATATCCCGAAAATTTCTGAACATCACTATCCTCATTTCGAACGTGTTGATCCTGACCGTTAATTCGGTCAACAAAGAATTTTCTTTCAAACTCATTCTCATAACCTCCAGATCTGTTACTTCCTGCTTTCAAATCATCAAAAGCGGAGAACGAAGTAGAGTGAAAGAAGGTGAATCTTTTTCTAGCATAGGTAAAGTCTAGATGAGTGGTTCTTTCATTTGCGGCAGAGCTATATCTAGCTAGAGCATTAGCTGAAAAATCCGGTTGGTCATCCGCTGACCACTTAGGAGAAATGGTGTGAAAATCCATCACTCCACCTAAAGCGTCACTACCATAAATGACCGATCCTGGTCCAAAGATCACCTCTGAACTTTCTAGTGCATTCGGATCAATATTTATCACGTTCTGAAGATTTCCGCTGCGGAAGATGGCATTGTTCATTCGAACCCCATCTACTACCAGCAGCACTGCATTAGAAGAAAAGCCTCGAATCTTTGGTGACCCACCGCCAAGCTGACTCTTTTGCACAAAAACCTGTCCTGTGTTAGACAGCAAATCAGCGGAGGTCTGAGGGTTCTGAAACTCAATGGACTTTCGATTGACAGAAAGGATCTGTTGAGAAACACTTTCCTCTGACTGTTCCCATTTATTTGCAGAAACGACCACTTCATTGTAAGCTATGATCTTTTCCTTCATCGTCAGTACCAGGTCGATCCCTGAATATTCAAAAAAGACTGGGTGATAAGAGGGGTGTTGCAGATAGATCCTGCCATTTGGAAATCCATTTAAGATGGCCATTCCTTGCTGATCCGTATAAGATGTGTGCTCCTTACTTTCGTGATAGACGTAGATGTCACTTATGGGTTTCCCAGAGCCCTCTTCCCTCACAATTATTTGTTGAGAAAATGATGAAAAAAAGATGTTTATTGATAGTATTACGGCGAAGAGTCTAAGTCTCATTCGGGGCTGCTCCTTAAATTTTCCAACTGCATAATTAGCAAAAATCACACCGATCATGCCCCTGTTAGCTACAAAATATGATAAGCGTCCAGCGTACTTTGTCAATGGTCATATGGAAACAATCATTCCTTCGCTGTTTTTCAAAGTAGACGGGATTAACTATCAACGTGAGAGGCTAGAGCTGCAGGATAGCGACTTTTTAGATCTAGATTGGATACGTAATGGAAATGAGCGACTCGTCATATTGAGTCACGGTTTGGAAGGAGACTCCAATCGCCATTACGTCACCAGAATGGCTAAGCATCTATCGGAGAGGAGTTGGGATATTTTAGCATGGAACAACAGAAGCTGTAGTGGAGAGATGAATAGGTTGCCGAGATTCTATCACCATGGAGCCACCGAAGATATCGGAGCAGTGGTAGACCGGGCTCTACCGGAATATGATCAAATTGTGATGATAGGATTCTCCATGGGAGGAGGGATGCAGCAGAAGTATCTGGGTGAGAAGGAGAGAGATAGCCGAATTAAAGGAGCAATATCCTTCTCAGTTCCATGTAATGTACAGGACAGTGCAGATCAATTGGGAAGGAGAGGGAACAGGTTTTATGAGCGAAGGTTTATTGGCAAACTGAAAACCAAGATCTTACGTAAATCGGAAATTATGGATTTGCCGATTGATGTGGAAGAGGTGAGAAATGTGAAAACCTTTCGTCAATTGGATACTGCCTTCACGCTGAAGATTCATCAGGAATATGATGATGCTGAGGATTTTTACAGGAAGATCACTAGCGATCAATTTTTGCCAAATATCAATATCCCTTTGCTGATTGTAAATGCTCTTAATGATCCCATGCTTGGAGACTTATGCTATCCTTTTGAGCTCGCAAAGCAGAAGCAGAACATTTATCTGGAAACGCCGAAGCTAGGTGGTCATGTTGGGTTCACAATGCCTGGAGCTAAATCAAGTTATATGGAAGTGGCTGCTGAGCGTTTTATTGAAGAGGTCATTCTGTAAAGTTCCATTTTACAGGTACGAACAAGCTTCATTTTTTCAGCTTTCCCGTCATTCACAAAGAATACGTGTCGTTCGTGAAGAAAATTCCATAAAGGTGGGGTGTGATGACGATATTGAACATCGTCTCTAAACGCTATACCAAATGACTACACTCGCTCTGGACACACATCCCGACTAGCATACATCATTAATTATTGGTCTCTCCGGTTATTTGCAGCTTTAGAGACTAATGGTAGCCTAGAGTACTCTC
>CAYYNA010000013.1:0-14036 GCA_964472815.1 uncultured Roseivirgaceae bacterium
GTTTCCGCTCTTAAATCGATGTGGTGCTCTGCGATGTGTCGATCAATCAGCTTCGCTTCTTCTACAGGCAAGACTCCATTCCAAAAGTGCTTTTCTCTGATGAGGTACGTCACAGGGATGTTTCTTGAAAGAAGCATCTCTGCCATTTCAACTCCGATGAGACCTCCTCCTACTATTACCGCTTGGCTGATGTTTTTCGTATTTTCCTCCATCAGCTCTAGGTCCTGATAGGAGTAAAGGCCTTGCACTCCGTTTAGGTCTTGACCTGGCCAGCCAAACTTATTGGATTGACTTCCTGTGGCTAAAATCAGTTTGTCGTATTTGAGATCATCTCCTTCAGAAAAGGAGAGGATTTTCTGCTCATAATCAATTTTTGAAACCCATGCCCTCTTGAGCTCAATTCTATTTTTTTCCCAAAACCAGTCTTCATAGGGCTTTGTATGGCGGTATTCCATATGTCCCATGTAGATGTACATGAGCGCTGTTCTTGAAAAAAAGTGGTCCGTCTCTCCCGATATTACGGTGATCCGATCGTTCGATAATTTCCTAATGTTCCTCGCTGCAGTAATTCCAGCGATTCCATTACCGATAATAACTATGTCTTGCATTGGCTTGCTTACTACGTCAATAGTAAAGGTATTGGTTTCAACCAGAAATAGTACCTCGCGCCATTGTCAACTTCGGGACATAAAAACAATCAAACTTTCTAGACTGAATTCTGTTGTTTACGTATAATCATTTGGTGATTAGGTGAATTGGGTGGGTAGAGCGTGCAAAGGCACGTTATTATTTCGGTTAGGTTAGGTTACGATTATCCCATCCATCAAGGGACCCTCCCGGGTCCCTTATTTTTTTGCTTCAAATTAAGAGGTCCTTCTCTATATGCAGGTATTCCTGCACACTTCCCTCTTCAACTAGTTTTTTTGGATCTCCTGTCAACATCTTTTTACCGAAATCCATGCACCAAAACTCATTGCAATATTTTGCAGCAAGCCCCACTTCATGCGTGGAGATCAGAATACTCTTTCCTTTTGCGGAGATTTTCTTGAGGAGTTCCAGGACATCTATTTTGTTTTTTAAATCTAAATGTGAGGTAGGCTCATCCAAAATGACCACATCCGTATCTTGTGCTAAAG
The DNA here is from genome assembly GCA_964472815.1 of uncultured Roseivirgaceae bacterium. GTDB lineage: Bacteria > Bacteroidota > Bacteroidia > Cytophagales > Cyclobacteriaceae > Ekhidna. The sequence continues at coordinate 1,137 of CAYYNA010000013.1, forward strand.
CTCGAGCAATCATGGCTTTTTGTAGTTGACCATCGCTCAGTTCGAAGAGCTTCTTATTGGCGATGTAGTTTATCTCCATCAAAGAAATGGCCTCCTCGATTTTCTTTTTATCATCCTCTTGCAAGTAGCCAAGCCATCCAGTATAGGGATGTCTCCCAAGAGCCAACAGCTCAATGACCGACAGATTTAACGTGTCAGGCTTTCCGGTGAGCACGATGCTAATTCGTTTTGCCAATCCTTTTGAATCTGTTACTGGCTTTTCTTCAAAATGGATATCACCAGTAATTTTAGGCTGCAACCCAACCAACGTTCTGATCAAAGTAGATTTTCCCACTCCATTTTGTCCAATGAGACCTACTAAATCTCCCGCTTTAAGCTGAAGGGACAAGTTTTCTGCAAGTACTTTTTCACCGTACCCAATCGAAAGATTTTCTGTGGTAAGTAGGGCCATCAGAATCGGTAGTTTATGTTGGTTCTTCTCAAGATGAGCCAGATCACAAAAGGAGCTCCGAACAGCGAGGTGATGGCATTTATGGGCAGGGTAGCGTCTGATCCAGGGAGTTGCGCGATAATGTCGAAGCTTAAAAGCAGGATGGCACCAAGTAAAATCACGATTGGGGTCAACAGCAAGTGGTTAGATGTATTAAACAACATTCTCCCAATGTGTGGAACTGCAAGTCCGATAAATGCGATGGGGCCACAAAACGCGGTGACTGTACCTGCAAGTAAGCTGGTATTGATGATGATGAGCGTCCGTGCACGCTGTAGGTTGAGACCTGAAGATTCTGCATAGTCTTCGCCGAGTAATGTTAAATTAAGTGGCTTTGAGAGCAGAAATGATCCGAAAAGGGAAACCGACAGGATGGGTATCATAATGAATAATTCCTGCCAAGAAAGACTGCCTAGACTACCGAAAGACCAGATAACGTAGGCTTGAATATTCTCCGCTCTACTGAAGTATTGCATGATGCTTACGATGGCGCTGACGGCTGAACCAAACATCAAACCGATGATGAGAAGAGATACGCTAGATCGTACCCGAAAGGATGCTGAAAGTACCACACCAAGCACAAGAAACGACCCTACCGCGGAAGCTGATACGAGTAACCAGCTCCTTCCTATTTCTGATAACCCAACAAATCCACCTATCCAGATGCCCAGAAAGATCACAATGGCTACTCCTAAACCTGCACCTGAGCTGATTCCTAAAATGAAGGGTCCGGCGAGAGGGTTTCTAAATAGCGTCTGCATTTGAAGTCCGCTGATTGCCAAGGCACTTCCTGCCAATATCGCGGTGATTGCTTTGGGAATTCGAAAGTCCAAGATTATACGTTCCCAAATCTCATTTTTAGAATTATTCCAAAAGGATGAAAAAACTTCTGAAATCGGGATTTTGACTGATCCCAGAGTAAGACTGAGCAAAAACGTGAATGCCAGGATAAGCAGCAGGATCACAAATATTCCCCTCCACTTTCTGGGGTTGGACTCGATCTGTGCTTCAATCATGGGAGTCTTTGATAGTATACCGTCTCGTAGTTTGGAAGCAAACTTGGATGAAGTACTTTGATGAGATCTGAGAGTACAATATCGGGTCGCGAGTAAGCGGATTCGAAGAAATCCATACCGCCATTTGGTCCGATCTTTTTGTTGTAACTAAAAACTTGCTGCTTCTTAAAAGGACTGAAATTTGCATACCGATCATCCTGCCCTTTTAGCTCCTCTAGGGTTTTGTACGTCCCAACACCAATCCAGTAGTCAGCGTCCACTCCTTTTTCGTAGACCGCTTCAAAGCTTAACTCCAGTGAGCCTGATGGTGCTGAATCTTTCCATAAATAGTTTCCTCCTGCATCATTAAAAAACTGTGCTGCCCAATTTTGACCTCCAGGTAGGTACCAAGTATCACCATAAGTGGTTCCGCTCAAGATGGTGGGTTTTGTCTCGAGATTCTCGGTCATTTTTGAAAGCTCTTGGTAGTTTGATACGATTGCTCGGAATATTGAATCAGCTCTTTCTTCCTTTCCCAAAAGCGCTCCAAAAAACTTGATGTATTCAGCCCTTCCTAAGGGCGTCTGCTCGAGATAGTCTGAGTTGTAAATAACAGGGATTCCGAGTTTTTCAATTTTGTCCAAGCTGTTAGACTCACCACCTGCGTCAAACCCAATGACTGCATCTGGCTTTAGACCTATAAGGAGTTCCATGTTTAAACTTTGTCCATTTCCCAGATCCTTGATAGAGCCGTTTTCAATTCGATTAATAAAATTGGCCGAAGAGATGAAGTTTGCATTTGGGAATCCTACTATCACATCCTCAGATTCAAGCATCTCGAAGTAAGGCAAGTGTGAAGTGGAGGTACAGACGACTCGTTTTAGCGGCTTGCTGAAGGTAAATTCTTTTGTAACAGTTGCTTTAGGCCAGGGTTCCGTATTGATCAGCTTGGTATTTGGTCCATCAGATGCTAGTTCAAAAGTGGATGCGTACGATAAGCTGCTTTTTGAACTATACGCTTCTTCGTTTTTTACTTGGCAACCAGCAATTGCAATTAGGATGATTATTAGGCCTCTCATAGAAAAGCAAAAGTAGAAGACTCTCATAAAATGGTTAAGTTTGCAGTGCAATTGGTTTTGAATGCCAGAACGCTGGTATCAAATTAAAAGGGAATCTCGTGACCCGCCTCCTTTGGTAGGAAGTCGAGAGCTGTCCCCGCAACTGTAGTTCCGTTTTAGTGCTCGATCACATCTTAACCCACTGTCCTTCTAGGATGGGAAGGGAGTCGAGTCGGAATAGCCAGGAGACCTGCCAACTGCATTAGTGTATTTTCCTCGGTGGAAGGACAAATGCGATGTTTCGGAAGATTTAATAATCATGAGATTAGTCGTTTTAGTCACTGGTTTCGCAGTGCTAACGGGTACGTCGTTTGGGCAAATGGATACTTTATCCACCAATTATCTTGCACAGGTAGTTGTGGAGGATAAAATGTATCAGGCAATTACTGGTCTTGATGAAATCTCAGTAGATAGTGCGATTTTGTCCAACGCCGAAGGATCTACCTTTGCCGAACTCGCAAGACGAAATGGTTTTCAGGAATTTCGAGCCTATGGAGCAAATGGGTTGGCTTTGCCATCCATCCGTGGCACAGGCAGCTCACATACTGCATTACTTTGGAACGGGATCAATTTACAGAGCCCACTTAATGGCTCGGCAGACCTGTCTTTGTTGACCATCAACAGCTCGGATCAATTAAACATTGTGAAGGGGGGCAGCACGACCCAGTTTGGAAATGGTGCCATCGGTGGTGCTATACAAGTAGCGAATATTGCTGAATACGAAAAGGGCTTCTCCCTAATTACCACGCAAGAGGTGGGAAGCTTTGGAAACTATTATTCAAAATATGGGCTGCAATTCAGTACAAACATACTTTCTTTTAGGGGTGCTTATTTTCAAAGAACTCTAGAAAATGACTACACCTTCACCAACCTTCATACGCTGCAGAGGGCGCAAGAGGTGCGGGAAAATTCTAGGCTGGAGCAATACGGTGTTACTGGTCAAGTAGAATATCGAGTCAGCGATGAAAATGTAGTAGGAGCCAGGTTATGGATTCAATCCAATGATTTTGAAATCCCCTCTCCGGTCTTTTCCACTCCAATCATTTCCAACCAATTGGATGAGACGAGTCGCTACATGGCCTATTGGACTCTTGGAAAACCAGCGTATTCAGTGTCTCTAAAGACCGCTTATTTGACCCATCTCACAGATTATGAAAATGAGAACACTGGTCAAGCTTCGGCAAGTAAATTCCAGTCGTCAGTAAATAAATTGGAATTTGAGCGCTACCTGAAAGGAGAAAATCAACTCATCATTGGATTGAACCATCGCTTCGATGGAACGAACTCCAACACGCACGAGGGTTCTCCGAAAAGAAATACGTTCTCGGCTTATGGATCTTACCTACTTTCTTTCGAGTCACTGAATCTTGATTTAGGCGTTAGGCAAGAGATCTTCGATGATTCAGCTTCACCGTTCTTACCTACAGTTGGGATCAAATACGAAGTGTTACCCTCTTTGTCACTTAAAGGGAGTGCATCCCGAAACTACCGAATTCCAACCTTCAATGACTTGTACTGGAACGGAGCAGGAGGAGAAGGCAATCCTGATCTTCTCCCGGAATCATCCTACAATTTTGAATTGGGCATTGTACTGGACAGACCATCAGTATTCAATTTTCGCTCCACTGCCTACAGATACGACGTAGATAATTGGATTCAATGGCGCCCTGACGAGTTTTCGAGCTGGACACCTGATAACATTAAGAATGTCATATCTAAAGGAATTGACTCCAGACTTGAAGTCATTGCTTACGAATCAGCGGAGTTGAACATAAAATCTCAGCTATCTCATTTGTGGTCCGTTGTGACGAACAAAGAGGTAAGCTCACTAGGTAATCAGAAGGAGGTCGGAAAGCAATTGACATACACACCAATCCATTCAGGCTCAGTGGTCATGATTGTAGATTCAAAGATGATCAATGCAGTGGTGGCCTGGAATTATGTAGGCAAGCAGTTTACAGAGGGTGAAAATTTAAGTGTCAGGGCATTGGATGCTTACTCCACCCTCAACATCACCTTGAGTAAAAGGATAGCTATTGCTAAGCACAACATTTCTTTCAAAGGCTCTCTAAACAATCTGCTCGACGAGCAATATGAAAACCGGCGAGGCTATCCCATGTACGGAAGAAACTTTTTAATTGGAATAACAGCAAAATTTAATCAATAACGATGTTCAAAAACAGACTTTTTCAGGTAGGACTCATTGCAATAGCAGCAATCTTGTCTTCATGTTCAGATGACGATGTGTCCACTTCAATTCCGGTTGGCGCAGAAGGATTTTATGTGATAAATGAGGGTGGATTTGGAAATGGAAATACCAGTATTTCGTTTTACGACCGCAACAGCGATAATATTTCAAATGACCTTTTCTTGACTGCAAATGGTGTAGCGCTAGGCGATCAAGCACAATCCATCGGCGTTCATAATGAAAGGGCATACATTGTCGTGCAGAACTCTTCGAAAATTGAAGTGGTAAATACTGCAGACTTTTCTTCCGTGGCTACAATCAGCGAGGAAGTAGAGAGTCCTCGTTACTTTTTAGCTGTTTCAGATACTAAAGGATACGTGTCAGATTGGGGTGCAGATGGAGTAAGCGGCTCTGTTCGTGTGATAGACCTAACCACAAATGCTGTCACAGCGACTATTCAAACTGAAAGTCAAGGAGCGAATAGAATGCTATTGGTAGGAAATGAAGTCTTTCTTGCAAACAGTGGAGGATTCGGGCGAGATAGTAACATTACCGTTATCAATATCACTACGGATCAGGTGGCTCGCACCATTGCGGTGGCTGACAATCCTGATGGGATGGTACAGGATGCTAACGGAGATATTTGGGTTGCCTGCAAGGGACATACCGCTTTCGACTTTCAAACTTTTGAAGTGATAGAGGAGGAAAGTACCCCTGCTGCAATTATTAAAATCAATACGGATGGTGATGTTTTAGCTCGACTGGATTATACGGCTGTTGGTTTTGGCTTAGATGCTTCTAGCATTCACATCAATTCCACAGGAGATAGAATCTACTATTTGTACAGTGGGCAGATATTCTCTATGTCTACCTCTGATACCTCATTGCCATCATCACCTTTTGTGAATGATTTTTACTACGGAATGTCTGTAGATCCGTTCACCAATAATGTTATTGGATGTGAAGCGCCAGATTTTAATTCCTCAGGTAATATTGATATTTATACCTCCGCTGGTACACTTGAAACTACTTTTTCCGTAGGAATCGGTCCGAATGGGTGCACCTATCTATAGCAGGGATTGTGTCACAATTGCTATCTTCATCGGTACACTAACTAATCAAGAATGAAAGTCTGTTCTTTTCTACCGGCAGTAACACAAATGATCTATGACATGGGCTTAGAGCGTGATCTTTATGGAATCACGTTTGAATGCCCTGATATTGCCTTGAAGGAAAAAGAGCGAGTGGTTCGCTACGTGCTAGAGGGAACAAATTATAGCAGCAAAGAGATCGATCAAATATTCTCAAAATCAAAGGCTGATGGAGAAAGCTTGTACTACGTTGATGAGGCAATTCTGCAGGATATTCAACCTGACATAATATTTACGCAGGACACTTGTGAAGTTTGTCAGATTGATACAGCCTGCACCGCTGCGGCAGTGGCTAGATTGGACAAGGAGGTCGAATTGGTGGAAATTAGTCCTGACTCCTTTGAAGATGTATTGACGTCTGCGAAGTTGATCGCAAGCAAAATGGATCGCTTAGATGCCTTTTATGCTTACGAAGAAAAGCTGAAAACTCGAGTTCATGTTGTATCCCAAGTTGTTGCTCAAAATGGTGGTCAGAAAAGAAAAGTATCCTTAATTGAATGGATCGAGCCCATCTACAATTGCGGACACTGGATTCCGGATCAAATAGCATTGGCTGGTGGAGAGGACGCGCTCTCCAACCCACATGGGGATAGCTCTCGAATTACCTGGGAAAAGTTGAGAGACTATGATCCTGAAGTACTGGTCCTCGCTCCCTGTGGATATCGCACAAAGCGTTCATTAGAGGATATGCCTTATTTGGTGGAAAAAGAGGGGTGGGAAGACTTAGCTGCGGTGAGGAATAATGAAGTGTATCTTATTGATTTTGAGTTTTTCACGCAACCAAGCGCTTCCACTCTGGTTGACGGAATTGAGCTTCTAGCTTCCGTCTTTGATCCTGCGCACTTCAAAAGAGCCGCTCATTTGGAGGATGCTGTCTTGAAATTCGAAACACATTTAATTCATTCCTAATTGATATACTACATCTCAGGAGGTGCCCGATCAGGTAAAAGCAGCCATGCGATGAAATTGGCCAGATCGCTTAGTCAGAAGCCCATTTATCTGGCAACTGCCAGAAGGTGGGATGATGATTTTGGGAAACGAATAGATCGACACGCATCAGATAGAGACGACTCTTGGGAGGTCTTGGAGAAGGAAACCAAATTGTATGAGATCGACTTCACTAATCGAGCGGTGGTCGTGGATTGTATCACGTTATGGCTCACCAATTACTGGGTGGATACCAAGCAAAATGCAGAGGTTTCATTGGACTCGTTTAAGACCGAGATTGACTTATTGGCGAAGCAGGATGCTACTTTCATTTTTATTTCTAACGAGCTAGGAATGGGTTTGCATCCACATGAGGAGTCAAGTCGTAAGTTTGTCGATTTGCAAGGGTGGGCTAATCAGTATGTTGCCCAAATAGCTGATAAGGCCATTTTTATGGCGTCAGGATTACCGCTAACATTGAAGTAAATGGGAAAAGTACTAATGAGCTGGAGTGGTGGTAAAGACTGCACGATGGCACTTTATCAGTTTATGAAACAGTCGGGAAAGAAGCCCGATGGCTTACTTACTGCGTACAACACCTCTTACAACCGTGTGACGATGCATGGAGTGCCCATGACACTAATTCATGATCAAGCAGATGCACTCCAGATCCCATTGTTTACGCTGGGGCTCCCTAAAGAGGTGACCGATGAAATTTATGAGGATTTATTATTAAGCAAATTCGAAGAACTTGTTGATGTAGGTTTTGAGGAGGTGGTATTCGGAGACATCTTCCTGGAAGATCTAAAAGCCTATCGTATAAAGCAGCTAGAGCAAGTTGGTCTTAAGTATCAGTTTCCAATCTGGAAGAGAAATACTTCTGAGCTAATAGGCGAGTTTGTCTCCTTGGGATTTAAGACGATCACTGTGAGTATCAATGGAACAGTCCTTTCTCAAGAGTTTGCGGGAACAACCATTGATGATACATTTATCAGCAAGCTGCCAGCTGGTGTAGATCCATGCGGCGAAAATGGCGAGTTCCATACCTTCGTTTACGATGGTCCTATTTTCGAAAAAGAAGTCCTTTTTCAGATGGGGGATACGATTGAAAGGAAATATACTTCGCCAGTAGATGGGAGTTCTGTGAGTTATTGGTTTACAGATTTACGAAGAAAATGAGGACAGATTTCAATATTCAGCCTTGCGATCACTCGATCGCTTCAGAACTTCAGCGAATAATTGATGGAAAGACTAAGCCCGTTGGGGCACTGGGTAGACTGGAAGAACTAGCGCTGAAAATCGGATTGATACAGCAAACCACAGCTCCCAAACTTAACAATCCTACGATGGTGGTCTTTGCAGGAGATCATGGCTTGGCAGATGAGGGCGTCAGTCAATTTCCGAAGGAAGTCACTGCCCAAATGGTGCTCAATTTTTTAAATGAGGGCGCAGCTATCAATGTATTTACTCGACAAAACGAGATGAACCTATTCATAGTGGATGCGGGCGTAGATCATGATTTTGATGCCTACAATGACCACTTTTTGAACCGAAAAGTGAGAATGGGCTCAAGAAATTCCCTCTATGAAAATGCTGTTTCCGAAGCTGAGTATCGACAATGCCTGGAAAATGGGAGAGAAGTTGTGGACGAAATACATCGGAAGGGGTGCAATATTATCGGCTTTGGAGAAATGGGAATTGGTAACACTTCCGCTGCTAGCCTGATTATGGCACAGACTTTAGGTCTTTCAGTAGAAGCCTGCGTAGGACGAGGAACGGGCCTGAATGATGCTGGACTCTCAAAGAAACTAGAGATCTTGAAGAAGGTCAAAGAGAAGCACGTTGAAGCAAACCAAATTAGTTCGATTTTGCAAGCCTTCGGAGGGCTTGAGATGATTCAGATGGTGGGCGCAATGCTCCAAGCAGCCCAGAATAAGATGATCATTTTGGTGGACGGGTTTATTGCCTCGACCGCTTTTTTAGCTGCTTCTAAGATGCATCAGGAAGTAAAGAGCTATGCTATTTTTTGTCACGCATCAGCAGAACAGGGCCATCAGCTGTTGCTTTCCCATCTAGATGCTAGACCACTTTTGAATCTAGACATGCGACTAGGGGAGGGGACAGGATGTGCAATTGCATTCCCTATCATTCAATCTGCGGTCAACTTTTTAAATGAGATGGCTAGCTTCGAGAGTGCTGGAGTTACAAACGAAGGATGAAAGAGGAAATAAAAATATTTTTTACGGCATTGATGTTCTACACAAGAATTCCTTGTCCATCATGGGTAGATCACAGCCCAGAATACATCAATAAGTCCGTTCGCTATTTCCCATTAATTGGATGGATTGTTGGAGGTGTTTCATTTCTGTTTTTGGCTTTGGGTTCACTGGTCGATCCTCTGATCGGAGCTTTGCTTTACTTAGCTGCCTCTGCATTGCTGACAGGAGCATTTCACGAAGATGGGTTTGCGGATGTGTGTGATGGGTTTGGTGGAGGTTGGAATAAGGATCAGATCCTAACGATCATGAAGGATAGTCGAGTGGGAACCTACGCTGTAGTCGGATTGCTTTTGTTACTTCTTGCAAAGATCAGACTAGTGGTTCTCCTGATAGAGAAAGAGATCAGTCTGCAGCTACTTCTGCTTGTGGTGATAGTCGGCCATGCCATGAGTCGCTGGGCGGCTGCCACGATCATATTTACTCATGAGTATGTCCGCGACGATGAGAAGAGCAAGGCAAAACCAGTTGCAAAATCATTCTCTATTCTTAATGTGATCCTTTCCACGTTATTGGGATTCACACCCTTGCTTGTACTTGTTTGGGCAACAAATGATTTCCTATTTCTAGGGCTAATTCCAATTCTTTACCTTTTCAAGGTATACCTAGCCAACTGGTTCAGAAAGAAGCTTGGAGGTTATACTGGCGATTGTCTGGGAGCAGCACAGCAATTAAGTGAAGTATTCATTTATTTTCTAACTGTACTTTATTGGAGCTTTATCTAGTAAGACATCCTGAGCCGAAGGTAGACAAGGGAGTATGCTACGGTCAAGCAGATATAGGCATCAAGAATGGATCATTGGAGGAAACCATTCAATCGATCAAGGAGTGGGTACCGCAATCTCTTCCAATATTTTCTAGTCCATTGATTCGATGCAAGGCTTTGGCAGAGAAACTTGGTAAGTTTAAAGAAGATAAACGTCTGATGGAATTGAATTTTGGTGATTGGGAGCTAAAGAAATGGGATGATATCTCGCCTCAAGATCTGGAAGAATGGATGAAAGATTATATGAACCAACGACCTCCAGGTGGTGAAACTGGAGATGAGCTTCACAAAAGAGTTGGTGCTTTTCTAGAAGATATCAAAAGCCAGTCCTGTGTCATTATAGCCCATCTTGGCTCACTGAGGTCAATCTACGCTCATGTACACGGAGTTACCTTGCCAGACGCATTTGGCGAATTCAAGGTAGCTCCTGGAGAAGTTAGATTATTAAGAATTGAATAATTCATCAACTGCTTTTCTAACAGATATCTGCTGTGAAGCTATCAGTTTCTCTTTCTTTCCTATCTCCAACTGAATCTCTGGTCTACCAAAAAAGTCCTGATGTAGTTTGGCGTCCAGTCGCTCATGGAACCACTTAATATTTTGCTCTTGTCTATTGAGATCAAACCATCCATTTGTTGTTTGCTCCGTATAATCTTCCATTTTTGACCAGACATCTTTGATGCCTTTATTCTCAGTGGAGGAGCAGGTAGACACTGGCACAACCCAACCAGATTCATTTGGAGGAAATAAGTGAATGGCGTTTTGGTATTCTTTAGCAGCTCTTTTTGCCATTTTCACATTACTGCCATCCGCCTTGTTTATGACGATATGATCTGCCATCTCCATGATTCCCCTTTTGATGCCTTGAAGTTCATCGCCCCCTCCAGACAGCATTAGTAGAAGAAAATAGTCGACCATGTCTTTTACCACCGTCTCGCTCTGACCAACTCCGACGGTCTCCACAATGATGATATCAAAGCCTGCAGCTTCGCAAAGCAAGATCGTCTCTCTCGTATTGCTTGCTACTCCGCCTAGGTTAGATCCCGAGGAAGACGGACGAATGAATGCTTGAGGGTCTTTTGATAATTTCTCCATTCTGGTTTTATCACCCAAAATGCTTCCCTTAGATCGATTACTACTGGGATCTATTGACAGTACTGCTACTTTTTTACCCATTCCAGTCAGCAGGCTTCCAAACACCTCGATGAAGCTACTTTTACCAACTCCCGGAACTCCTGTGATGCCTATTCTGAGGCTTTTTCCCGTTTCATTTATTACTGAGTGAATCAATTCTGAAGCGAGTTCTTGATCGTCTTTTCTTTTGCTCTCGATCAAGGTGATTGCTCTACTTAAGGCGGAACGATTTCCAGCCAATAGATCATGTTTTATGGCTGGTAGAGAAATTGGAGGAGTTCGCCGAAAAGTTGTATCCATAGGACGATAATTGGAGTTTTAATAGTCAAATTTGAAGAAAAAATTGAATTCTGCTAATGCATGAATTATGATCGTTGGTTAGAAATGTTTTACTTGCATATTAAAGTAACTGACTAAACTCACCAACAACTTAACCATGTTTAGAAGATTTTGGGGAGACGTAATCCTCGGTACAGTTTTTATTTTAGGTCTGATGGGGCTCTTCGCCTCAGCATCAGCCTTTAAGGTCTTTGACTTGTTTGATCCAATTGGAGATGCACTCGGTGATATGGAATTTACCGACATCTATTTTTCGCAGCTACTTGACGATCCGGTAGCTGATGAAAATGTAGTATTAATCAATGTTGGGTTGGAGCCCAGGGGTGGTATAGCGATTTTACTTGATTCCATAAGTAAATATGATCCGGCTGTCATAGGGGTGGATTTGTTTTTCAGAAGGCAAAAAGAGGATACTTTCGGTGATATCATGCTAATGGAGGCGCTTGGGAGAGTTGAAAATTTGGTGATGGTTACCAAGCTAAACCAGACACTTTTCATTGAGGATTTCAATGAATTTGATACTGTAGAGTGGTCGCATCCAATGTTTACATGGAACGCTCATCCTGCTTTTGCAAATTTGGTAACTGATGCTGATGTTCAGGAAGACCTTAAAATGTGTCGAACTTTCGCACCACAAATTGAAACGACTGATGGGGAGAATCAGGTTGCTTTTGCTGTGAAGATGGCCTCTTTTGTAGATTCTTTGAAGGCACAAAAATTCCTCGATAGAGGGCATGAGGAAGAAGTAATCAATTATCGAGGTAATGTTTTAGATTATGGGGCAACTAGATTTGGTAATAAGTATTTTGCCCTTGACACCTATGAAGTTTACAACGGTGCATTTGTGGGGGATATCATTAAAGATAAAGTTGTCATTTTCTGCTTTCTAGGAGAGGAACTTGGAGATCGGGAAAACTTTGAAGATAAGTTCTTTACGCCTTTAAATGAGACTTACGTTGGCAGGGCATTTCCAGACATGTATGGAGGAGTAATTCATGCCAACATCGTCTCGATGATTTTGAATGAAGATTATGTCTTTTATTTAGTAGAATGGCAGAAATACGTAATTGCTATTCTTGGACTCTTTATCAATATCATGATGTTTTCATGGATATACAAAAAGCTACCAAAATGGTATGATGGGTTGACAAAATTGATTCAGCTCGTTGAGTTTACAGGATTGGTTTATTTCATGGTTTACATGATGGACCTATACAGTTTAAAATTGGATCTAACGCTGCTACTCTTTGCGGTAGCAATTTCAGGCGATGGCTTGGAAGTATTTTACGGAGTGGTTAAAAATTCACTATCTAGAGAAGGAAGAAAAGAATTATTTAGAGTATCGAAACTATAACATTAGAAAATAACAAACACCAAGAAGTATTGGCACAATTATGAGAAAGTACGTTTCTATCGCAATCACAACAGTATTACTTTTTGCATTTGGCTTTACCAACGCACAAGGTTATACATTTAGGGTTTTGGCTAATAAGGGTCAAAACAAAGTAATGAAGGC
>CAYYNA010000013.1:14136-24081 GCA_964472815.1 uncultured Roseivirgaceae bacterium
GAAGAAAAAGGCTTAATCGTGGATGCTTTGACTGCTATCGAAGAAGCAATAAAAATGAATCCTGAAGTTGATGATTTCAAAGTGTTGAAGAAAGACATCATCGAAAGAAACGGAATCAAAGTTTACGAAGAGGCTGGAGACGAATAATCAAAAGCAACAATAGAAACTTATTTTCAAAAACCCTGGCTTTCGAAAAAGTCAGGGTTTTTTTATGCTAAATTTCTAGTTCTTTCAGCGCCTCAATGCACTGTTGATTCTCCTCTGGCCTACCCACTGAAATTCGGATACAATGACTAATGGGACCATATAATGGGCGAACTAATACACCTCGCTCCATCAGCGAATTAAATATCTTCATTACTTCTTCTTTGCTATTCCATACCGTCATGATGAAGTTCGCATAAGAAGTCACATACTTAATCCCAAGGGCATCCAACTCCCGATAGAAGTAGTTGAGTTGATCGGTATTGTTTTCTATTGATTTTTTCAAGAATACTTTATCCTCAATCGCTCCCAAACCTGCCGCTTGCGCCAGTGCTGTTGGTTCAAAAGTCAACTTTACCTTGTTAAGTGCGTCAATAATTTGTGCATTACCAATGCCCATTCCCAGCCGTACTCCGGCTATGCCATAAGCTTTACTAAAAGTTCGAAGCGTGAGAATATTGGAAAAATCCAGGCTGAGAGAATTTGGAAAGTCAGGATGAAGTGCTTCAGAATATTCGAAGTAAGCTTCGTCAATTATCACAAGTATATGATCTGGAATGCTGCTCATGAAGTCGTTCAGCTCTTCTTTAGAGATCATGGTCCCAGTGGGATTGTTCACGTTGGCAAGGTAGATCACCTTGGTGTTCCTGGTGATACGCTTTTTGATTGCTACTAAATCAAAAGAATACTCTTCAGTCATCGGCAGAGTAACGCATCGGGCATTGTTAATTCTAGCCCAATTGTAGATGATCACAAAAGCTCCTTCCGAAGTGAGGAATTCATCATCACCAGAGCAGAAAGCACGAATTGCGTGCATTAGGACGGATTCAGATCCATTACCTAAAAATATCTCCTCTGAGGTTCTTCCGTATTTTTCTGCGAGTACCTTCTTCAGGTCTCTGCTTACAGGGTCCGGGTAATAGTTGATATGCTCATACTCCTTGATCACCGCTTCTTTGGATTTAGGAGAGTATCCTAATGTGTTCTCATTGTTCCAGAGAATTGCCACTTTTTCCCAACCGTATTCCTGTTGCAGTTGCGGGATAGTTTTTCCAGGCAGGTAACTTTTGATAGAGTTTATATGATCTGGTATTTGTATGTTCACTTTTAAAAATCGATTGTAATAGATACTGTATCTTGAGCCAATAGTTCAACTTTTTCGGAAATGGTTATTCCATCAATAATCCAAGAAACCGTTATTTCTTTTTTTGTCTTGAATACTTTGGCGACTGCTGACTGAACCTCGTCTGAGTCTTCAAATACGAAGCTGTTAAGACTGGAAAAGGGAAATTCTTCACTTATCCAGCGCACTGATAATTGAAAACTATTAGTATCGCCAATGGGGTTTACAACACATTTCAAATATGCATCCTCATAGGCAATCAAAGAATCGTAATTTGGAGGATCATTTACAAAAGCAATAATGTTGTCATTTGCGGGTCTGATATCAAACCCAACTACTTCAGCAGTGTAAAAATATGCGACTATTTCATCGCTACTGTCCGGATCAAAATTGAATTTGCCACTTTCATTAGATATGGTGGATTCTACCAGTTGGGTGCTGTTCACTCCAGGGCCAGCATACATTGAGACTTCAATATTATTCATTGGTCTTTCAGTAGCATATTCGTAAACAATACCAGAAAAATTGCTCGAAACATCTACCTCACCACGATTACAGCCAACTAAAACGAATGCAATGAAGGTAAATGAAAATATCTCTAGGTATTTCACAATTAGACCTGCCATGCCTCTTGTTTTCGGAAAACCAAACCTTTAAAGAGTCCTACTAATTCCCCGTTTCTGGTCACTCTTACAATGTATTGCCCAAGGCTTTTGGAAATACTTTCTTTCTGTGCGGTAGCAATCAACTCATCTCCTTCAAAAACAGGCTTAACGTGATTAATTGATGTTTCAATGGAAACTGCTTTTTGGCCATGGGAGTTTGATGCAAAAGCAAATGCGCTATCCGCAAGTGAAAAGGAAATACCACCGTGCATTACACGATGACCATTAAGCATATCCGCACGAACCGTCATCTGAGCTTTACAAAAACCTTCTTGAACTTCCAGCACTTCAATGCCTAGCCACTGGCTGAAGCTATCATCAGCCATCATCAAGGACACTATTTTTTGTGATTTAGTCATCTTGCTTGTAGATACACTTTTTGAAGAATACTCCCATCAGAAAGGTTAGAAGAAGGTTTTGCTTTCTTTACTCATTCTTCTGAGTAAAGGACTGCATCTGTATCGATCTTCTCGATATTCTTCATAAAGTGAATCTAACCTCTCCATGCACCATTTTATTCCTTTTTCATCAGCCCATCTTAGTAAACCTTTAGGATAGTTTACTCCCTTGGTCATAGCTGTATCAATATCTTCACTATTTGCAATATTTAGAAAAAGGGCATCAGCAGCCTCATTTATTAGCATTACCAGTACCCGATCAAGGATTTGCTCACCGATCTCTTTATTCTCTTTGGGTTCTGGTTTTGTAGCTCCGTCAGCATAATCATAGTAGCCTTTGCCTGTTTTCCGTCCAAGAAAGCCCGCCTCTGACATTCGTTTTTGAGTAAAAGAAGGCTTGTACCTTGGGTCGTAGAAAAAGGACTGAAAAACGGTTTCTGTGACCGTATAATTGATGTCATTACCAATAAAGTCCATTAGCTCAAAAGGACCCATCCTGAAACCACCTAGTTCTTTCATGGCCCAATCAATAGTGGAAAAATCTGCTATTCCTTCTTCATAGATTCGAAGAGCTTCGCCATAAAATGGCCTGGCTATCCTGTTGACAATAAAGCCAGGAGTATCTTTTGCAAGTACCGTTAACTTCTTCCAGCTGTCGATCCATTCCTTTGCTTTGATAGTTGTTTCAGCTGCTGTTTGGACCGCAGGGATGATTTCAACCAAGGGCATAAGAGGTGCAGGGTTGAAGAAGTGAATCCCTACGAATCTCGAGGGATCTTGGAGTGCAGATCCAATGGAGGCCAAGGATAGCGATGAGGTGTTAGAAGCTATGATCGTATCCTCTCGCACAATCTGCTCCACAGTCGAAAAGACTTTTTGCTTTATCTCTAAATTTTCAACAATGGCCTCAATTAATAGATCAGAATCTTCAAAATACTCCTGATTGGTAGTGAAGTCAATTCTACCCAATATCGAATCTGACTCTTTCTGATCAATCTTACCTTTTTCCACCAAACGGGTCATGATTTTGACCAGACTTCCAGAGGACTTCTCTAGGACCTCCTCGCTTGTATCATTTACTACCACATCCCATCCAGCTGTCGCAGCTACTTGGGCTATTCCAGTACCCATGGTTCCGGATCCAATCACACTTAATTTTGGCATTACTCCCCTTTAAATTGTGGTTTCCTTTTTTCAATAAACGCTTTAATTCCCTCTTGGTGATCGTATGTCTGAGTGGACTTAAATTGATACTCTTTCTCTAGTTCTAGTTGTTGCTCTAGGCTATTTTCCAAGGATTGATTGAGTAAATGCTTAGTATAGGCTAACCCTTTGGTTGGCATATTAGCTAGGGTCTGTGACAGCTTTTCCACCTCTTCATCAAATGAGCTATCGGGAACGACCTTGTAAATCATTCCCATTTTTTCAGCTTCAGCCGCAGATACCTTATCGCCTAGCATCATGAGTGCTGAAGCTTTTTGAAATCCGATCATTCTTGGGAGAGTAAATGTTCCGCCACTGTCCGGTATCAATCCGATCTTGCTAAATGCCTGTATGAATGAAGCAGACTCTGTTGCGATAGCAATATCACATCCTATGGCAATGTTTGCTCCAGCACCAGCAGCAACCCCATTAACAGCTGCAATGACGGGCTTTTCAATAGTGCGAATCAGTTTTATTAAGGGATTGTAATATTTGTCCACCACCTGGTCGATCTCAAAATCATCAGAAATGGCCTCTTGCAGGTCCTGGCCGGCACAGAATGCTTTGCCTTTGCCTGTGATCAATATTGCTCTGATACTTGCGTCTGCACCATACTTTGAAAGCGCTTCAAGTGTAGCAATCGACATTTCTTTATTAAAGCTATTGAAGACGTCTGGGCGATTGAATGAGATGATTCCTAGCTGTCCTTTTTGGGAAATTTCTATTGTTTCAGACATGGGGTTAATGTTTGAATTGCGAATTTAAGTGATTCCTCACCTATAGATCAATCATTACTTAATGGCATTTGAAGTAATCAAATGGTTCTAGACAGTCATTACATTTAAATAATGCCTTACAGGCAGTAGACCCAAATTCACTAAGTAATTGCGTGTTTTTTGATCCACACTGAGGGCACTCGATGTTTTCGGGGGCAATAGGATTTGGAGGGGCTATCCCATACTCCTGCAGCTTTCTTTTTCCTCTTTCAGTCATCCAGTCTGTAGTCCAAGCTGGGGAAAGAATAGTAGTGATCTTAAACTGATCAATACCTTCGCTTTTCAATTGATTGTGGATGTTTTTCTCAATTTCAAGCATGGCCGGACACCCTGAGTAGGTTGGGGTAATAATAACTTCGACAAAATCATTCTCGATTTTTATTTCCCTAACGATTCCAAGATCTGTGATGGTAATTACAGGTATTTCAGGATCAGTGACTGATTCCAAAATCTCGTAAATACCTTCTTGAGTTATTACCATATGGCGGTCAATTACCACTCCAATCCAGGATACGCTCTTTGCAGGAATTGTAAGTCAGCCAAGATATAACCCAAGTGTTCTGAGTGGGTACCCTCCTTACCTCCTTTATGGATGTAAGTGCTGGTCGGTATATCCAATGTAGCTTCGAGAAGTACTTCTTGAATTCTTTCGTTTCGCTTTTGTTTGAGCAATTCAAGGTCAACTCCATATCCCTCCTTGAGTGCTTCAAGATCTATTTCGTTTGGGGTGGTTAGCTCACCAGAGTAAGACCATAATTGATCGATAGCCTCTGTAATTCGCTTGCGGCTCTCTTCCGTTCCGTCACCTAATCGAATGATCCAGTCAGCACTCCACTTAACATGATACAGAGCTTCTTTGTGTGACTTAGCAGCGATTGCAGATAGTTGCTCATCTCGGCTGTGCATCAACATTTCGTAGTAGTAGACACTGAACGAATCATACAAAAACTGCCTAAAAATAGTTTGGGCAAAGTCTCCGTTCGGTTGCTCAACAAGCAGAACATTTCTATAGTCCCAAGCATCACGAAACGCCACGATTTCATCTTCGGATTTTCCTTCGCCTTGTATTTCAGCGGCGTATTGATACCACATTCTGCATTGACCAATCAAATCAAGACTGATATTGGTCATGGCAATATCTTGTTCTAGAATTGGTCCATGCCCGCACCATTCAGCTAGTCTCTGTCCAAGAATTAGACAGTTATCAGCCTGTTGAATGACGTAATTGAAGAGATTTTGATTCATACTGAAAAGTGATATGAAAATCCCTAAAAGGGATACTACATGTGTTTTACTTCGTCGGGTAGGTTATAAAATGTCGGATGACGATATACCTTGTCTTTGGCAGGCTCATACAACGGATCCGCATCATCTGGGTCAGAGGCAGTTATGAATTCGGATTTAACTACCCAAATACTCACCCCTTCGTTTCTCCTCGTGTAGACATCACGGGCATTTTGAATTGCCATGTCTTCATCAGCGGCGTGCAGGCTGCCAACATGCTTGTGATTTAGTCCAGCCTTGCTACGAATAAAAATCTCCCATAAGGGCCAGTTTTTCATAGGGTTGTTGTTTAAATGGTTAGCAGATTATGCTGCTGCTTGTCGCTTCGCTTTCTTTTCCGCATGTGCTGCTGCTGCCTCTCTCACCCAAGCTCCTTGGTCATATGCATTTCTTCTTGCATCGATTCTTTGCTTATTGCAAGGTCCGTTTCCTTTAATCACATTGAAGAACTCCTCCCAATTGATTTTACCAAAATCGAAATGACCTCTCTCCTCATTCCACTTCAGGTCCGCATCAGGAATGTTAATTCCCAATAAATCGGCTTGGGGTTTAGTCACGTCAACAAATTTTTGTCGAAGCTCATCATTTGTGAAACGCTTAATTCCCCAACGCATGGACTGTTCAGTATGCGTAGATGCTTCATCAGTAGGTCCAAACATCATCAAAGCTGGCCACCACCATCTATTTAAAGCATCTTGTGCCATCTTCTTCTGACTGTCTGAGCCCTTGCACAAGGTGAGCATAATTTCAAAACCCTGCCTTTGGTGGAAAGACTCTTCTTTACATACTCTCACCATAGCTCTTGCATATGGACCGTAAGACGCCCTACACAAAGGCACTTGATTCATGATCGCAGCACCGTCTACTAGCCATCCTATTGCCCCCATATCTGCCCAGGTCAGAGTAGGATAGTTGAAAATGGAGGAATACTTAGCTTTTCCAGAATGAAGATCTTCCAGAAGCTCAGATCTGTCTACTCCTAATGTCTCGCAAGCACTGTATAGATACAAGCCGTGACCTGCTTCATCTTGCACTTTGGCAAGAGCTGCAGCTTTCCTTCTCAATGAAGGGGCTCTAGTAATCCAATTAGCCTCTGGTAGCATGCCCACAATTTCGGAGTGAGCGTGTTGAGAAATCTGTCGGATCAATGTCTTTCTATAGTTTTCAGGCATCCAGTCCTTAGGCTCGATCCTGATGTCTTTATCAATCTTCTCGTTAAATCTGTCTTCTAAACTCTTAATATCCATTTCAATCTTCAATTCCTTGCTCAAAGTTAGTTAACACGTTTTAAATTCCATTGTTAGGTCAATTCAAACATCAAAGTTCAGCGTGACCTTATCTGTTTTTGGAAAGGACTGGCAACTTAAAACTAAACCTCTCTCCAACTCGTCTGGCTCTAGTGCATAATTGACATCCATTTCTACCTCACCTTTCTCTAGTTTACATACACAGGTACTACAAACGCCACCTTTGCACGCGTAGGGAAGGTCTGCGCCATGGTCAAAAGCTACATCCAAAATTGATTTGTCCGAATTGTATGGAAAGGAGATACTGTTTCCGTCAAGGATGATCGTAATTTCAGCATGTGTGGTATCATGTTTTGCTGCATTACTCTGATTTCCAAGTTTTCCAACCGGCGAGGTGAAAAGTTCCAAGTGGATTCGATCTTCTGAAACCCCCAGTTTGGTCAATGAATCCCTCACAGCGAGCATCATTTCTTCAGGTCCGCACGTGAAATAATGATCCACTAATTTTGGGTCAAAAAATAGACGTGCAAAGGTTTCAATTTTGTTTCCCTCTATTCTCCCGTTGAAGAGATCAGATTCTTGCCTTTCCTTGCTAAGCAGGTGATACAGGCTAAATCGACCCATAAACCTGTTTTTCAGTGCTTCCAGCCTTTCATGAAATATGATCGAGCTTGTTTTTCTGTTGCCGTAGAAGAGGGTGAATTCACTCTCTGGTTCAGTGCGTAGCGTTGTTTCTATGATGGATATGATGGGTGTGATGCCACTACCACTAGCAAAAGCAACATAGGAGGATGCATTTTCAGGATCTAAGGGAACATGAAAACTTCCATGAGGTACCATAACCTCCATCTCGTCCCCGGCCTTTAGGACTTGACTCGCATAAGTGGAAAACTTTCCTCCTTCAATTTTCTTTATTGCGACAGTTAGCGTCTCGTCTATAGGGCAGGAGCAAATGGAATAGGACCTTCGGGTATCTTCTCCCTCAATATCTTTTTTTAGCGTTAAATGCTGTCCTTGAGTAAAGCTGAAGTCATCTCTGAGATCATCTGGAACTTCAAAGGTTAGTGCAACTGAATCTTCTGTTGGGCGGGATAATGAGGCTATTTTAAGGGTATGAAATTTTGCCATGATCTATTTTTGGGTAAGGCAAAGCTAATGTTGCTGGTGAACTTATTCAGCAGTTAACTCTAGCTTCAGTTTGATGCTTTCTAGCTTTTCTTGAATTCTACTCCTTTCTGGATGACTTAGTAGGTAGTAATTACCTTTTTCTTCTGTTTCTACACTCAAAACATACTCGTGATCCGCAATCACTTGACGATTGTCTTTAAGCCTATAAACTGTTTTACCTGTTTTCCTTCTGGCGATCTTGAATTCGATCTGATTGAATGAAACTTTGGTTCCGCGCTGAAACCCCATGGCCCAAAAACCCTTGAAGAGCTGATTCCTTTCAATATCTATCACAAAGATTTTTGTGGCAAACCAAATTCCAGGAATTACACTGCAAATGAAAATTGAACTTGCGATGGCGATTTGTGAGGGCAAGTGATTGAATATCAATACAATTAGGTAAAATAATATTGCAACTATAAGGGCTCTGAGGGCAATAGGAATGGCTTTTCCTTGATTTATCCTAACTATTCTCATTTTTTCTGCAAACTATGAAACTATTAAGTCTTGAATCAGTTTCATCCTAGCCTATCACCGAATAAAGAATCTAACAGGTAGTGGTTGGTGATTGCGTTTAGAATTTGTGAAGATGAAAAGAATTCCACTTTTTCCGTTGAATTTGGTTGCTTTTCCAGGAGAGGATCTGAATCTGCATGTATTTGAACCAAGATACAAACAGCTGGTCAACGACTGCATTGACGAATCTTCCAATTTTGGCATTCCATCCTATATAGATAATAAAATTGAACTAGGTACTGAGGTTGAGATTATCGAGGTAGCCAAAACATATGATGATGGGAGAATGGATATTCGAACTAAGGCCATCAACACATTCGAAGTAAAGGATTTCTGGAATCCGTGGGGTGAAAAGCTGTATGCTGGTGGCGAAATCATCTATTTGGAACAACCAAACGAAAAAACTGATCTTGTTCTTTTATTGAAGATGAAGGAATTGGTAAGTCAATTGTTTGCTTGGCTCCAAGAACCCAATGTTCCAAATATTGCAAAAGCCAAATCTGTATATGATGTTGGTCATAAAATTGGCTTCAAGCTGGAAGAGGAGTACGAGCTTCTGAAAATGCCCACCGAAAACGACCGACTGAATTACACCATTACACATCTAGAAAATCTGCTTCCGGCATTGGAGCGAGCTCATATAGCGCAAGAGCGAATAAAGCAGAACGGACATTTTAAGCATTTGGATCCTTTACATCTCTAGATTACTTAGAGTTTTCATCCTTTCCCGCTAATTTCCCCATATGATTGAAATCGGAGGATTTGGTACCGTATTGCTTTTCATCATTGGAGGACTTGGATTTTTAGTTGTCACGTTACTTGTGGGACGGATACTTCGACCCAATAATCCTTCCAAGGAAAAGCAAATAATTTATGAATCCGGAGAGGAGCCAACGGGAACAGCATGGGGCCAATTCAATGTTAGGTTTTACGTCATTGCACTGATTTTTCTGCTTTTTGAAGCAGAACTGGTTTTTCTCTTTCCCTGGGCAGTAGTTTTCGGCAAAGAAGAATTAGTAAACGGAACTGATGGTTTGTGGGCTCGGTTCTCAATGATAGAAACCTTTATTTTCATAGGAATTTTGGCTATTGGTTTAGCTTATGTTTGGGCTAGGGGAATGCTAGAGTGGGTACGACCTAAACCGAAAGCTTCTGATTTTAAATCTTCTATTCCCACCAGCGCTTACGATAGGTATCAAAAAAGATGACAGAGGACCAGCAATCATTTGAGAAAATAAAAACAGGAGAGGGAGGGATCATTGTTTCTAAGCTCGATGACCTCTTAAACTGGGCCAGACTTAGCAGCCTATGGCCAATGGGTTTTGGTCTTGCGTGTTGCGCAATAGAGTTTATGTCCACAGC
>CAYYNA010000013.1:24181-27058 GCA_964472815.1 uncultured Roseivirgaceae bacterium
AAACTTCAGGAAAAAATCAAAGGAGAATCAGTTTTGAGACCTAAGGCGCTCGAAAAGTTGATGAAGACAAAGGATGCAGTTTGAAGAAATTAAATCTTTAATCATTGAGAAATTCCCAGGATCCATTGTAGGGGAAGACCTTATTGCGACTCCAAGTACGCTGAAAGTTGAACCTAAGCATCTCTACAAAGTCTGTGAGTTTCTGCATGCCAATGAAAAAACCTATTTTGATTCGTTATCTAGCCTGACAGGGATCGATCGAGGAACTGAAGAGAACCTCATGGAAGTTATCTACCACCTGTACAGTATACCATATGATCTGCACTTGGCATTAAGTGTGGAACTAAGCAGAAAGCAGCCAACTGTTGATTCTGTTACGGCCATTTGGAGAGGGGCTAACTGGCATGAGAGGGAAGCATATGACCTTCTAGGTATCCAATTTAACAATCATCCAGACCTCAGAAGAATCTTATTGCCAGAAGATTGGGATGGGTTTCCACTAAGGAAGGATTACCAAGAGCAGGAGAATTATCACGACATTAAAGTCAAATATTGATGGAATCCTTGCTGACAAAGTCTGAACCCCTGAAGTACAAGGAGGCTGATCTTAGGACAGAAGAGATGCTGATCAATATTGGTCCACAGCATCCTGCCACGCACGGAGTGCTACGACTGGAGGTGGTGACTGACGGAGAAATTGTGGTAGATGTTGTACCGCACCTTGGATATTTGCATAGATGCTTTGAGAAGCACGCAGAAGCACTTTCGTACAATCAGGTCATTCCATACACAGACCGAATGGATTATGTGGCGGCTATGAACAATGAATGGGCGTTTGTAATGGGTGTTGAACGGATGCTTGGTATCGAGAAAGATATTCCACCTCGGGTTGAGTACATCAGAGTTTTGGTGGCGGAGCTTAATCGCATTGCATCGCATTTCGTTGCTATCGGAACGTATGGTTTAGATATTGGCGCATTCACTCCATTTCTCTGGATGATGAGAGATCGTGAGCACATCCTTAGAATGCTTGAATGGGCAAGTGGGGCCAGGATGTTATACAATTACATCTGGGTCGGCGGGCTCTTTTATGACTTACCTGTAGGTTTTGAAGAACGTTCACAAGAGTTTGTAGACTACTTGAAGCCGAAATTGAAAGACACAGAAGATCTTCTGATCTCTAATAAGATATTCATCGAGCGGACTGCAGATGTTGGGGTGCTTGATCGTGACTTGGCGATAAACTACGGGATTACCGGTCCAATGCTGAGAGCATCTGGACTAGCTTTTGACTTGAGAAAAGTTGATGGCTATAGTGTCTACAATCAATTGGACTTTGAAATACCAGTAGGCGAGGGAAAAATGGGTAGTCTTGGAGATTGCTGGGACAGAAACTGGGTAAGATATCAGGAGTGCTGGGAGTCTATCAAGATCATAGAGCAGTGCGTGGCGAAATTGCAGGGAGATTTCAAACGCACTAAGGAATTTGATCCAAGAGTACTTGTTCCTAAGAAAATCAGACCAAAAGCTCAAGATCTATATGTCCGAGCAGAAAACCCTAAGGGAGAACTAGGTTTCTTTTTTAGAGCTGACGGTCGATCAGATCAGCCGTTTCGCTGCAAAGCAAGAGGACCGAGTTTCTGTAATCTTTCCGTGTTACCTGAGATTTCCAGAGGCTGCATGCTTGCAGATTTATTTGCAATTGTTGGTTCTCTTGATTTTGTCATGGGTGAAGTAGATAGATGATCAAGATTCTCACATCTGAGCAAGTCAGACAAGCTGACCAGTTTACCATAAAAAATGAACCTATCGCATCCATCGATTTAATGGAGCGGGCAGCTGAATCGTTTGTCAATAAGTTTCTGGAGTTTTTTCCGAAAAAGCGGCTGGTCCGAATCTTTTGTGGATCTGGAAACAACGGAGGAGATGGCTTGGCCATTGGTAGGATTCTTAAAAGTAAAGGCTGGGAGGTATTAAAATATGTGGTTGGAGATCCCAAAAAGGGCTCTGAAGATTTTAAGGAAAACCTTGATCGATCAGATTTGTACGCAATCATTAAGGGAGTTAAGGATTTGCCGCAAATTGAAGATGATGAAATTATTATTGATGGTCTTTTTGGCTCTGGCCTCTCAAGACCACTAGAGGGCATCTTCAGGGATGTTGTCAACAATCTAAATGAGGCGAATGCTGATAAGGTGGCAATAGACATCCCTTCCGGGCTATTTGCAAACGATGCGGTGAGCCAAGGGTCAGCTGTATTCATCGCTGAGTTGACCATTTCTTTCCAGACTCCCAAGCTAGCGTTTCTACTCCCCGAGAATCATCAATATGTTGGAGAATGGATAGTGGTTGATATCGGACTTGACAAGGACTTTATCCAGAAGCTACCTTCCAACTATTATCTGACGGAAAGCTCTGATCTAGAAGGTCTGATTCCAGTTAGACAAAAGTTCACGCATAAGAACCAGAGTGGAAATTTGCTTATGGTGGCCGGAAGCAAGGGAAAAGTAGGAGCGGCTGTACTAAGCACCAAAGCTGCATTCGCGGTTGGTGCCAGACTTCTGAATGTATGTATTCCAGGGTGCGGAGTGGACATTATTCATTTGTCAATTCCGGAGGCTATGGTTATCGAGGACCCAAGTCCGGAGATCGTTACTAGCATTCCGAAATCGGAAGATACAATTGCTATAGGACCAGGTCTTGGAGTTGCACCACAGACGATAAAAGCACTCGAAAGTCTACTAAGAAGATCCAGTCAACCCATTGTCATAGATGCAGATGGCTTAAATATTCTTGCAAAAAGGAACAGCATGCTTAAGCACATTCCAAGAGATTCAATTCTAACACCTCATCCAGGGGAGTTCCGAAGGTTAGTAG
>CAYYNA010000013.1:27158-32532 GCA_964472815.1 uncultured Roseivirgaceae bacterium
GAGATCATTGATTTTCTGCCAGCGGCGTTGGATGAAATTTCTTGAAATGGTGGCTTTAGATTAATGCATCTTTTTCTTCGACAAAAAGTAATTGCCAGTTTTGACGTTTGAAATCCACATTTTCTACCTGCCCTGTTCGGAATTAACAGCGCTTAACGTTAATTAACCTTTATTATTTCTTCTGGCGGCCCAACTATCTAATTTTTTTTGCGTAATTTGTAAGAATAATATGCGCAATAAACTGATCATACTGTCGTTGGCCTCAATCCTCTCTTTTCAGGGAGTAGCCCAGTCTTTGGACAGTAGCGATCAAAGAGATAAAATTAGCGTATACCCAAACCCAGCAGTTGAGTATTTGATGGTGCAAATAGAGGGTGAAGTGAGCAATGCCACTTTCGAACTGAATTCTATGATAGGGAATCGCCTTCAGGTGCAGCCAGAAGAAGTTGGAGTCGGTAAGTACAAGATTCCGGTAAAAGAATTAGCAACTGGGTATTACTTCCTTATCGTCAAAGACGAAGAAAAACGCTTCAAAAAGGCTTTTAAGTTTTTAAAGCATTAATCTTTAATTCTTCTCTTCTTCCATTAGAGCCTCGACTCTATCTGTGAGTAATAACTATTAAACAACTCCTCGTACTTCGCAGCATTTTCATTATCACCATTCGCTCTATATGCTCTGGCAATCTCATTGAGTACGATGATCTTTCGTTGTAGTTCGTAAGGATCGTTAGAGTTGTTCGTTAGGTATACTTCAATCCAACTGCTAGCCCACTGGCTCACATTCTCAGCAACGTAATTAGCTAGCTCGGCTTCTTCCGCCGCTGACAAGTCTGATCCACCTCCCGTCTTGAAAGAGGCAATCTCCAGAAGCATATCTACCTGCTGGGCACTAAACTCATCAAACGGGACAGACTCGTGTGGCATTACCTCCAAGCATTTTTTTAGTACTTCTGAGGCCCGCTCATAATCTTCTTCATTGATCAGGTTTTGAGCTAGCGTGTTAAAAGTAGACCTTGAATTAAGCACAAAACCAAGATAGTCTTGCGTGTAGTACACTGAAGGATCATCCAGGTTAGTCCAGGTGAACTTGTTCATCACGTTTTCATACATCACCTCTGTATTTACCGGATATCCTCTATTTGCTGGATTTCTTGCCGGTACTACTCTATAGGCTAATCCTTCTTGAACCACATAGTTCCTCATATCCAATTTCAGCTGAGAGATAGAGGTATTGTTAAGGTAAATGGGACGTTCCCAATTCGTATTGACCAACAAATCAAGAAAGGCAAGATCTTTCTTCTCTAGGGCTCTTCCTTTGATTCGCAGTACCATTTGACTTTCAATGTTGTCATGCATGTCCTCGGGTACTACCTCCTTTGCTTTGGTCGTATCAATGTTAAGGAAAAGCGTTTTTGAAGGTACAATATTGTATTTGGTCCAGTCATTAGGAGCTATTTGTAATCCTGGGTTTTCCTGTTTCACGAAATTTAGAAATGCTTTTGCGTTAATAGCATTTCCTTTTAGTTCGTCACGCTCAAATACGGGCAAGTAATCGTTGAGGCCACCTTGCTGATAATGCTTCATGTCTAGCGCATATGGGAACGGCTCAGACTCGTAAGCAGGTCTTGAGGTTTGCTGAATATACCAATCAGTGTTGTAGTAACTCAACACCACTACCCGGATATCTCTTCTAAAACCTTCGACTTCCTGGGCATACCAAAGCGGGAAGGTGTCGTTATCTCCTCCGGTAAATATGATCGCATTTGGAGCACAAGAGGATAGATAGTTCTTAGCTGCGTCAACAGAAAAGTATCGATCAGATCTGTCATGATCATCCCAGGTTTCAGCTGCCATTAATATTGGAATACCTAAGCAAAGAACAGATGCGACAGCTGCAGCCACTTTCTTTTCTTTGATCACCTTTTGAAGGATGTCAAAAATTGCGAGTACACCAAACCCTATCCAAATCGTAAAAATGTAAAAGGAGCCCGCATAGATATAGTCCCTTTCTCTCGGTTCGATAGGGGGGGTGTTAAGGTATAAAACGATGGCTATCCCAGTCATAAAAAAGAGAAGCGCCGTAGCGGCAAAAAGCTTTACATCCTTCTTATACTGGATAAACATTCCGATCAAGCCCAAGAGTAATGGAAGCCCATAGTAGATATTTCTTCCTTCGTTGCTAGCTAGTACATCCGGCACTTTTTCGAAAGCGTCAAACAAGCCCACAAAACCCGCTCCTTGGATATCACTTTCACGCCCCGCAAAATTCCACATGAAATACCTAAAGTACTGATGTCCCAGCTGATGCGTGACGAGGTAATAGAAATTGTCACCCCAACTCGGTTTTTCTCCTTCTCTTAATCCAGTTACCTCACGGTATTTTTTGATGTGATTGGGATCTGAACTGTACATCCTTGGTAGGATTGTGGTATGCTCTGGATCAAAGACTTGCTCTACCTTATAATCCTTGATCACGTACTCCTCTTCTCCTCTCATGTACACAGCAGCACCTTTTTCATTTTGAATAAGGTCAGCTGTGTAGTAAGGGCCTTTAAAGAGTGGACGACTACCATACTGTTCTCGTTTCAGATAGGAAACGAAAGACATTATTTCCTCAGGGTTGTTTTCGTCAATCGGAGGATTGTAAGCACTCCTTATCGGAACAATCATGTAGGAAGAATATCCAATAATGATGAAAATAAACCCAAGTAGGGCTGTATTCAGAACATACTTGCCATTTCTTATGGAATAAATAAGGCCATATGCGATTGCTCCAAAAAACAGTACCGAGAAAATGATAACTCCTGCTCCGAAAGGAAGACCAAGCCCATTGACGAAAAATAATTCAAACTTACCTGCAACTGTCGGCAAGCCGGGAATGATGCCTTCCAAAATAATGATCAATGCAAGGCCAGAAATGATAAAAGTGTAGATTATTCCTTTGGTAGTAATCTTATCGAATTTTTTGAAGTAGATGATCAATCCAAGAACAGGGATGGCGACCAAATTGAGTAGGTGCACCCCGATTGAAAGACCCATCATATAGGCAATAAGTATCAGCCATCTTGCCTGACTGTCTTCCTCCTTCATATTCTCCCATTTGAGAATGGCCCAGAACACAAAACCTGTAAAAAATGCTGACATGGCGTAGACCTCTGCCTCCACAGCAGAGAACCAGAATGAATCTGAGAATGTACATGCAAGGGCGCCAGCAAATCCAGCTCCTATTACCAGGATAGTCTGGTCAAGTGTCATGTCTTCTTCCTCTACTTTCAGAATTCTTCGGGAAAGGTGAGTGATGATCCAGAAAATGAACATCACAAAGAACGCACTGCTTACTACACTCAACATATTAACCCAATATGCAATCTGAATGAGATCGTCACCTCCAAGCAACGAAAACATTCTTCCAGTCAATAAAAAGAAGGGCGCTCCAGGAGGATGGGGAACTTGTAATTTGGATGAACAGGCAATAAACTCTCCAGCATCCCAAAAACTTGCAGTGGGCTCAACTGTTAAGATGTAGGTAATCAGTGCTACTAAAAAAGCAACCCAGCCTGAAATGATGTTTATTTTCTGGTATCCCATATTTTTTCGGATTAATCATCAGGCACCAAAAGTTCTTAATGCTATGGAAGGAAAGGTACCATCAAATAGAGGGCGAAATTAGTCATTAACCCTCAAAACCAAGAAGAGATAACGAGCGATTGAAAACTGGGTAGTAGTTTTTAACATTTTTTTAAATCAATATACCAGCACATAAAAACCCAGCCAAATGAAAAAGAATAAAACGTAGGTAGACAAAACAATGTAGCTAGCTGTTTTTAGTTTTTTCCCACTCAAGAAATAGATGCCAAAAATGAGAACAGGCCAGTACAAAAGTTCGAAGAAGTTTAAAGATTTTAGAGGATAAACCCAATTTGGAGCGATTTCTGTATAGTCCAGTAAGTTGATTATTGAAAATGGATAAAAGGCCAAGTAATCGAAGTACGATGGGTCAGTATAGAAAAGAGAAAACCAAATGACTTTAGAAATTTCAGGGAGGAAGAACACGATTTCGGCGAGCATTACCATCTTCCACAACTGATTGAAATGAAGTCGATAACCAAACATGAACGAGCCAATCCAAAGTGTAAGAGTGGTCCAGGACCACTTCCAAGCAAGAAATAAAGGGACACTTAAATATTGAATGCTGTAGATGATGTCGAACACCCAAATATCTCCACGTTCGTTCAAAACTTCGAACGCAGCGATACTATCGATAATAAATATTCTCTTTACAAAAAGTAGTGCGATGTATACCAGACAAATAATGATAAACATCCCCGGGATACTAAATGAAAACCAGTTGTCAATAAATTCTTTTCTGTACTTAGAAAATCGTTCAGTCATTTAGCTTTAAGAATGATGATAAGATGGGTCAAAAATATAGCGTTATTCGTCTCCTTCCTACTGCATGGCTTTTTGCAGGCGCAGTGGTCAGATGATGAGCTGGCAGATGATACGTTAGAGTACAGCCTATTAAAGAATCCATTCATCCAGATTGAGGCTACTGAAGCCATCAACTCGATGTACAATTTCGAATTCAAAAAGGCCCAAAGTCATTTTAATTACCTGCAGAAGAAGTATCCATGGCATCCACTTCCGTACTTATTGAAGGGTTTGAATTATTGGTGGCAAATAGTTCCTAATTATGATAACACCTCCTACGATAAGGACTTTCTTGCTTACATGGACACCACGAAGATCACTGCCGAAAATATTCGTGATAACTACAATGAAATAGAAGGAGCCTTTTTTCTGGCAGCTGCTTATGCATTTGAGGGAAGATTGCATTCCGAAAGAAGAGATTATCGCAAAGCTGCTTTGGCAGGTAGTAAATCCTTGAAATACTTAGGTGACTGCCGGGGACATGAGGATTACAGTCCTGAACTCTTGTTTGGCGATGCGCTATTCAACTATTACGCTCAATGGATTCGGGAAGAATACCCGCTGTTGCGGCCCATCATGATGTTTTTCCCGAAAGGAGACAAACAAAAAGGTATAGATCAGCTGAAGGAAGTTACTAGAAACGCATTCTATTCTAGAACTGAGGCTCAGTTCTATCTGATCAGAATATTGTCTTCTGGAGAAGATCGCGATATGCAAGAAGCTTTGCGAGTGGGGAAAATTTTGCATGAGGACTACCCGGATAACCCCTATTTTCATCGGTACTACACCAGACTCCTTTATCAATCTGGCAGATACGCTGACGCTGAAAAAAATTCTTTGGATATTCTGGCGAATGTTGATAGTGTAAAAGTGGGATATGAAGCTAACAGCGCACGTTATGCTTGTTTCTTTCTTGGACACATCTATGAGATCAAGAGAAACT
>CAYYNA010000014.1:0-32212 GCA_964472815.1 uncultured Roseivirgaceae bacterium
TATTAACATCTATTACTTTTTTAAACTATTGAGAACAAATACGATACCATCATCGCGTTGTTTAACTTTAGACCAGTTTTATGAAAAGTCCACTGCCATTTAGGCAGATTTAATTTGCCTTTTTCTAAGTAATGCAGAAATAATGAGCGCAATGGTTCCAAAAATAGCTATCGACACAATCTGAGATGTATGGAGTAAAGTAGCAAAAAATAGTCCGGTGGTTTTGTCAATTTCGTAGAGGAGCAGCATCCCTGCAACCATTCCATGATAAGTCCCAAAACCACTTTGTACTGGTATTGATAATGCAATCCCTCCTGTCACCAATAGCATAAAACCCGCTCCAATACCCAATTGTGATGTCTCGGGTACAGCAAAAAAGACGATATACGTCATCACGAAGTATACAATCCAAATCACTATGGTTGATAGGACAAACCCTCTGACATTCTTTACTTTTCGAAGGGAAAGAAGGCCGTCTACAAAGCTCTTGATCAGATCTGCAAACTTCCCATTAAAGGAATCTCTTTTTCCAACAATATAAATGAGCCCACCAAAGCCCAGAATCATAAAACCAATAATTAGGTATATGAAGTAAACAGATAAGTCAAAATCAGCATAGGCTTCAGATAAAAATGAGGTAATTCGTTCATACTCTAACGCTAGACTTACGAATATGATCAATATAAGTGTGATCAAATCCAAAATGCGCTCCGCAACCACACTCCCAAAACCATGTGTGAAATTGACATTGTCATTTCTATTAAGGACACCACATCGTGACACTTCTCCCAAACGAGGGATAGCTAAGTTGGCTAGGTATCCTATAATGACTGCAACAGTAGTTCTACCTGTTTTCAGGTTATATCCTAGAGGCTCCAACAGGATATTCCATCGATAGGCTCGGGCAAAGAAGGCAATTAGCGAAACCGCTACAGAAGCAAAGACCCAAGAAAGATCTACTGTCTGAGCTTTTTCCCAAAACTCCAACCAATCAATGTTCTTAAAAACTAGGTATAACAGAACTCCGGCAAGCAGTATACTGATAAGTATTTTCAGTACACCAAGTAATCGTTTCGACATGTTGTGGTTAGGTGGTTAGGCGGTTTTTTCCATCGGGGAAGATAACTACAGGGCTATGCGATTTAGCTTCCGACTTGTCGATTGAACAATACGAAATAATGATTATGATATCACCAACTTGTGCTTTTCGTGCTGCTGGACCGTTGAGGCAAATTTGACCAGAACCTCTCTCGCCTTTGATTACATAGGTTTCAAGCCTTTCTCCGTTGTTGATATTAACAATTTGTACCTTTTCATTTTCAATCAAATCACCGGCATCCATCAAGTCTTCATCAATGGTGATAGAACCCACGTAATGAAGCTCTGCCTCGGTTATTTTTACCCGATGAATTTTTGATTTAAGTACCTCTATCAACATCACCCTGCTGTTTTGAGCCGCAAATATAAGTTATCAATAAGTCTTATTCCTTCCACATAACCAGCGACGCATATTGCTAGTTCATTTCGTTCACCGAGAGATTCAATGAGTTCAAGGCTGTCTGGGTCAATCACCTCCAAATACTCTACTTCAAGGTCCTTGACAGATGAATAATAGTCATTCACCTCACCTATTGCTTCATTTAATGAAAAACTACCATCGATTTTTTCAGCAACCAGTTTTAAGCCCTTGTAAAGGGATGAAGCAATTTCAATTCCTTCTTTGGAAAGTCTACGATTTCTTGAGGATAAAGCTAGACCACTTTGCTCTCTCACAGTTTCGACACCAATGATTTCAGTTGGGAAATTCAACTCGTGGCACATCAATTTGATAAGTAAATACTGCTGAAGATCCTTTAGTCCAAAATAGGCACGAGATGGGTTTACAATGTTCATTAGTTTCGAAACAACCACTCCAACTCCCTCGAAATGGCCTTTGCGGAACTTCCCCTCCATCATATTCGCCAACTCACCAAATGAAATTGAGATAGTTGGCTTTCTAGGATATAGTTGAGCTTCTGTGGGAGTGAAGACATAGTCCACATCTAGACTAGCTAAGTGCTTTATATCCTGATCAAGATCAACAGGGTAGTTAGCATAATCTTTCTTGTCATTAAACTGAATAGGGTTAACAAAAATGCTGACTACCGATAAATCGTTCTCTGCTGCTGCTCGTTGAATCAACTTGAAATGTCCCTTATGTAAAGCTCCCATTGTAGGCACAAATCCTACTTTTTCATTTCGAAGTTGATGTTGCTGCAACAATTCACGCAACTCAGATGGTGCGCTAACAATCTGCATGTTAAAAGACGTTTAGACCAGCTAACTTATTGAAAGCGTTGATAATAATTTAAAAAAAGAGTAAATTTGTGCTCATTTTTAGAGTCCTGTCAAGTTTAAACAAGCAAAACATTTATGGAAAATATTAGAATCCTCTATGTGGCCAGCGAGATCAATCCATTTCTCAAAACCACAGAAGTAGCGGACTTTGTGAGACGACTCCCTCAGGCAATGCAAGAGCGGGGTATGGAAATAAGGATTTTGGTGCCACGATTTGGACTGATTAACGAGAGGAAAAATCGCTTGCATGAAGTAGTTAGGTTATCTGGAATCAACATAGCCGTCGGAGACGAGGAAAAGCCTTTGGTGATAAAAGTTGCTTCAATACCTAATGCAAAGCTGCAGGTCTACTTCATAGATAATGAAGATTATTTCTACAGAAAGTCTGTCTTTTTTGACAAAGAAGATAATTTCTTCGAAGACAATGATGAAAGGGCAATATTTTTCTGTAAGGGCGTTTTAGAAACAGTCAAAAAACTTGGCTGGTCGCCGGATATCATTCATTGCAATGATTGGATGACAAGTCTGATTCCATTGTACACTAAGACTACCTACAAGAATGATCCAATCTATAAAGATGCGAAAACAGTGTTTTCAATATACAACAATAGATTCGCTCACAAATTTGGTGATGATTTGATTGAAAAGGTCAAAATGATTGACATAGACGATAATATGCTTCATCTATTGAAGACTGCAGACTATGATGGTTTTGTAAAGCTAGGAATGCAATACGCGGATGCTGTTATCAACGCTGATGAAGAAAACTCTGAAAGCTTTAATAAGCTTATTGCGGATCTAACAGGGGATAGGAAAACGCATACTATTGAGAATAGTGAAAATTTTGAAGAATCATACTATAATCTTTACAATGAACTTATTGGATAGAATTAAGTCTATCTCTACAATTCTTAAGCCGGGATTCATACTTATGATCCCGGTTTTTTTCGGCTGTGAAACTTCCGATGACATTGGAATTCAGTATGATTTAGCTTCCGATGCAAACGTGAAGTTTGTGGAGTTAAATATCAGCTCTTCCAACATTTACGTTGACAGCCTTCGAACGGACGGAGAGAATGCAATTTTAGTAGGAAATTACAATGATGAAATTGGAGGTGAAATTAGTGCGGAGGGATATTTTGCACTTTCATACTTAGGCGGTCCCCTGCCTCGCGCTCAAGAGTTCCTTGAGAATGACACTTTGCCGGACGGAAGCATAGTGAAAGTGCTGGTAACTCCAGAAGACACCTTAGAATTGGATTCAATCAGAATCACTTTTGAAGCCTCTTCCTCAATTGCAAATTCGGAAAATGCTCTACAAGATTTCCAAGTTTTTCAGCTGCAAGATTCACTGATTAGCAGCGCCATCTATCTTTCGAGTTTACGTGCCAACACTAGTAATTCCATAGGATCTTATTCAATGGAAATCAACACGAGACAAGACACTATTTTCCGGCTGAGTGCCACTAGTGAATTCTCTAATTCTTTCTTTGAGCTTTTAAGTGAGATAGCTAGAGATTCTACAAGAACCATAAGAAGTGAGGTTTTTCAGTCTTTTGGATTGGTGCCGAGTTCTGGCTCGAATAGCATAAGCAATCTAGATTTAGTAAGTGACACATCAAGGCTTCTTATCTATTCGTCACCCATCGACAGTGGAATGAGAGACAGTACATATGTGACTTCCTTCCGGTTCAATAGCAAGAACTACTCATATCTTGATCGATCAAAAACCAATTTCAGCGCCCTTGCAGATGGGTCGGAAGTTACGCTTCCAGAAGGGATCGCTATGCTCGACCCTCTATACGGAATCTCTCCTAGGATTTCAATTGCAGAGTTGATTAATTTCATTGAAGAAAATGATAGAATAATCATCAACAACGCCAGCTTGTCCTTTGAGATTAGTGAACAATTTAGCAGGGATACACTTGAAAATTTCTACTCCTTTTTCTACAAGAACAATAACTTCAACGCTCCAGGGCTAATTAATGATCCATTTTCGAATTTGATCATGAGTGATGATTCATTTCTAACAGGTCAAGTTAGCCCATCAATCAGTTTTATTAATGATGAAGAATCGGCGCTTCTAGTTGATGCCACCTTGTTCTTTCAAACGCTCTACAACGATTATATAGCACAATCCGAGACCAGTGATGTATTGATAAGGGAAGTTATTGACAACCAGACACAAATTTCATTAATTGACTTTATTCTCCTTAGCCTGCGAAATGTAACTATTGAGAGGTCCACATTCAATGGTGATGGCGTTAGACTTAGAATTTATTACACTGAAGTAGATCAATAATATGTGCGGTATCGTAGGATATTTGGGCTCAAAAAAGGCCTACCCTATTCTCTTGAAAGGGCTCAAGAGATTAGAGTATCGGGGATACGACAGTGCGGGAGTCGCTTTACTAAACGCAACAGACCTAGATCTAATAAAAAAAGAAGGCAAGGTTTCCGAGCTTGAAGAAGCTGCAAGAAATCAAAATCTTTCGGCTAGTGTGGGAATTGGGCATACAAGATGGGCTACTCATGGCCCGCCAAACGACGAAAATGCTCATCCTCATAAATCCAACAACGGCAAACTAGCCATAATCCACAATGGAATTATTGAAAACTACGAAGTTTTGAAGAAAGATCTCAAAAACCGTGGTTATGAGTTCCAAAGCGACACGGATACTGAGGTCCTTATTAATCTAATTGAGGACGTCCAGAAAAGTGAGAATGTTTCCATCAGCGATGCAGTAAGAATTGCCTTATCAGAAGTTGTAGGAGCATACGCTATTTCGGTAATCTCTACGGATGACCCTGGAAAGATTGTTGCAGCTCGCAAAGGAAGCCCATTGGTAATAGGGCTTGGAAATGGGGAATACTTCATTGCGTCTGACGCGACTCCCATAATTGAGCACACTAGCGAAGTGATTTATCTAAAAGATGGTGAAATCGCAGTAATCACAAAGTCAGGATACGAGATCAAAGATCTAAAAGACGTTCCACAAACTCCATATGTACAAATCCTCGACCTTGAACTGGAGGAACTTGAAAAGGGCGGTTATAAGCATTTTATGCTTAAAGAAATATACGAACAACCTAGGTCCATTGCTGATTGTATGAGAGGTCGGTTGAATATGGATTTAGGCACACTTACGCTTGGTGGAATTAGAAACTATGCAAAAGCTCTGAACAATGCAGAAAGAATAATAATTGCAGCTTGTGGCACTTCCTGGCATGCTGGCTTAGTAGCTGAGTACATTTTTGAGGACCTATGTAGAATTCCTGTAGAAGTTGAGTATGCTTCGGAATTTAGATACAGAAACCCCATAGTAAAGGAAGGAGATATCCTAATAGCAATTTCTCAATCCGGTGAAACTGCAGATACTCTAGCTGCCATCGAACTTGCTAAAGATAAAGGTGCAATAGTTCTTGGAGTTGTAAATACTGTTGGCTCTTCGATTTCAAGAGTGACGCACGAAGGGGCTTACCTACATGCCGGTCCAGAAATTGGAGTAGCCTCCACAAAGGCCTTTACCGCTCAACTAACAGTACTTTATATGATAGCACTTCGTGTTGCGAATCAAAAAGGCACCATCTCAGAAAATAAGTACCGAGAGCTATTGGCAGAACTAAGTCGAATTCCCGAAAAGGTTGAAATAGCACTCAACTCAAACAAAAAGATTGAAGAAATTTCAGACCTCTTCAAAGATGCTCCAAACTTTCTTTACCTAGGGCGTGGGTACAATTTCCCTGTCGCACTAGAAGGAGCCCTCAAGCTAAAAGAGATTTCGTATATCCATGCGGAAGGATATCCCGCTGCAGAAATGAAGCATGGTCCGATTGCGCTTATAGACGAAAAAATGCCCGTAGTATTCATTGCTACTCGGGATAGCAGCTATGATAAAATTGTATCCAATATCCAAGAGGTGAAGGCACGGAAAGGAGTGGTTATCGCTGTAGTTACTGAAGGTGATGTGATTATCCCCAAAATGGCTGATTTTACAATCGAAATTCCAGCAACACATGAGTCGCTAATGCCTTTGGTTTCTGTCGTGCCATTGCAACTATTGAGCTATCACATAGCAGTCATGAGAGGGGCAGATGTAGATCAGCCTAGAAATCTTGCTAAATCGGTCACAGTGGAGTAACTTTTTCTTCATGAAAGAGATCATCAATTCCACAAAAGCTCCGGCCCCCATAGGTCCGTACTCTCAGGCTGTCAAATCGAATGGTATGCTTTATGTCTCCGGTCAGATCCCGATAAATCAGGAGAGCGGAGAAATTGTCAATGAGAATATAGATGTAGAAACTGAGCAGGTTATGAAGAATCTGGGATTCATCTTAGAAGAAGCTGGCTTGGCATTCAAGAACGTAATTAAGTGCTCGATTTTTGTTAGTGACATGGGAGACTTCCAAAAAATCAATGAAGTGTACGGAAGGTTTTTTGAAGCAAACCCACCAGCTAGAGAAACCGTAGAGGTTAGTGGGCTTCCAAAAGGGGTCAATGTGGAAATTTCTTGCATTGCAACTTTCGAAGATTAAACACTAGAACCAAACTTTTTCTACCATCTGGTTTCCTATTTTTGCGCTCCGAATGATCTAGTGCATGAATAAGACAGTTAGAGTACGATTTGCACCAAGTCCAACAGGTGCTTTGCATATTGGTGGGGTAAGAACTGCCCTATTTAACTACCTTTTTGCTAAAAGGAACAATGGGAAATTCATCCTTAGAATAGAGGATACAGACCAGAATAGGTTTGTAGAGGGAGCTGAAGAATACATCCAAGATGCTTTGCAATGGTGCGGCTTAACATTTGACGAAGATCCAAGGCAAAGTGGTGAATACGCTCCCTACAGACAATCTGAAAGAAAAGGATTGTATAAAGAATACGCCGAGAAACTAGTCAAAGATGGAAATGCTTATTATGCCTTCGACACTCCTGAAGAGCTCGAAGCAATGCGCTCCAAGCTGAAAGAAAATCGTGTTCTTAATCCCCAGTATGATATTATGACGCGTTCTTCTATGAAGAACTCGCTTACACTCTCTGAGGATGAGGTCAATCAAAAATTAGCTGCTGGTGAACCATATGTAATTAGGCTGAAAGTGCCCGAAAAGGAAGAGGTAAGACTTAAGGACATGGTACGTGGCTGGGTGATGGTTCACACAGAAGTCTTGGATGACAAGGTGATTATGAAGTCCGACGGGATGCCTACCTATCACCTTGCTAATGTGGTTGATGATCATCTAATGAAGATAACTCATGTGATCAGAGGTGAGGAGTGGCTGCCTTCAGCACCTTTGCATATACTTCTCTATCAATTCCTTGGGTGGGAAGATGAAATTCCTGAGTTCGGGCACTTGCCTCTTATTCTAAAACCAGACGGAAACGGAAAGCTCAGTAAAAGAGCTGCGGATAAAGCCGGATTTCCAATATTCCCTTTAAGCTGGAAAGATCCACAAGCTGAGGAGCTATCCACTGGGTTTAAAGAAACTGGCTTTCTACCTGAAGCATTTGTTAATTTCCTGGCATTTCTTGGCTGGAATCCTGGAACTGAGCAAGAAATATTTTCAATGGAAGAATTGATTGAAAACTTCTCTATTGAAAAGGTGAACAAAGCCGGAACAAAGTTTGATTTTGAAAAAGCTAAGTGGTTCAACCAGCAGTACCTTAAGACTTATAACACTAAGCTCTTAGCAGAAAATCTCATTGAGGCCCTTGAAATCGAACATGGCATAAAATGTAATCAAAGCAAGGGTATTCAAATTGTCAATCTTCTTAGAGAGCGTGTGACCTTTCCCAATGAGATGATAGAAAAAAGTCTTGTGCTTTTTCATTCACCCTCATCATTTGATGAAAAAACTGTCAGGAAAAAGTTCAATGAAGAAACACAGAAGGCGCTATTGCTATTTGCAAGTACCATTTCAGATCTGAGTGCTGTCAATGCGGAGGAAGCCAAGTCACTATTTTGGAGCACACTCGAATCCAAGGGCTACAAACCTGGGCAACACATGCAGATGCTTCGTGTTTCCCTGACTGGTGATGCCTCGGGTCCAGACTTAATGACCATGATTGAAATATTAGGTCCAGAAGAAGTTTCAAACCGAATCAAAAATTCGCTTGATTTGTTATCAAAAGAAAATCAAAATGGCTAAGAAAGAGAAAGCTAAAGTTCACAAAGACCTTGATGGTTTGGATCTAAGTGTCAATTCCTTTGGTGAAATCAAATCCAGTATGTCCATTGACGAAATCAATAAGTTTCTCAACAAGAATGTGGAGGATAAGAAACTTAAGGACCGAGATGATCTTGATGACTTGAAAGAAGACTAAGAAAAGCTTTACGATGACCAAAATAGGAGTTATTCGAGAAGGAAAAGTACCTTCTGATAAGCGGGTGCCATTAACCCCGCTGCAAGCAAAGCATGTAAAAGACAACTTTGATGTAGATCTAGTTGTTCAAACAAGTGAAATTAGATGCTTTGCAGATGAAGACTATTCAAGCTTAGGCCTTGAAATAGTGGATTCCGTCGCAGATTGTGATGTACTTCTAGGTGTGAAGGAGGTTCCTATCGAAATGCTGGTTCCGGATAAGACACACTTTTTCTTTTCACATACCATAAAAAAGCAAGAGTACAATCGAGAGCTCCTTAAGCAAATCCTTCATAAGAAGATCACACTAGTTGACTGGGAGACGCTTACAAATGAGAATGGAAATCGAGTCATCGCTTTCGGTAGATGGGCCGGAATTGTTGGTGCATATAATGCGCTCTGGACGTACGGGAAAAGATATAATTTATATTCACTTAGGCGAGCTCACGAATGCTTTGACTATGCCGACCTAAAATCGGAGTATGATAAGATTGAACTGCCTACGATCAAAATAGCTTTGACGGGAGGAGGTAGAGTTTCGAAAGGCGCTATGGAAGTGCTTCACGGAATAGGAATCAGAAAGGTAACCCCTCATGATTTCCTAGAGAAAAACTTTGACGAACCTGTATTCGCACAGCTAAATACGAGGGATTATAACAGAAATAAGGATGGATCTGAGTTCCATCGAAGCGAGTTCTACGACAGCCCAGAGTTGTATGAAAGTGATTTCGGTAAATACACCAAGGTAACAGACCTACTAATCGCGTGTGCTTTTTGGGACCCATCTGCCCCAGTCCTATTTCATAGGGAAGATATTGTTAAGGACGACTTTGACATTAAGGTAATTGCGGACATTACCTGCGATATAGAAGGATCTATTCCATCTACTAAAAAGCCCACCACCATCGAAGACCCAATTTATGACTACAACCCGAGTGACGACATAGTTGAGCAAGCCCTCTCTGACGAAGGCAATATCACGGTAATGGCTGTAGATAATCTACCCTGTGAGTTACCAAGAGATGCCTCAGAAAGCTTTGGCAATGAATTCATCAATAATGTGCTGCCAGAGCTACTTGGCAATGACGAAAAAGGTATCATCAAAAAAGCTACGATTACGGATGAAGATGGTTTGACAAAAAGATACAGCTACCTTCAAGATTTTGTCGACGGGAAATAAAAAAGGCCACCTAAGTGGCCTTTTTGTTGATTGAAAGCTTTTTATCGCAGCTATTAATCCTCAAATTCATCCAAAGCATCTTCAATGCTTTGTAGTATTGGCTCCAGAATTTCCTCCAAATTCTCCTTAGTTCCGTCTGCGTAAACAACGTGCGCGATATCATCCTCAAAAAGGATATCCCCTACTTTTTCATCATCGATCAATACCTCTAAGTCCACAAAGTCATTCAGGTCATCGATGGCTCCATTTTCATCATCTGACCACTCAAAAGTTGCATCAACCGTACCAGCAATCTTCAAG
Source organism: uncultured Roseivirgaceae bacterium (assembly GCA_964472815.1). GTDB lineage: Bacteria > Bacteroidota > Bacteroidia > Cytophagales > Cyclobacteriaceae > Ekhidna. The sequence goes on from CAYYNA010000014.1 coordinate 10,180, forward strand.
TTAGCATACTGCACAAATCCTTCTACAAACGTGACTTCCTCTTTTTCACTGGAAGCAAAAGTGATCGTTCCCGCTACTGCCATTAGTGTTTCATTGCTCTTAGAAATAGACGCAGAAGCAGAAGCGCTAGATGCCTGGGTATCATCAAATGCAAGTGCAAATGAGAAAGGTACAATATCTAAAAGGGCAGATGCTTTTGTTGGAACTCCGAATTCGTTCCAGGTTATAGATACATCAACATTGATATAAGTGATATCACCAACCTTTAAGTAAGCTTCGATCTCACTTGGTTCTTCATAGGACCACTCGCCGTATTCATCGGCATCAGTGATAGTTACAAACTCAAGTTTGGTTATAGATAATTCGGCATTGTTTGTAGAAGATCCTTCAGTGGGAAATAGGATTGTAAAAACTTCGGCATCAGCAGATTTTTCAAACTCTTCTTTTTCCGCATTCCATTCCCAGATCCCCTTGATATCATCGAAAGAAAAATCATCATCGCTTACTCTAGCAGTTGGTCCAGAAACAAAAGCATGGCTAATCAAGGATATTCTTTCTTTAACCCAGTTTTGCTGTTCTTCCCTACTATTCTCAAATGAATCGACATCTTCAAATAGTTTGGCAAAATCTTCCAGTGCCTGCACTCCCTCTGACTCAACCATCTCAACAATATCAGAATCCATTTGATCCGCTACTACATTAATCTGCGTAGAGGCCTCATCCGGCGTAAGTGTTCCAGCTTTTGGTTCGTTTTCGTCTTCTCCACAACTTGTTAGGATAATTGCGAAAAGGCTAAAAATTCCAACTAGTTTTTTCATTGATCCATGTTTTTGATTGTAAATAAATCGGTTCCGATTAAGTTTAGATAAGTCCAAAAAAAAATGTCGGACCCCTAAGAGACCGACACTGTTTTATCTGTATCAACAGCCTACTGCAGCAGGCTTTCGTTAAAACCGAATAATACTTCTACGAATCGAATTATCCATTCATGCTCACAAGGAATTCGTCATTGTTCGCAGTACCTTTCATTTTGCTTAGAAGGAATTCCATCGCTTCGATACTATTCATATCTGACATGAACTTACGTAAAATCCAAACTCTGCTCAATTCATCCTTATCCATCAATAGATCTTCTCTTCTAGTTCCAGAAGCAGGTACATCAATTGCAGGGTAAACTCGCTTATTGGAGAGTTTTCTATCCAATTGCAGCTCCATATTACCTGTTCCTTTAAACTCCTCGAAAATTACTTCGTCCATTTTCGACCCAGTTTCAATTAGTGCTGTAGCGATGATGGTCAATGAACCACCATTTTCTACATTTCGTGCTGCACCAAAGAACCTCTTGGGCTTATGAAGCGCATTCGCATCCACACCTCCAGAAAGAATCTTACCTGAGGAAGGTACAACAGTATTATGCGCCCTTGCCAGCCTAGTAATTGAATCAAGTAAGATCACCACATCATGACCGCACTCTACCATTCTTTTTGCTTTCTCAAGCACCATGTTCGAAACCTTCACATGCTTGTCGGCTTGCTCATCAAAAGTGGAAGCCACAACCTCCCCTTTCACAGATCTTGCCATATCCGTCACCTCTTCCGGTCGCTCATCAATAAGAAGCACCATCAAATAGCACTCAGGATGGTTCTCTGCTATTGCATTTGCGACATTTTTAAGAAGCACTGTCTTACCTGTCTTAGGCTGTGCCACAATCATCCCCCTTTGTCCTTTTCCTATCGGGGCAAAAAGATCTAAAATTCGAGTGGAGTAATTGTCTGGTTTAGTGCTAAGATGTAGTTTCTCCTGCGGAAACAATGGAGTCAAGTATTCGAAAGCAACTCTATCCCTTACTTCCTCAGTCGTCTTACCATTAACTGTCTCAACCTTTAGTAAGGCAAAGTACTTCTCTCCGTCTTTTGGAGGTCGAATCTGACCTTTCACTGTATCTCCTGTCTTAAGCCCAAAAAGTTTGATTTGGGATGGAGATACATAAATATCGTCCGGACTTGCTAGATAATTGTAATCGCTCGATCTCAGGAAACCATATCCATCCTGCATGATCTCAAGAACTCCTTCGTTCTCAATAACTCCATCGAACTCCTTTATTTCCTCGTTATAAGCTTCCTTTTTTCTCCTGCGTTCTTCTCGTTCAGATCGCTGCTTTTCCTGCTCCTCTCTCCTTGCATCTCTAGCTTCAGCAGCTGCTTTATCTTCTTGCTTAGGCTCTCCTTTTGCTTCTTCTTTCTCCTCTTTTGGCTCTTCTTTTTTCTTGGGCTTTCTAGGGGCTCTCTTAGGTTTTTCAGGCTTTTCTTCCGCGCTGACCTCCTCTGTAGACTCCTTTGGGGCATCACCTTCCTTAATCTTCTTTATTTCACCTTCTGGCATGGTCGCCTGGTGGTCTAAGATGGTGTAGATCAAATCTTGTTTAGCCAGTTTTTTTTGGTTCTTAATTCCTAGTTTTTCTGCGATCTCTCGTAGCTCAGAGAGCAGCATAACACTAAGATCATCTAGTGTGTACATAATAATTTTTAAATGTGGATTTCAATTTTAATTCCGTAGAATGTTGAAAATACTGATTTGCTAGTTGCTTTAAATAGCAGAGATGCTTGGATACATCCCACTTGGATTGCATCGCAATATTAGATGAACAATTGTTATTTCACAAACTCGTACTAAAAAATTGATGAAGTCATTTCTTGCACTCTCTTTATAGGAAATTCTTTTTTCTTTGCGCTTTCATTGGGTAAAAGGATAAGAAATGCTAGTAGTATCAAACATAGAAAATGAGTTCGAGCGACATGTTAGTGGGCTAAAGAAAAGAGGAATCCAGGACGCGGATGAGCTACTAAGAAATATTCTATCAATCGACCAGGAGAGAAAAGAGATCCAAGGAAAATTGGATGCTATTCTTCATGAGTCTAACAAAATTTCAAAAGAAATTGGTCAGCTATTTAAACAGGGTAAGAAGGAAGAGGCAGAGTCTGCAAGAGCTAAAACTAGTGACCTCAAAGAAGAAGGAAAGAAACTGAGTGAACTTCTCCAGACTAAGGAAAAGGATCTGACAACAGCACTTCATAATATCCCTAATGTTCCCAATGACCAGGTACCAGCTGGAAATTCAGAGGAAGACAATGAGATCATAAAGGTCAATGACGATGCTACTCCTAAAATGGAGAATGGAAAACCACATTGGGAGCTCGTAGATGAATATGACATCATTGATTTTGAACTTGGAAACAAAGTATCCGGCGCGGGGTTCCCATTTTACAAGGGAAAAGGGGCACGCTTAGTTCGAGCCATGACCAACTATTTCTTGGACAAAGCGGAAGAGGCAGGATATCTTGAGGTGCAACCACCTGTAGTGATCAATGAGGCATCTGGTTTTGGCACTGGTCAATTACCAGATAAAGAAGGACAGATGTATCATATGGAGGCAAACAACCTTTACCTGATCCCAACTGCAGAAGTTCCGATAACGAATATGTATCGGGACGTTATCCTCTCAAAAGAAGATCTACCTATTAAAAATGCCGGGCACACGCCGTGTTTCAGGAGAGAAGCTGGGTCTTGGGGCTCTCATGTAAGAGGACTTAATAGATTACATCAGTTCGACAAGGTGGAAATAGTTCAAGTGGTATCCCCAGAAGAATCTTACGAGGTATTAGATGAGATGGTTAGCCATGTGGAATCATTAATCAGCTCATTAAATCTCCCATATAGAATTCTAAGGCTGTGCGCAGGGGACTTAGGGTTTACTTCTGCTATTACCTATGATTTTGAAGTGTTTTCTGCTGCGCAAAAGAAATGGCTAGAGGTAAGTTCTGTCTCAAACTTTGAGACCTACCAATCAAATAGGTTAAAGCTTCGCATTAAAAATGAAGATGGGAAAAAAGTGCTTGCGCATACACTAAATGGAAGTGCTCTTGCTTTGCCTCGCATCATCGCTGCGGTTTTAGAGAATAATCAAAAGAGTGACAGAATAGATATGCCTGAGGTATTACATTCTTACCTTGGCTTCAGCTCAATCAAGAAATAACTACCATTCGTGTAATAGCAACTCTTGGTTCCAAATCAGCATGATTATCTTCCGCATCGTATGATCGATCTTGCTAATTCTGAGCAAGGGATTGGTAAGCTAAACCATTAAGAAATATGAAAAAACTAAGCTATGTACTGCTTGGCACGGTGCTATATACCTCATGCCAACAAGCCGAACAGCAATCACAAGAAAGTCTGGTGTATCCTACAACAAGCAAAGTAGACACGGTTGATGTTTATTTTGAAACAGAGGTTCCAGATCCTTACAGATGGCTGGAAGATGACTTATCTGAGGAAACCGCAAACTGGGTGGGAGAACAGAACGAAGTAACGTTTGCTTATCTGAATCAGATAGACTTCCGAGACAAGATCAAAGAAAGATTAGAAAAGATTTTCGATTATGAGCGAGTATCAGCTCCTTCGCAAGAGGGTGCATACGAATATTACTCTCAAAATGATGGGCTTCAAAATCAAAGTGTACTCTATCGAAAAGATGCTGATGGAAATGAAGAAGTCTTCCTTGATCCGAATAAGTTTTCGGAAGACGGTACTATCTCCTTGGCGGGATCAAGTTTTACAGATGATGGATCTATGTTTGCCTACCTCATATCTATTGGAGGATCAGATTGGAGAAAGGCGATCATCTTAAATGCTGAAACGAAAGAAATAGTAGAAGACACACTCCACAACATTAAATTCAGTGGCCTGAGTTGGAAGGGGAATGAAGGGTTTTACTACAGCAGCTATGATAAACCTAAGGACGGAAGCGAGCTTTCTGCGAAAACACAAATCCATAAGCTTTACTATCATAAACTTGGAACTGATCAGTCAAGTGATGAGCTCATATTCGGAGGGGAAAGCAATCCCTACCGATATGTTGGTGGGTATGTAACAGAGGACAATAGATATCTGGTGATTAGTGCAGCAGTAAGTACTAGCGGCAACAAACTATTCATCAAGGACTTGCAAAACAATGGAGAGATTATCCCGGTGGATGAAGATATCGAAACAGATGAGTATGTCCTTCACTCTGAAGGTGACAGGCTTATAATTCAAACCAACTTCAACGCACCCAACCAGCGTATTGTGGAGACTACCATTTCAAATCCAATCACAGACACTTGGCAGGATGTTATTCCCGAAACAGAAAACGTACTAAGTGCCTCGACTGGAGGGGGATACATTTTTGCCAATTATTTAATTGACGCAAAAACAGCCATCAAACAGTACACAACAAAAGGAGAACTTGTGAGAGATGTGGAACTACCATCCATTGGGACTGTATATGGTTTTGGTGGTGGAATGGATGAAGACTTCATCTACTACACCTTTACTTCGTTTACCTACCCCTCGTCCATATATAAGTTCGATATTCCTTCCGGAGAATCTTCACTTTACAAACAACCTGAAATAGACTTTGACCCTGAGGAGTATGAAACGAAACAAATCTTTTACGAAAGTAAGGATGGTACAAAGGTTCCTATGTTTATCGTTCACAAGAAAGGAATTGAGCTAAATGGGAAAAACCCTACCGAACTCTATGCCTACGGCGGATTCAATGTGAGCTTAAGACCTTCTTTCAGCACTTCGCGCATCTTATGGTTAGAAAATGGTGGAGTATATGCCCAGCCCAACCTGCGAGGTGGCGGAGAGTACGGAGAAAAGTGGCATGAGGCAGGTACGAAAATGCAAAAGCAAAACGTTTTCGATGATTTCATTGCCGCCGGAGAATGGCTCATAGAAAACAACTACACGAGCAGTGATTATTTGGCAATTAGAGGTGGCTCCAATGGCGGACTTCTTGTAGGAGCAACAATGACTCAGCGACCAGATCTTGCCAAAGTGGCCTTCCCTGCAGTTGGTGTCATGGATATGCTACGATACCACAAATTCACAGCTGGTGCTGGTTGGGCAAGTGACTATGGTACTTCAGAAGACTCAAAAGAGATGTTTGAATATTTAAGAAAGTACTCTCCTGTACATGCCCTAAAACCTGGTGTTTCTTATCCCGCAACCATGGTAACTACTGCTGATCATGATGATCGTGTAGTACCAGCTCATTCGTTCAAATTTGCAGCGAGGCTGCAAGAGTATCACGAAGGAAATAACCCTGTTCTAATTCGGATAGAAACAGATGCCGGGCATGGAGCTGGAACCCCCATTTCAAAGACCATAGAGCAGGTAGCTGATAGATATGCTTTTGCTTGGTACAACATGGGAGTCATCCCTGAGCTAGCTAAAAAAGATATGTAGAACTACCAACAGCCATGAAATTCCCTCTCCCAAAAAGGAGAGGGTTTTTATTTTTAGGGGATGGTTAAGATAAGAAAAGGGAAAAAAGAGGATCTACCCGCAGTTTTTGCATTGACACAAGAACTAGCTATTTATGAAAATGGCCTAGATCAAGTTTCGAATTCAATAGAAAAAATGGTCGAAGACGGGTTTGGAGAGTCTCCCATTTATGGACTAGTAGTTGCCGAAAGCGAAGACACTATAATAGGATCCGCAATCTATTACTATAGGTATTCCACTTGGAAAGGAAAGCGGATGTACTTAGAAGATCTTGTAGTGACAGAAGAAAAACGTGGACTTGGCGCTGGAAAACTTTTGTTTGATGAAATATTAAGGATTGCCAAGGAGACGAACTGCTCTGGGATGATGTGGCAAGTATTAGATTGGAATGAACCAGCAATTAATTTCTACAAAAAGTATGAGACTCATTTTGACAATGAGTGGGTCAATTGCAGCATCGACTTCTAAACCTCTTCTAATACAGTCCTAAAAGCAGCCAGCTTAGTTCCATACCTGATAATGGATTGTTTCTGTAGTTTGGGGGCAGCTTTTTCCAAATAGTCTTCGATATCTCCAAGGCTATTTGCTGTATACTGAACAGCATAGGTACTTCCAGTTTCATCAGGAGACTCTGAGAGCATTCTTAACATACGGTGCTCGGAGAAATAGCCTGTTTGCATGACTTCTGGAATGTGTTTTTCTTTCATCCAATCGATCCAATCCTGCTCTACATCTTCATCAATATTGATAGTCACATTATATATTACCATAAAACGTATTTAGAATTCTCCGTTTGTTTAACTATCTTTGATAACCATTAAACAAAAACTGTTTAGTAGGGTTGAATATAGAATGAAAATGTGTAGTATACGAATATGAGCGTCTATTCAATTAAAGATTTAGAGCACCTCTCTGGTATCAAGGCCCATACCATTCGTATCTGGGAGCAACGATACGAGATTTTCTCTCCTCAGAGAACCTCAACTAATATTCGCTTCTACACAGAAGATGATCTAAAGTTCATTCTCAACATCTCCACACTAAAGAATCATGGCTACCGAATTAGCAAGATCGTGGAGATGTCCATGGAAGACATACTTTCTGAGGTCCAAAAGGTGACCTCCAAAGGTGAATTCTTCGAAGATCAAATTCACTCATTGACTATGGCCATGGTTGACATGAATGAGCCGTTATTCGGTGAGACGCTCGACCTCAACATAGAAAAGTACGGTTTTGAGAAAACGATGATGAACATTATCTACCCGTTTATGGGTAAGATTGGTATTCTTTGGTTGACAAATTCCATCAACCCAGCCCAAGAGCACTTTTTTACTCACCTGGTAAGACAGAAATTAATAGCTGAGATAGATAAGCTTCCGTTCCACAAAGAAGCTCCTTTATTCCTATTGTTTCTTCCAGAAGGTGAATTACACGAATTAGGAATTCTTCTTGCTAATTACATTTTGAAGCAGAGAGGAATGAAAACTATCTTTTTTGGCCAAACTGTGCCTCTAAATGCCTTGGAGGAAGTGTACCACAAACTCGATCCAGATTTTATTTTAACGTCGCTAACTACTAGACCAGATCCTTCTGCAGTTCAGCAGTTTGTCAACTCTCTCGGAAGTAAGTTTAAAGATGCCGAAGTATTGATTACAGGATCCAGAGTAGTAGGCCAAGATATTTCCGTAGGATCAAATATCACGGTACTAAACAAATTCGAAGATCTCGAAGAAGTTATCGCTGAAGTAACCGAGCGACCATCCAACCCATAAGGTAAACTTATAGCTCATTGTCAGCTGTAAGATATTATTTATTGTTTAACGATTTTTACTTGGAGTTAAACAAAAAAAAAATTAGGTTTGTTAAACGTTCAACCTAAAACATTAAACAAATGACAGCTCTTGAATTTGGTTACAAAATAGACAACTTAACATCTAGCTTAAAACCATATGCAATTAAGCTAACGAAGGATAAGGACGAGGCAGATGATCTCCTTCAAGAGACAATTTTTAAGGCGTACTCCAACAGAGACAAGTTTCAGGAGGGTACTAACCTTAAAGCTTGGATGTACACAATCATGCGAAACACATTCATTACGAACTATCAGAGAATGATTCGCAGAAAGACATTCATCGATACCACAGAAAATAACCATTTCATCAATACAAGTTCTAAACTTGACAATAGAGCAGTTGGCAACTTTGTGCTTAATGATGCCAATACAGCCATAGACAAATTGAAAGATATGTACAAAGTGCCCTTTACCATGTACTTCAAAGGGTTCAAGTACCATGAAATAGCTGAAAAACTAGAAATACCTATTGGAACTGTGAAAAACAGAATTCATATTGCAAGAAAGGAATTGAAAGAGGTATTAAAAGTTTATGCCAATTAGCAAAAAATTTCGTAGTAGAGTTGTAGTGATTGGGGCCGGTTTTTCCGGCCTTTCTTGTGCTTGTCACTTAGCAAAAAAGGGTTTTGATGTTACCGTTTTAGAAAAGAACGATCAAACAGGTGGACGAGCAAGAATTTTTAAGGATCAAGGTTTTACCTGGGATATGGGGCCATCGTGGTATTGGATGCCCGATGTATTTGAACGATTTTTCAATTGCTTTGGAAAGTCTGTATCTGACTACTACGACCTCATAAGGCTAGACCCTTCCTATAAAGTCATCTTCGAAAATGACGAGTTAGATATCCCAGCTAAAATGGAGGAACTGGAGGATATGTTCGAGCAAATCGAGCAAGGCAGTGCCGCTAAGCTACGATCCTTCCTGAAGCAAGCTGAGTACAAGTATGATGTTGGTGTAAAAAAGCTCGTTTACAAGCCCAGCAGGTCGCTAACAGAATTTACAGACATTCAGCTCTTAAAAGGATTATTAAAGATGGATGTATTTACATCCATGTCAAAGCATGTTAGAAAGCATTTCAAAGATCAAAGATTAGTTGAACTAGTTGAATTTCCCGTCCTCTTTCTAGGGGCCACTGCCGCCAACACTCCGGCGCTTTATAGCCTTATGAATTATGCCGATATGGCGCTAGGCACTTGGTATCCAGATGGGGGAATGTGTAAAATAGCCGAAGGTATGACTTCACTCGCCAAAGAGCTTGGAGTAAAGTTTGCGCTTGAGGAAGAAGTGGTATCCTTCAATTATTCGGGAAATCTAATCTCAGAAGTGGCAGCTAAGAATAATTATGAGGCAGACATTATCGTGGCTTCTGCAGACTACCATCATATCGACCAGCATATTTTGCCAGAAAAATTCAGAAACTATTCGCCAGAATATTGGGATAAAAGAACCATGGCACCCTCCTCTCTACTCTTCTATCTGGGCATCAATAAAAAATTACCGAAGCTATTGCATCATAACTTATTCTTTGATGAAGACTTCAATCTCCATGCTGAGGAAATATATGAGGATCCCAAATGGCCTACCAAGCCGCTAACCTATGTTTCGCTGACTAGTAAAACTGACAAGAGCGTCGCACCTGATGGAATGGAGAATATGTTCATTTTGATTCCGATTGCACCGGGAATAGAAGACAGTGAAGAGATCCGAGAAAAGTACTATTCAATCACCATCGAGAAACTTGAAAAGTATACCGGTGAGAAAATCAAAGATCATGTGGTAAGCAAGAGGAGTTATGCCTTAGATGATTTTAAGTCGGATTATCACTCGTTTAAGGGAAATGCATATGGACTTGCGAATACGCTAAAGCAAACGGCAATCCTAAAACCCTCCTTGAAAAACAAAAAGCTAAAAAATCTGTATTATACTGGCCAACTTACCATTCCTGGCCCAGGTGTTCCACCATCGCTGATTTCAGGAGAGGTTGTGGCTAACGAAATAGCTAAGGATTTTTCTAATTTTGTTTAGTTAATGCAAGATTTATACTCCCAGACAGCTTTTGATTGTAGTAAGCTCATTACAAACACCTACAGTACTTCCTTCTCCTTAGGCATAAAAACGCTGAACAAGAAATATCATGAGTCTATTTACGCGATCTACGGATTTGTAAGATATGCTGATGAAATTGTAGATACTTTTCATGACCATGACAAGGCAGAGCTTCTAGCTAGGTTCAAGAAAGATACCTATGTAGCTATTGAGGAGGGTATTAGCTTAAACCCAGTTTTGCAGTCATTCCAAATCGTGGTAAATCAATTTAACATTGATCATCATCTGATTGAAGCTTTTCTTTTAAGTATGGAAATGGATCTATCTAAGACTGACTATGAAGATCCTGACTATGAAAAATACATTTATGGAAGTGCTGAAGTTGTAGGCTTAATGTGCTTAAAGGTATTTTGTGAGGGGGATGAGGATCATTATCAATCATTACTAAAGCCCGCACGCCACTTAGGATCAGCATTTCAGAAGGTGAATTTTCTTAGGGATATCAAAAGCGATTACGATGATCGCGGAAGAGTTTATTTCCCAGGAGTTGACTTCAATAATTTCACCCAAGAAGACAAGAAAAATATTGAGCTAGATATTAGGGACGAATTCCGATCATCCTTGGATGGTATTAAACGCCTGCCCAAAGGAGCAAGGGCAGGAGTCTATTTGGCATATATTTATTATACCGTTCTTTTTAAAAAAATCAAAAACTCATCACCGGATAAGGTGAAGACAGAAAGAATAAGAGTGCCAAACTTCGTGAAGTTTCTCTTGTTGGTAAGGTGTTATTTTTTTCACAAAGTCAATTACATTGTTGAGTGATTATGGACTTATTTATTAAGATATTGTTGGTAGTAGGGACCTTCTTTTTTATGGAGGGAGTGGCTTGGTTCACACACAAATACATAATGCATGGCTTTCTGTGGTCGTGGCACAGGTCGCATCATAAAGTGCATGGACATGCGCTGGAGATGAATGATCTTTTTGCCTTGGTGTTCAGTATTCCTTCCTTTTTGACCATCTACTTGGGCTCAGGTACATGGATCATGTATGTAGGATTCGGCATTTTAGGGTACGGCATTTTCTATTTCATTTTTCATGACATCATTGTTCACAGAAGAATAAAGATTCCTTTCAAGGCAAAAAGCCAGTACATGAAAAGAATCATGAAGGCACACTACGTGCATCATGAAAAGCATTCCAAAGAAGGGGGTGAAGCCTTCGGGTTTCTTTACGCGCCCAAGAAATATTCTAAATGAGAATAACTTCCTGTTATCAGAATATTATCAATTGATAATATTAGGAAAAGCATTACTTTTGAGTTAACGTAAGACCGACCTAAGCTTACGTACAACCTAAAAAGCGAATTAAATTATGGCAGATCAAAAAAAAGAAGAGGCCTGGGCCCCTATCGACGGCTTCTCCAATTATGAAATTTCCAATAGGGGGAAAATCAAAAGTAAATCCAGAAAAGTTTGGCACAAGGGAAGTAAGACCCACATGAAGCTTCGTGGAAAGCTAATGAGACAGAGGTGGAATAAGATATGTAAATGCTACTTCCTGGACCTTATTGATGATGGTGGCAAGCGAAGAACAGTATATCCACACAAGGAAACTGCTAAAGCCTTTGTGAAGAAGGAGACCGATAAGGAAACCATGATCATTCACAAAGACAACAATCCAAGAAACAACTACTTTGAAAATCTGGAGTGGAAAACCAAATCTGATCACATGAAGTGGCAGTTTGAAGTGGGTAATAAGAATAACTTCAAAGTATGGAAGACGCGAAAGAAAAGATATAAGAATGGCTTTAAGCCAGAAACGGTACTACCTGGTAGACCTAAGAAGGTAAGAGAAACCATGGCATAAATAAGAAAGGGGTTCGATAATCGAACCCCTTTTTTTCTAACTAACCTAACCTAATTGCTTCGCGAAAAGCAATATATCTTCAGCCCTTTCTGTGAGGGATGTTATTACACAAAATGTAAAGTTAATTTTTACTCAGCAGATGGCTCTACATGAACGTAAGACCTGTCTTTACGTCCCTTGCTGAATTTTACTACTCCGTCTGAAAGAGCGAATAGGGTATGATCTTTACCTATTCCCACATTTTCACCTGGATGATGCTTCGTTCCCCTCTGGCGTACAATAATATTTCCAGCAATAGCTTTTTGTCCACCGAAGATCTTAACACCCAGTCTTTTACTTTCTGACTCTCTTCCGTTTTTAGAACTACCTACACCTTTCTTGTGTGCCATGAGATTTTATCCTTTTATGTCCTCAATCAGAACTTTAGAAAACTGCTGACGATGACCGTTTTTAACTTTATAACCCTTTCTTCTTTTCTTCTTGAAAACAATGACTTTATCGTCTTTTACGTGCTCAAGAATTTTTGCAGACACCTTGGCACCTTTAACTGTTGGCGCACCTACCTTCACTTTACCATCATTATCTACTAAAAGGACTTTTTCAAAATCAACTTTTGATCCTTCCTTTCCCTCCATTAATGGGGCGTAAATAAACTTATCTTTCTCTGCTTTATATTGCTTCCCAGCAATGTCTACAATTGCGTACATTTTATGCTCGTTTGAAAAAAGGATTGCAAAGATAGCATTTCGGTATTAATATTCAAATCAGGCACTTCAAGAAATCTTGTAAAAAAGAAAAATTAATTTTTTTAAATTTTTTTCACACCCATTTCTCTGCCATTTGAATAAAAGTGATAATTATAAATTCGGTAACTAACGCCTTATCAAGCAATAGTTTATGGCTAATTTGAAGATCAGCTTCTGATTCAATTCGACCCGTAATAACCGCTTGGAATTTCCCGCTCTTTTGAACAGATTTGTAGGTAAGCCGACAAGAAAAATAAACCACTCTTAGGCTGTATTCCTAAACTTAAAGCTTTAATCTAAACACGCGTAAAACATGCGTGAGAGAGGCTTTTTATGTTTTTGAAACTTGAAACTTAAGAAGATAAATAAATATGAGCGAAACGATTACACGAGTAGAAGAACCCATCCTTAAGGAAAACAAAGACAGGTTTGTGATTTTCCCTATCCAGCACAGCGATATCTGGGATTTTTACAAAAAGGCGGAGGCAAGCTTTTGGACAGCTGAAGAGATAGATCTAAGTCAGGATTTAAAGGACTGGAGCAATACCATGAACGATGATGAAAAACATTTCATCAAACATGTGCTTGCTTTCTTCGCAGCTAGTGATGGAATCGTAAATGAAAATCTTGCTGAGAATTTTGTGGCAGAGGTTCAGTACACTGAAGCAAAATTCTTTTACGGATTTCAGATCGCCGTAGAAAACATCCATTCTGAAACATATTCTTTACTGATCGATACCTATGTAAAAGACCCTAAGGAAAAGGACTACCTGTTCAACGCTATCGAAACGATGGACTGTGTGAAGAGGAAAGCAGACTGGGCACTGAGATGGATTGATGAAGGATCTTTCGCGGAAAGACTAGTAGCCTTTGCTGCAGTTGAAGGTATCTTCTTTTCAGGTAGTTTTTGCAGTATTTTTTGGTTGAAGAAAAGAGGTTTAATGCCAGGTCTATCTTTTTCGAACGAGCTCATCTCAAGAGACGAAGGACTTCACTGCGATTTTGCATGCCTTCTTTATAATAATCATTTGATTAATAAGTTGCCGGTTGAGACCGTTCAGGACATCATAAAAGATGCCGTTGAAATAGAGAAAGAATTTGTAACAGATGCCTTACCTGTAAAACTTATAGGTATGAACTCTGACCTCATGTGTCAGTACATTGAGTTTGTTGCTGATAGATTATTGGGCGAGCTAGGTTGTCCTAAAATCTATAATTCCACCAACCCATTTGATTTCATGGAAATGATCTCCCTCCAGGGAAAGACAAATTTCTTCGAGAAAAGAGTTGGCGAGTACCAGAAAGCTGGAGTAATGGATTCCGAAAAGGACAAAGCGAAATTCTCCTTAGACGAAGACTTTTAAATTATTTGATCACCTAAGCATTTATATCCCATATGTTAGTAGTAAAAAGAGACGGAAGACGAGAGTCAGTAAAATTTGACAAGATCACTGCACGTATAGAAAAACTGTGCAATGGATTAAATAATGATTATGTAAAACCAGTTGAGATCGCTAAGAAGGTGATTGACGGTCTCTACGATGGTGTATCCACCATTGAGCTAGACAACCTAGCAGCTGAAACAGCGGCAACAATGACCACAAAGCACCCTGATTTTGCAAAGTTGGCCGCACGCATATCTATATCTAATCTTCACAAGGTGACTGAAACTTCATTTTCAAACACCATGAAACGGATGTATGAATACATCAACCCAAAAACTGGTGAAAATGCAGCCCTTCTGTCAAAAGAAGTCTACGGTATCATTCGAGCTAATGCGAAAAAACTTGATGAGGCCATCAACTATAACAGGGATTACAATTACGACTATTTCGGGTACAAGACTCTAGAAAGATCATATCTCATGAAGCTGGACGGCAAAATTGTGGAGCGTCCTCAGCACATGCTCATGAGAGTATCTGTGGGTATACATGGAGAAGACATAGCATCGGCTATCAAGACATATGATTTAATGTCAGAGAAATGGTTTACCCATGCGACTCCTACCCTATTTAACGCGGGAACACCAAAACCTCAGCTTTCCTCATGTTTCTTATTATCCATGCAGGATGACAGCATCGATGGCATTTATGATACCTTAAAGCAGTGTGCTAAAATCTCTCAATCTGCTGGCGGTATTGGTCTTAGCATTCACAACGTAAGAGCGACAGGTGCCTACATCAAAGGAACCAACGGTACTTCTAACGGAATTGTACCGATGCTCAGAAACTTTGACATGACTGCTCGTTACGTGGATCAAGGTGGTGGAAAAAGAAAAGGAAGTTTTGCCATCTACTTAGAGCCATGGCATGCTGACGTTTTTGATTTCCTAGAATTAAGAAAGAATCATGGCAAAGAGGAATTAAGAGCAAGAGACTTATTTTATGCGCTATGGATTCCAGATCTATTCATGGAGCGCGTAGAATCTAATGGAGATTGGACGTTGATGTCTCCAGACGAATGCCCCGGACTTTTTGAAGCATATGGTGACGAATTCAAAGCGCTTTACGAGAAGTACGAAAGAGAGGGAAGAGGAAGAAAGACCATAAAAGCGCAAGACCTTTGGTTCGAGATCCTAGAGGCACAAATTGAGACAGGTACACCTTATATGCTTTACAAGGATGCAGCCAACAAGAAGTCTAATCAAAAGAATTTAGGAACGATCCGATCCAGTAACTTATGTACTGAGATCATGGAGTACACTTCAAAAGATGAAGTGGCGGTATGCAACCTAGCCTCGATAGCGCTTTCCAAGTTTGTTATTGACGGGAAGTTTGATCACGAAAAATTATATGAGATTACGAAAGTGGTTACCCGAAACCTTAATAAGGTTATCGATGTAAACTACTATCCAGTAGAGCAAGCAAGAAACTCCAACATGAAGCACCGTCCAATTGGTATCGGTGTGCAAGGACTGGCAGATACCTTCTTGCTACTGAAGCTTCCATTCGAATCTGAAGAAGCGAAAAACCTTAACAAAGAGATTTTTGAGACCATCTACTACGCATCGATGGAAACTTCAATGGAGATAGCTCAGGAAGAAGGTCCTTACCAAAGCTACAAGGGGTCACCAGTTTCTAAAGGTATTTTCCAATTTGATATGTGGGGTGTAACTCCTGATTCAGGGCGATGGGATTGGATCGAATTGAAACAAAAAGTAAGAAAGCACGGTGTGAGAAACTCTTTGCTACTCGCTCCTATGCCTACAGCATCTACTTCTCAAATTCTTGGAAATAATGAGTGTTTTGAGCCGTACACGTCCAACCTCTATGTGAGAAGAGTACTTTCCGGTGAATTCATTGTGGCCAACAAGTACTTAATGAACGAATTAATCGGGCTAGGTCTTTGGGATGATCGAATGATGAATAGAATAAAAGCCGAGAACGGATCTATTCAAAATATTCCTGAAATACCTGTAGACATTAAGGAAAGATATAAAACCGTATGGGAAATCTCCCAAAAAGCAATCATCGATATGTCTGCAGATCGAGGTGCTTACATCTGTCAGAGTCAAAGCTTGAACATTCATCTTCAGGATGCCAATTTCGGCAAAATGACTTCTATGCATTTTTACGCCTGGAAGAAAGGATTGAAAACGGGCATGTATTACTTGAGAACAAAAGCAGCAACTGATGCAATCAAGTTTACAGTAGAAAAAGAAAAGCAAGAGCAGCCAAAGGAAGCAGTAGTGGTCAATACGGCCACTGGCGCCCAGATGACTCAGGCACAACTTGACCAGCAAGCAGCAGTCCAGTGCTCACTAGATGATCCTGATGGTTGCGAGATGTGCGGATCATGATTTAAAATGTTTAATTCTGTTAGCCCTGATCATTATGTGATCAGGGTTTTTTATTTATCTCTATTTCAGAGAAAACATATCTTTTAAAATCAAAAAATAAATTCTATCTTTGCCGTCCTTTTAAAATCAGGAATAGAAGAAGCATTATGGCGAACCATAAATCAGCATTAAAAAGAATAAGAAGCAACGAGGCAAAAAGACTGAGAAATAAGTATCAGCACAAGACTGCTCGTACGTTCATCAAAAGACTCAGAACTACTACTGACAAGAAGCAAGGAGAGGAACTTTTAGTACAGGTTACTTCTATGATTGATAAGCTTGCCAAAAAGAATATCATTCACAAAAACAAAGCTGGTAACCTCAAGTCAAAACTTACAAGACACGTAGCTAGTCTATAAGTTAATTGCAAAGAAATTGCAACCCTGAACAATAACTTGTTCAGGGTTTTTTATTTTAGGTCAATGGAGGAGCAGAGATTAACAATTAAGAGTTGGGCGGATGAAGATCGTCCTAGAGAAAAGCTGCTCCTTAAAGGCAAGTCGGTGCTTTCAGATGCAGAATTAATCGCTATTCTCATTGGCTCAGGTAATAATGAACAGACAGCTGTAGAGCTTTCACAGTTTATACTCAACCACTGCGAGAACAATTTGGGGAATCTGGCAAAACTGTCAGTCAAAGATCTGGAGAAGTTCAAAGGGATCGGGGAAGCTAAGGCCATAAGTATTGTAGCCGCTCTTGAGCTAGGTCGCAGAAGAAAGGAAAGCGATCCGCTCAGAAAATTGAAAATCACCTCCTCCAAGGATGCGCACAGCTTGCTGGAAGGTGACCTCATGGACCTACAGCATGAGGAATTCTGGCTTATTCTGCTCAAAAGAAATAATGAAGTCATCAAAAAAGAACTCTTAAGCAAAGGGGGCATGTCTGGAACGGTGGTGGATGTAAAACTTATTTTTAAAAGAGCGCTAGAAGAGTCTGCTTCAGGAATTATCCTAGCTCACAATCATCCAAGTGGAAACCTGACCCCAAGTGAACAAGACAAGCAACTAACCAAAAAAGTAAAGGAAGCCGGAAAAACACTAGATATTTCCGTCTTAGACCACCTGATCGTAACAGATCAAAGTTTTTACAGTTTTGCAGATGAAAATATGATGTAAGATGAAGCGAATAGTTTGGATCGTTATTCCTATCGTGCTGGTGGTTTTCGTGCTGACCAGATTCAATCAGTCCGATGATGGATATGAAGCTGAGCTTAGTACATACTGGGCTGACAAACATGATTTCTTCAAGACCTCACAAGGAAGCCCGTTCGTTCAAAAAGCTGTTGAGTATAAAGAAGTGGAAGTTTTCCCTTTCGATCCATCGTTTAAAGTCTCTGCCAAACTTGAGCGATTTACAAAAAGGGAAATGGTCACCATAGGAAATAGTGATGGATCGTCCACTAACTACCTAAAGTTCGCAACTGCAACATTTAAAGTTGGCGAAAAGAAACAAGCCTTGCTCATTCTTAAAGCCCTAGGTTTTGGTAATCAATACCTGACAGCTTTCGGTGATGAAACCAGCGGAGACAGTACCTACGGTGGCGGGCGATATCTGGATCTCGAAATTGGTAAATCTGACAAAATCACCATTGATTTCAACAAAGCCTACAATCCATACTGCGCCTATTTTGCGGATTTTACCTGCCCATTACCACCTATTGAAAATTTGCTTACAGTTTCCATAGAAGCGGGCGAGAAAGTATATCCGTATTAGAATCATTCAACTATCCACTTTTCCTATTTTTGCCCTCTTAATCTGAGCACGCAAGAATGAAGGTATCCTACAACTGGTTAAAAGAATTTATTGACTTCAAAGAGAACCCTGAAGAAATTGGTGAAATACTTACTCAGACAGGCTTAGAGGTTGAGGGTATTGAAAGAATTGAGAAGATTCCGGGTGGCCTACAGGGCATTGTGGTTGGTGAGGTGATTTCATGCGAAAAACATCCCAATGCAGACAAGCTTAAAGTCACCAAAGTGGATATTGGAGCAGAAAACCTGTCTGACATTGTCTGCGGAGCACCAAATGTAGCTGCAGGCCAAAAAGTGCTGGTTGCTACCGTAAACTCCACCGTGCATCCCACAAAGGGGGAGCCCTTCAAAATCAAGAAGGCGAAAATCAGGGGGGAAGTTTCAGCAGGTATGATCTGCGCCGAAGACGAGCTTGGGCTAGGTACTAGTCATGACGGCATCATGGTCTTAGATACAGATGTGCAAAATGGAACTCCTGCAATCGATTTATTTGAAACTGGCGAAGATCATGTCATTGAAATCGGACTTACCCCAAACAGGGGAGATGCTACGTCACACATGGGTACAGCTCGGGATTTGAAAGCATTCTTCAGGAAAGAACTCATCCTGCCAGAAGCTAAACAGTTCGAGACGAAAGTAGACAACCCAATCAAAGTGACGGTCGAGAACTACGATGCGTGTCCTAGGTATTCAGGAATTACCATTCACGATGTAACCGTTGGCGACTCCCCAGATTGGCTGCAGTGGAAGTTAAGATCGATTGGACTGGAACCGATAAACAATATTGTCGACATCACGAATTATTGCCTGCATGCCATAGGTCAACCCATGCATGCCTTTGATGCGGATGAGATTACGGGTGGTGAAGTGATAGTGAAGACGCTTCCCAGCAAAACAAAATTTCTCACTTTAGATGAGAAGGAAAGATCCCTGCATGCTGATGATCTAATGATCTGTGATGCAGAAAGCAATGGGATGTGTATCGCCGGAGTTTTTGGGGGCGCAAAATCAGGTGTCCAGGAGAAAACCCAAAACGTATTTTTAGAAGTCGCTTACTTCTCCCCTGACCATGTTCGTGCAACAGCACAGCGCCACTCCCTTTCTACTGATGCCTCCTTCCGATATGAGAGAGGAACTGACCCAGAGATGACTGTAAAAGCGCTAAGGCTTGCGACTTCACTTATTCTGGAAATTGCAGGAGGTCATGTCGCTTCCGAAATCGTGGATATTTACCCAAAGCCCATTATACCAAAAGAAGTACCGATAACGTTCCAAAACTTCCATTGGCTTATTGGAAAAGAGCTTTCCAACGATCTGATTATCGAGATACTTAATTGGCTCGATATTGAAACTAAAAATGTAACTAATAGCGATTTTGTAGCGGTAGTTCCCCCCTATCGTTCAGATGTTACACGTCCAGCTGACCTGGTGGAGGAAGTGCTTAGAATTTATGGATTCAATGAGATTGCATTGGATGAGGAATTTTCTGCAGACTACCTGGCAGAGTTCAATGAATTCGAGCCTTATCGAGTACAAGAAGACCTTTCAAAGTACTTAGCAGGAAAAGGATTCTCTGAAATTCTTACCAACTCGCTAACGAGCCCGGAATACAAAGAGAAATTCCCATTAGGAGGTGAGCCGGTTGAAATGCTCAACCCATCCAGTGAGGAGCTCACCATTATGAAAACCTCACCGGTTTACACTGCTCTTGAGTCTGTTGCCCACAATATCAATAGGAAGAGTCCCAATTTGAAGTTCTTCGAAATCGGAAGGTTTTATGAAAAAGATGGCAAGGACTTCAAGGAGACAGATTTCTTATCGCTTTACCTGACAGGAAAAGCCACGGAGGAGAACTGGATAGAGGCCTCTCGTGCTGTGATTTTTCAAGACCTAAGTACAGTTGCACTCTCTATGCTTAAGTACGCCGGAATCAGGAATGTCACGCTCGTTCCGCTTGAAGATGAGCATCTTTTTCACTACGGAGTGGTTCTGAAACACAGAGACGTAGAAATAGGAAGCCTGGGTAAGCTCAATGATCAGCTTCTAGGAATTTACGGCATAAAGCAGGATGTATTTTATGCGCAGCTTGACTGGAATAAAGTGCTGAAGAAGTACAAATCAGACGTGGCTTTTGAGCCATTATCAAAATTTCCTGAGGTCAAGAGAGATCTATCATTGGTTCTCAACAAGAATGTATCTTTTGCTGAAATTCAGGAACTTGCCTTTAGGTATGAAAAGAAATTATTGAAGCGAATGAACCTTTTTAGCGTGTATGAGGGGGATAAAATAGAAAAAGGAAAAAAAGCTTACGCAATTAGTTTTTTTCTTCAGGATAAATTCAAAACTTTAACAGATAAACAGATCGAAAAAAGTATGAATGGTCTCATGAGTTTATACGAAAAGGAACTAGGAGCAATCATTCGTAAGTAATAAATGCCAAGCGAAAAGCTATATAGAGAATTTCAAAGCCTGGAACGCAAGATCCAGCTATTAGTAAATGAAAATAAACGTCTCAAAGACGAGCTTTCGCATAGCGTAAGTGAAAATCAGATTTTGAAATCTAAGATGGAAAACCAACAAACGCATCTTAGCTCATTTCAGGATCAGATGAAAATGAATAAAATAGTAAACAACATGGTAGTCAGTGAGGAGGAGTCAGCGAAGCTGAAGACGGAGATAGAAGGCTATATCAGAGAGATAGATAAGTGCATTGCCCATTTGGCAGAATAAAAAGTAAACCCCCGAATGGCAGAACTATCCATAAAGATCAAAATAGGAAATAGAGAATATCCAATGCGAGTGAAAGCGGCGGATGAAGAGAGAATTAGAAAAGCGGGAAAATTATTAAATGAGAAAATAAAGAATTATCAAAATCAATTCGGAATCGATGATGCACAAGACCTCATCGCGATGGTTGCTTTTGACTGTCTGGTTGAAAAACTTAAAAGAGAAGAATCCTCTGAAGCGGCAGATGATTTTGCCCTTAGTGAAATCACCAAACTGAACCAATTAATCTCTGACTCTATCTGATCTTTAGCTTATAGCCTACTGGCTGTCCTGTTGTTTTGTAAATAAATAGACAATGGACACCACAACCTTAATAATTGTAATATCACTAGTAGCCCTTCTTCTGGGTGTCTTAGTGGGTAGATCTCTTCAAGGCAAAACTGCCAATAAGAAAATCAAAGAGGCCGAAGAGCAAAGCAAACTCATTCTAAAAGAAGCGGAAGTAAACGCAGAGAGCATTAAGAAAGACAAGATTCTTGAAGCCAAAGAAAACTTCCTAAAGAAGAAGACAGAGTTTGAAGAAGAATCCAATAGAAAGAAGAATATCCTGCTCACCAATGAGCAAAAGCTCAAGCAAAAAGAGGCCAACCTAAATAAACAGTTTGAGCAAGCAAAAAGAAAAGAGGATGATCTGAACAACCTCAAGCAGACACTCGAGAACCAGATGGAAATCGCACGTCAGCGCAAAGAGGAGTTTGAAAAGATGCAAAAGCAGCAGATTTCAATTTTGGAGAAAGCGGCTAACCTTTCCCAAGATGAGGCAAAGACACAGCTAATGGAGTCATTGAAAAACGAGGCAAGGACCAATGCCTC
>CAYYNA010000015.1:0-31849 GCA_964472815.1 uncultured Roseivirgaceae bacterium
TCAAACATGAATATTTCTCTTGGATTGAATTTGGCACCAAAGGGGAATAGAAACAAAGGAAGTTCCGGTGGAGCGTACAATGAATCCTCGGCAATTCAGCAAGGTACCGGACTTGCTCCGCCCGGTGAAGATGTGAACTTTGAAGGGTACACTGATGAGGAGAGAGAACAAATTGAGCGTATCCAAAACAATCCGGAAGAATACATTGATTTTGATGTCCCATGGACATTGAGAATGCAATACTCCATCAATCGCACCAAGAGAGGTTTTCAAGACCCCACCATTCGTCAAAGTTTCCAATTTAGCGGTACGCTAGGTTTGACTGAAAAGACACAAGTCACCTTTAACTCTGGATATGATTTTGAAGCAAACGAGTTCACCACTACACGAATTGGAGTAAGTAGAGACCTTCACTGCTGGACCATGAACTTTGATTGGGTTCCTTTTGGGAGATTCCAATCTTACTTCTTCTCTATTCGGGTAAAATCTACTATCCTACAGGATCTAAAACTCGAAAAGCGTAGAAGCTTCTTCGACTTCTTTAACTAAGAAATACTACGGAATTTTTGCTTCCATAAAAAGTAAAAAAGCTGCCATAACAACTCCAAAAGCCTCATTCCCTTAAGAATTGAGGCTTTCTTTTTTACAATTAATCAGACTTTTTCAAGGCTATTCTTACCCGGTTAAATCAATTTTTTTACAAAACAACTCATGCTTATGAAAAAGCTTTTCTTTTTGATGATTGTTTGCCTTTTGGCAGTTGCGCAAGCGCTTGCCCAAAGCACGGTATCCGGAAAGGTCACTGATGAATCAGGTGAAGGCCTCCCCGGAGTGAATGTACTGATAAAGGGTACTACTAATGGAGCTCAAACGGACCTGAACGGTAACTACCGACTAACGGTCAATAGTGGCGATATTCTTGTTTTTTCCTACGTTGGATTCCAAACTCAAGAAATAGCCGCAGGCAATCGCACCACCATTGATATTACTATGGGTGGAGCCACTGAGCTGCAAGAAGTGGTCGTAACAGGTTATGGTGTTCAGATAAAACAGTACTTAACTGGAAATATAGCTAGTGTAAGTGCAGAAGACATCAAAGATATTCCTGTAAGTAATGTAGAGTCTGCTATACAAGGAAGAACAGCAGGAGTCTTTATTGAATCTTCAAGTGGTAAAGTAGGAGAAGGAATTAAGGTTAGAGTCCGTGGAAACTCTTCTATCTCAGCAAGCAATCAACCTCTATATGTTGTGGATGGGATGATTATTACCTCAGAAAGTCAGGGTATCACGAACAACCAACCGACAAATCCATTGGCTGATATCAATTTTGCAGATATAGAGTCAGTAGAGGTTTTGAAGGATGCTTCAGCTGCAGCTATTTATGGTTCACGCGCATCCAATGGAGTAGTACTTATCACCACCAAACGTGGTAGCTCTTCTCGCACCGCAGTAAATGTTCGCTTTCAAACAGGATTTAGCGACCCTACTAATCTGATAGATTGGATGAATGCGGATCAGTATAGAGAAATCTATGGTGAAGCTACACTCCGTTTTCAAGGTATTGATCCCGTTACAGCAACAGCTGATGAACGACAAGCAGCGCTAGAGCTTTTAGATACAGGCTTTGGTTTAGTAGCAGGCCTATCTACAGATTTTGAAACAGATACAGACTGGCAAGACCTTGCTTTTAATGACGATGCGGGATTCACTCAACTTGATGTGTCTGCAAGTGGAGGTAACCAAGACTCTCAGTTCTTTATAGGGCTATCCGGAATGGATCAGGAGGGTATTTTAATAAATAATAACCTCCGAAGAATCAGTGGTAGGTTGAATCTGGATCAAAAAATAGGAGATAAACTATCCATTGGCGGAGGACTAAATCTAGTAAGAACGGAAATTGAAAGGGTATCGAATGATAATGCATTTGCTACCCCATTACAATTGGTCGCTTTAGCTCCGACCCAACCTGCTTTTGTTGATGGTGAGCCGAACCCCAATACTATTTACTATAACGGGTTAATTGAAAAAGAGAACGCCAGTGCAGTTACAGAGATATACAGAACCTTTACAAATCTCCATGCTGAATATCAGTTAATCGAAGGATTAAAGATAAGAGGAGAACTTGGACTTGATCTACTGGACCAACAAGAAGATACTTATCAAGGAAGAATCACTCAAGATGGTGCACCAGGCGGACAAGCTCAAAGCAGATCCGTACGAGTTGCAAACATACAAACGACTTCCTACCTTGATTATGCCACGAATCTTGGAGCTCTAGACGTCAATGCTGTCCTTGGGACTTCCCTACAGACGGAAAAAAGAAACCTCACAAGTATTCAGGCTACAGGATTTCCCACTGATGATTTAAATACGATAGCCAGTGCAGCGGAGAATATTTTTCAGTCTTCTTCTGAATTGGAATCAGCATTTGTCTCTTATTTTTTACGAGGCAACCTGAAATTCCTGGATAAGTATCTTCTTACAATTAGTGGGAGAATTGATGGTTCGTCAAAGTTTGGTGAAAACAACCAATATGGGTTCTTTCCTGCTGCTTCAGCTGGATGGATCATTAGTGACGAAAGTTTCCTAGCAGGAAATGCGATTCTAAGTTTCTTAAAACTTAGAACTAGTGTAGGACTTACAGGAAATGCACCAGTTGCTAGATTCGCTCACTTAGGAACCTTTAACGGTGCTAACTACACTACTACTGCTGGACTTAGACCATGGACTTTAGCAAGTCCTGATCTCAAATGGGAGACCACCCTGCAATATGATATAGGAATAGATTTTGCTTTTTTAAATGACCGAGTATCCGGTGAGATAGACTACTACAAGAAGAATACATCTGACTTGCTGCTAAGTAGGACCTTGCCAGCAATTTCAGGATTTAATTCTGTTTTTGAAAATGTCGGAGAGATGGAAAACGAGGGTATAGAAGTCGTTTTAAATTCCAACAATCTGGTGGGAGATTTTCAATGGAGTACTAGCTTCAATATTGCCTTTAATGACAACACGGTAACAAAACTCAACAGTGAAGCAGATATTATCAGTGGCAGAAACAGAGTAAGAGTAGGTCAACCACTTGGAGTATTTGTGGAGCCAGAGTATGCCGGAGTAAACCCTGCTAATGGAGATGCTTTATTCTTTATAAACCGTGAAGCTACTGAAGCAGAGATTAGTAGTGGGGATGTTTTTACGGTTGATCACATTGGTAGTAGATTAGTTACAGCTAATTACAACCTTGCAGAGGACGTAGTAATTGGAGACCCTAATCCAGATTTCGTTGGTGGACTAACCAATTCCTTTTCATACAAAGGAATCGATTTAAGTATTTTCTTCCAGTTTGTTTATGGAAACGATGTGTACAATAGTGGTGGCAGATTCCAATCCAATAATGCCTCAGGATTTGTAGATAATCAAACGGTAGATCAGTTGCGCAGGTGGAGACAGCCGGGTGATATTACCGATGTTCCAAGAGCAGAGTTGGTGGGTGCAGTAGGTGATGATCAGTCTTCAAGGTATTTACAAGATGCCTCTTATCTAAGACTAAAAACAATGACACTTGGGTATTCATTGCCACAGAACGTCCTTGATAAAGTCTCCCTTAGAAAAGTTAGGGTCTTTCTATCAGGAGTTAACCTGCTGACTTTTACAGACTACAATGGCTGGGACCCTGAGGTAAGTACCCCAGGAACAAACAGATCAACCACAGTAAGCAACATTACCCAAGGGACGGATTTTTATACAGCCCCTCAAGGTAGAACTATCACAGCAGGTCTAGAAATAGGATTTTAATAAAAGAATATCATGAAAAGTATAATAAATAAAGCGATAGCAATGACAGTCGTGCTTCTTATGGTAGCATGCGACGGCCAATTAGATGTAGAGCCTAGACAAACACTGGCAAGCTCTTCGGTTTTGGTAAATGAAGAAAATTTGACTTCAGTTCTATTCGGTGCTTATGCTGGAATTAAGGGGACATTTGGAGTTGGTGAAGGCGGGGAGCTACTAGGCGGTGATGCAAATATTATGTCTGAAATGCTCGGTTCTACTGATAATGTCTCTTGGGGAGGTAGTTTCTCTACCTACAGAGAAATGGCTGATAAGGAGCTCACGGTTACCAATTTAGTGGTTGCGGCTAATTGGATTAGGGGGTATGATGTAATTAATTCCACCAATGTTGTATTGGCTAATTTAGATCTTGCCAGTGAGGATAACAGAGATGCTATTGAGGGTCAAGCAAGAGCCTTGAGAGCTATGGTTTACTTTGAACTAGTGAGATTTTGGTGTCAACCATGGGGGACAGGGTCTGAGTCTACTGACTTAGGTGTTCCACTAGTACTTACGCCCACTGTAACAGCCGCTGATGCTGATGCGACAGCCAATTTGGGTCGATCTACTGTAAGTTTAGTTTATACTCAAATACTAGACGACCTTACTATAGCCAAGGACTTGTTATCAGAGGACTTAGGTACGAACGGCACCAATATCTCTACCTACACAGTTTCTGCGATCCTGTCGAGGGTATATCTTCAAAGAGGTGAATATGCAAATGCTGCGAATGAGGCTAGTAGAGTAATAGAATCAGGTCTATATTCTCTGAACCCTAATCCTTTGGGGAGTTTCAATAACGCTGCAAATTCAGCTGAGGAAGTATTTGCTATCCAGCAAACCTCATTGAGTAATGCAGGAACGAATAATGGTGGCGCGACTACTTTTTATGCGAGGCTATTTGGAGTAGGTAGAGGAGATATACAGGTTCAGCAAACTTTCATAGATTCATTTGAACCCGGTGATGCAAGAGGCGGTCTTCAAGATGATTTATCAACAACAGCAACTATAGGGGCCGTAAACGAGATGTACTATGTAGGAGTAGGAGGGCAAAACTCCGGTCAGATTCAGTGTGCAAAGTTTGGGGATCCAAATCTGAATATACCAGTCATTAGGCTTGCGGAAATGTATCTTAACAGAGCTGAAGCAAATTTTGAGCAAGGAACTACTGTAGGGGCGTCTCCAGTAGAAGACATCAATACTATTAGAAGTAGAGCCGGTATTGGGAATTTGACAACAGTAACACAGCAGGACATTCGAGACGAACGAATGAAAGAACTCGCTTTTGAAGGATTCCGAATTCATGATTTTAAGAGATGGCAATTAGATGTAGGAAGCTTTACTTATGATGCAAATGAGCTAGTTCTACCTATTCCAGAGAGAGAAACTGAAGCATTTGCAATACAGCAAAATCCAGGATATGGTCAATAAAGGATAGCTGCAAATCAAAATCGTAGCTATTTTGCGACATTCTGAAAAGTAAAAGCCGAGATCAAAAAGTCTCGGCTTTTTTTGACTGTAGCCACGAACCTCAAGTCCGAACTGAAGAATAGACACTTAGATCTTAAGAATGAGGAGAACTAGTCTCAAGTTTTCAAGACTCTTGATGATCTCTGAATTTCAATCATTTCATCCTGATACTCCTGCTTTTTGATAAGACAAGTTTTTACAAAAATTTCTAAAGAATACCCTGGGACTCATATTTAGGAAATAATTGAAGTCTTTGATTAAGTGTGACTGATCATAATAGCCGCATTGATAGGTGATTTCTGTTAGACTTTGCTCAATGTTTGCACAGTAAGTACGGATGAAATGCTTGAGCTTCTCGATTTTACAAAACTCTTTTGGTGTGAGTCCAATATCCTTGGCAAAGCGTTGCTCCAAAGTCGATTTGCTTATAGATAACTCAGCATAGATATCTTTTATGGCAATGGTTCCCAAAGTCTCATGTATCATCTCCAAGGCGTTTAGAATAACGGCGTTTGGCTTTTTGTAAGCCAAATCAAAGAAATCCTCCAGCAGTATATTCATGCCATACTGATCACGATATTCCACGCATTTCATTATGCCATCAATTTCTGAGCTGGTTAATTGCACTTCATAAATACCGTGTGATATCTCATGTAGACCTTTTATCATGTCTTTTGAATAGGCTGCATGACACTTGATTAAGGCATATGATGAACACCCGAATACGTTCATAGCCCTACCTCTAGGCCGTACCAGGTAGCACCTCCCCTTCTTGAGCGCTACTTTTCTCACCATGCCAAGTAGCTGTACTTCAATGGTATTCTTAAACGGAATTATTAATTCGGTGCAGTTCTCAGGTATCAGTAAATCTTCTCCTGTAACTCGCCTGAGGAGTTGATCCTTTGTAATCGCAATTTTCTCAATGAGTAGTGTCTGTAGTGTGTCCATTTTGAGTGAGTTTTGTTTATCACCAAAACGGATTACTAAAGATCAGTACTTATTGATTATGAGAGTGTTAGGTTAAGTATCACGATTCTTTACGTTAATAATCGTGATTCTTTACTCTTTGACAGATTAAACATAGGGTGATCAGGTATTGACTTGTTTTGACTTCTTAAATTCAGATGGTGACATCCCTACATGGCTCTTAAACGCATTGTAAAAGGAGACTTTGTTTGAAAAACCAGATTCCTCGGCAATGGCTTCAATAGTGTAGTGATCAAACTTCCCCCCGATCAACAGCTCTTTGGAATGTTCGACCCTAAAAGCGTTGATAAACTTGTTGAAATTTCCAGCTCCATACTGATTGATCGCCTTAGAAACAAGTCGCTCGTTAGAGCCCAGTTCTGAAGCTAAATCTGATAGTCTAAGACTCTTGCTTAAAAAGAGTTTCTCTTCATTTAGTCGGTCAATGGTCTTACCGTAAATGACCTTTAGTTCTTTCTCTTCCATACTTAGTTTTTGTGAATCGGTCACTGCTGGTTTTTTGTAAAACCAAATGAGCAGCACACTGAGTGCAGATAGTCCAAGTGCAATCAAAATCCAATTCACGTTGAGTAGTTGTGTTGATTTAAGAACAAGCGATAAAGCTAGATACCCTCATCCACGAGAAAAATCTTCTTTTTTACAGTTTTCAGGTTTCAATCATTTTTACAATTTTCAAAATCCATGAGACCATAACCTTGTGATCCTCTTCATACTTTACAAGGGGGGTTAGGTAAAGACCTTGCCCCTCTTATATCTTATTTTTCATTTTTTCACTAAGCTTTATCATTTCATATCAACGATTCATAGAAAAATTTCGTAGAATCATTATACATTTGGTTAATAATCAGCTTAACCGGTCATGAATAAGAAGCGTAACAACTGGATAAACTTCAAAAACATCATCCACTATGCATTTGATGACATATGGAGAAGTATGTGGGAGTTTTTACTGAAGCGACAGAATAGATTTCATCATCACCACTCTCACAGAGAAGACTAACTGAAAAGATTTGAAGCCGGCTAAAATGCCGGTTTTTTTGTTTCTAAGAATCTGTGCTATTCCCTAGGACTCCCGCCCAATTCGTATTTTTAAGAAATTTTTCATCTTGACGCAACCAATAGAAAACTAGCTGCATCTACCCCATGAAGGTCAAAACCATGTTGCGAATCAACAAATCATCAACCGAGGAAGAATTGCTTGAGGGGTGCCGTAAAGGCAAACCTGTTGCGCAGCGCAAGTTGTATGACCGCTTAGCTCCTAAAATGTTAGGAGTTTGCATAAGATACATTAAGGATAAAGAAGAGGCCGAACACGTGTTGATCGGGAGTATCGTTAAAGTATTTGACAAGTTGGATCAGTTTAAGGGAGATGGAAGCTTTGAAGGATGGGTTCGAAGAATCATTGTGAACGACTGCCTGATGTACATCAGGAAAAACCGGAATATGTCTCTTCAGAGTGACATTGAGGAAGTACATGATGATCCGAATTTGAAGGTGATGGAAGACCAACTCAATGAACAGGATCTACTAAAATTAATTGATGAATTACCTGTAGGATACAGGACAGTTTTTAACCTCTACGCGATAGAGGGTTATAATCACGCTGAGATTGCGAAACAACTCGATATTAGCGAGAACACCTCAAAATCTCAGCTGAGCAGAGCCAGAAAGTGGTTACAAAACAGACTGGTGGAACTTGAAAAAGAAATTGAAAAAACAGTTACCAATGGATCAACACAATATTGATCGCTTATTTAGGGAAAAGCTCGGTGGAGTGGAGGTAGCACCTTCTCCTAAAGCATGGGATGAGGTAGAAAAACAAATCGGTGGAAAGAAGAAGCCCGTCTTTTACTGGGTGGCGGCATCCATCACCCTATTACTGACAGTTTCAGTGGTTTTGTGGCCCAATCAGCCTGCTTCCAATCAACTTTCCCTAGGAGAGGCAGATCACCCCATACTTCCTAATGATCAAGGCTTATCCATTCCAGTAGCCGCAGATCTTAGTAAGCCAAAGCAAGAAAAAGCTGTTGCAACGCCTGCAAGACCAGTACAACAAAAAGCAAGGATCGTGCAAGTTGCAAAAGTTGAGTTAACAGAGGATGTAAAAGCGGAAAGTAACAACCCTTTAGAAATTCCAGAAATGGAAATAAAAAGAGTAGTTGCATTAGAAGAAACGACGATCCCTGTTTCGGAGGTTCCTGAAATGGAAGATGCTAGTACCGTGGAAGAGAAAATAGACTATAGTGCTGTGAAGATCACTTACATCGCATCTAATAAAAGCATCATGGAAGATGAAATTACTGAAAGCGATTCATCAGGTGTATTTAAGAAGTTCATTGCATTCACTGAAAAAATTGACCCAGGGGAAATGTTAGCCGACATCAAAACGGCAAAAGATGATCTGCTTAAAGGTGGATTGAAGAATAAACGAGAAAAGAGCGCGATGACTCCATGAGTAATCGGAACTCAACTATTTAAAAGGACAAAATCATGAAAAACCAAGGATATACTACTAATAACATGAAGGCATTACTTTCTATAGCATTATTGACAATAGCGACGTTCTCCTTTGCTTCATATAGTAATGGAAGTGAGAAGGACACAGTGATCATTGAATTGAGTAATAAAAGCAAAATCGTCATTGTGACCGAAAGTCGAGCTGACTTAGCCTCACTACAGAACTATGATATCAACCAGATGATCAGAGATTTGAACGAGCAGCTTTCAGACAGTGTGAAGTACATGCAAATTGATGATGGCAAGGCTTACGTCAATGAAGATAGCGAAGTGGAAATGAGAGACTGGGAGATCAATCAAGATAAAGTACGAGTAAAGCTTGGTGGCATAGAAGTAGATGTGGATCCGGATGAAGTAGATGATTGGGACGAGGATGATTGGGAGGACCGAAGAAAAGTCACTTATGATGCAGAACGAGTGGAAAGGACCACACACCATTTCAATATTGACCTTGGAATAAACAATTGGTTGGAAGACGGACAGTTTCCTGATGGCGACAATGCTCCATATTCAGTAAAACCTTGGGGATCATGGTACGTGGCACTAAATAGTGTAAACAAGACTTGGGTTGGTGGACCACTTTTCTTGGATTGGGGATTAGGCATCAGCTGGTACAACTGGAAACTTCAAGATCCTGATTACATCATCTCTGAAGGTCCTGAGGCAATTGAGTTCAACTTGGCGCCACCTGAATTGAATGGCTCTAAAAGCAAGCTTACTGCATCTTTCATAAATATTCACGCAGTTCCAATGTTCGACTTCTCCAGAGGAAGAAAGAAAGTGACCAGTTATGAGTCGTCGGGTGTGAAAGTAAGAAGGTATTCAAAGAAGGGTTTCCGATTTGGCTTAGGAGGCTATGCCGGGTATCGATTAGGAGCACACACCAAGTTTAAGTTCAAAGAAGGTGGCAGTACTGAGAGAGATAAGGAGCGAGATAACTTCTACTTGGAAAATTTCAGATATGGATTGAGAGGGCAGATTGGCTGGAAAGGGTTGGAGCTTTTCGCTATGTATGACCTTAACGAGGTGTTCTCCAGTGGAAGAGGGCCAGTAAACGCAGACGGACAAAATGCAGCATTAAATGGCATTACTTTCGGAGTAACACTTTAGCAGAAATAAAGCACATAAACTAAAAGCGCCGATTGGCGCTTTTTTTATATCGTCTCTTCGTGCAATTGCTTTCGCTCAGCTTTCGTCAACCTCATATTTCGAACGAAGCGATCTTCTGAAGGTCTTAGAAAAGAGAATTGAGCCAGTACTGCAAAATAGATGATCACAAACAGGTAGTGGGCTGTAAGCCACAAGCCCACTAATCCAAGAATACAGGCTAACTCCAATTCAAGGTATTTTCTTACTTCAATTTTTCTAAAAAAGATCAATTTCTCTCTTAGCTGAAAGTCTGTATTTTCACTTTTACTCTTCTCCACCTTCCAAACCCTCCACATTAGGAAAATACAGATTGGAATCAGGACAAAAAGTATTAGGTATATCCAAAGACTAGAAACTCGAGGTTCTTTAATACTGGCCACCTCCAACTCTAGAAAGACTAGAAAAAAAGGCACAAGGGACAGTGCAATGATCCCGTGATAAATGCGATAAATCTGATGATGGTAATCCTCCCAGTTTTTGAATTTCATCTTCATATCTCAAAGTAACTAAGAAGAAAAATAACCTTTTTGGAATAATTTTCGTAAATTGAAATGATATTAAAATAATATCATAATAATTACTCTGATGAAGAACATATTTTCCGCAATATTTCTTTTTGCTATTTTCCTTGCTACCGCCCAGCACGTTGAGGAGCAGGAAGTCGCAATAGATAAACTGAAGGGAACACTTTCTATACCCTTCTACAAGACAAAAACTGCGATTTTATTGATTGCAGGATCAGGTCCTACGGATCGAGATGGAAACAATACCTTAGGATTTACCAACAATAGCCTCAAAATGGTTGCAGACGGACTGGCTGAAGCAGGATTCGCGGTACTAAGGTTCGATAAACGAGGAATTGCAGCAAGCCAGGCAGCAGTTTCGGACCCAAGGGCTTTGAGATTCGATGATTTCGTAGGAGATGCAAAAGCATGGGTGAATTACCTAAGTGATCAAGGGTACCGAAAGATTATCATAGCCGGTCATAGTCAGGGATCATTGGTGGGTATTTTGGCAGCTCAGGATAATCCAAAAGTAGATGGACTCATTTCACTGGCGGGTGCATCAGAAGACGCAGGTTCAGCAATAATCCGTCAGTTAAGTCAGCAATCAGAAGAACTGTCTAAGGAAGCAGAGGTTAAGATAGACTCCATCCGAAACGGCTTCACAGTAAAAAAATACAGTGCAGTACTAGGTTCACTTTTTAATCCGCAGGTCCAGCCTTTCCTGCAGTCATATATGGCCTACGATCCTTCTGCGGAGATCAAAAAACTGAAAATACCGGCTCAAATAATCAACGGCACCACAGATCTTCAGGTGCGCGTAGAAGATGCACAAACTCTCAAGGAGAGTTACCCAAAAGCTGACATATTGATCATCAGTGAGATGAATCATGTATTAAAGCATGCAGCAGCGGGTGATTTGGTAGCCAATGGAGCTACTTACAGTGATCCAACTATCCCTCTCAAAGAGGGCCTTTTGGAAGGCATGATTGACTTTATTAAAAATCTCTAAAAAACACTTCTATGAAATCTCAAGAAAAAGATAGCTATCCAGTTTCTGGTTACCTGGCACTTTTTGTTAATGCCTTGTTTCTAGGGGCAGCCATTGCCATGCTGGTTATTACCAATCATCCTATTTGGACCCTCCTCTTTTTGCCATGGATGATCATGCTGCCTGGTTTCTTCTATGTAAACCCAAATGGTTCACGCGTACTAGTACTCTTTGGGGAATACAAAGGGACAGTGAAGAAGAATGGCTTCTTCTGGATCAACCCCTTTTATATGAAAAAGAAAATAAGCCTGCGCGCAAGAAATTTTGATAGCGAAAGGATCAAGGTGAATGATAACATTGGCAACCCCATCATGATCTCCGTGATTTTGGTGTGGAGAGTTAGGGATACTTTTTCTGCGGCCTTTGAGGTAGATGATTATGAAAACTTCGTGAGAGTGCAAACGGATGCAGCTGTTAGAAAGATGGCGGGAACTTACCCTTACGACAACTTCGACGATGAACAATCAGAGACCACCTTGAGATCAGGAATAAAGGAGGTAAATGATCACCTAGAAACTGAGCTGGAAGAAAGACTTGCCATCGCGGGAATAGAAATCCTAGAGGCGAGGATTGGGTACTTGGCATATGCGCAAGAAATAGCTAGCGCAATGCTTAGACGTCAGCAGGCTACCGCGATCGTTGCTGCAAGACATAAGATTGTTGAAGGTGCGGTAAGCATGGTGGAAATGGCATTGGAGCAACTGGACGAGAAAGACGTGGTAGAACTTGATGAAGAAAAGAAGGCGGCTATGGTCAGTAATCTGATGGTAGTACTATGCGCAGATAAAGACGTGGCTCCAGTGGTGAATTCAGGAACTTTAAACCATTAGTGCAATGGGACGGTACAAGTTTTTCAAGAAGAAGACCTTTGAAAATATCGAAGCGTTTGAGAGTAGAATCAACGAAGAAGCTTCTCGAGGTTGGAAAGTCATTACAGTGACCTCTGATAATGGTTCAATGATGGCCTTTATGGAAAGGGAGAGATGAAAGGTAAAATTCAGTATAAGGAAGAGCAGAGTTTTAGGAACACCTGGATGTATTTTGTGGTGATAGGGGTGGCATTTATTGCGCTTGCAGGAGCTGTGGTGCCGTTGTGGCTAGGAGACGGTAGCCCTGAGTCGCTAGTTGGCGTTGTGATTGCGCTCATAGTCACTATTGGGTTAATTGTGCTTTTCTCTTTCTCGAAGCTGACCACAATAGTAGATGATAAAGCCATCTACTATAAGTTTCCTCCTTTTGTCAATACAGAGAAGGCAATCACCAGCGCTGATGTGAAGGAAATGTATGTGCGGAAGTACCGCCCGATACGGGAGTATGGAGGCTGGGGATATCGAGTTAGGCCAGGCAAGGGCAAAGCCTTAAATGTATCGGGAAATGAAGGACTTCAGATCGTGAAGCAAAATGGTAAAGGACTGCTCATTGGCACCCAAAAACCGAAAGAACTGGAGCGGGTTGTGGCAAGGTTGAGAGAAAATTGGGAGATGAATGGCTAAAAAGAAACCCTTCGCGCTCAGGTTGGA
The DNA here is from genome assembly GCA_964472815.1 of uncultured Roseivirgaceae bacterium. Classification (GTDB taxonomy): domain Bacteria; phylum Bacteroidota; class Bacteroidia; order Cytophagales; family Cyclobacteriaceae; genus Ekhidna. The sequence goes on from CAYYNA010000015.1 coordinate 13,029, forward strand.
TGAGAACACGATGAAGGCCGTGGAAAAATGGGCTGCAGATGAGTTCAGATCCACCAATGGTCAGATCGAGTGGATCATCAATAAAATCCTAAAAGAAAACGGCAGGCTGAAATAAGGTCAAAGACACCAAGATTTATTGCCCCACGAAAAATATCGCATTCGCCATCAGTAGTTTACCATTTTGCCAAAAAGACCGGAAGAGGGGATCATCTACCAGATATACGATTTGACCTCTTCCTTTATTTTCTACGCCAAAGACGAGCGTTTCTGCAATATCTTCTCGAGCGTAGGAACCAGAAAAACCACTCAATAAATCTTCTTTGGATTCAATAATGCCCACATTATTTGATCCAAGATAGCTGACCTGACTACTTGTGGTTTTTAACGTGTAGTAGGTTTTGTCATATCCGAAAGCAAGTGGGTGAGAATCATCTACTTTCACCTTATAGATGGCTCCAGGAGTATTTCCTTTCATATAGTCGCGCTCCAACTCTTCATAATTCACCAGCCGTCTACCTTCACTTCTTGTCTCGGATTCACCCTCTGCTTTACTTTTTGCATCTTCGTCAACATAAGACTTAAGGGAAGCGTAATCGCTATCCTTCCACTTGTTTAGTGCGCCCTGCACTGCAATCAGTTTACCTCCTGCAGAAACCCAGTCAGCCATTTTCTTCATTTCTCTGTCTCCGAACTCGCCATACCACCCATTTGGCATGATCAAAACATTGTAAGCACCTAGATCCACGCGATTGAAATAGTCTGTACCGATTACCGTCACCGGATAACCTAAGTCTTGCTCTAAGAAATGCCATGACGCCCCAAATGCTAAAGAAGAAGTGCCATCATAACCTAAAAGCGCCACCTTCGGCTTCTTCAAGTATTTCACATCCGATGACCCAACATCCGGACCTTGATCCATAAATCCAGTCTTAATCACCTCAAGCTTTCTTCCAAATTCATTTGCAATCTTTGTAATCGCTTTCTCGAAATCTTCAAGTGATCTATTATCTCTCTTTGCAATAATTAGGCTCCCTCTCTCAAATTGCCTGCCCCTTGAGACCATAACCTTCTCGGTAAATCGGACTTTTATATCATTTTTCAAGAGCTCAGCTAAGAATTTAGCGTCTTCCATGCTATCCCACTTACCTACAAATGCATAGGCTTTTTCAGGAGCTTCCATAGCCTGTTCCTCTTCTTTCTCTTGGGCATTTAAGTTTACTTTCTGAGTAGATGCATAGGCCTCCACTCCATAAGCATACGGCGCGCCCCAGGCTGTGATATCATAGGTGATGGAATCGACCAAACTGGTTTTCGGCTCAAAAAGAATATGAGCCAGCGTAGCTTTAGGTTGGTTCGTACTGATCACCAAATCTTTTCTGTCAATCGTGAAATCCTTGGTGGCACCAGTGCTGTATTGGTAGCCTCTAATTCTGGATTGAGTTGTACTTCCGTATTCAATGCCATTCTGATCCAACCAATTGCACAGTGATTGGAACTTATCCTCATTACCGTCATACTTCAAAACAAAAGTCTTGTACTTCAAGCTGGCATTGTCTCCAAAGAAATTTTTGAACTGATCCAACAGTCGATCACCATTAAGGGAGGAAATCTCCACCGTAGATAGTCCCGTGGTATAGTGATGGGAAATTCTATCCTTCAGCGTTAAGGTGTCACCTTCTTGCTTAATAATACCCAAACCTGCCCTTCCGTGTCCTGCTTGCTCATAGGTCATTCCTATAGAGCCATTATACGTAGGGTATGTATCACCATAGCTGGGATAGAGTAAATCAAAAAACTGTTTTGTAAAATAGAACCAGTTATTTTCATCAAAATACTTCGCATGGTTCTTTCCTATTTCAACCTGAAAATCTCGCTGGAAGGAAGTTATCAACTCGTGAAACGGCTGAGCTGCAGGAGCAAAATAATATGGCGAGTTGATCCCTTGCTCATGAAAGTCTACATGGATCTGAGGAAGCCACTGATTGTAGACCTTGATTCTGGCCTGAGTTTCGATCTGGGTCTGCCATGCCCAGTCTCTATTTAGGTCAAAAAGGTAGTGATTGGGTCTTCCACCCGGCCATTCCTCATTATGTTCTAACGAGCTAGGATCAGGGTTAAAAGGATTATTTCCATACTGCCAATAGAAATTAACATACCGATCCCTTCCGTCAGGATTAATGCAAGGATCGATTACTACCACGGTATTTTCTAACCAATCTGATTTTCCTGAACCCTCTCTGATCAACTCATAAACTGTGGCCAATGAAGCCTCAGTAGCAGAGGACTCATTCCCATGGACATTGTAGCTCAGCCAGACAATAGGAATACTTGTGCTAGGCTCACCCTCCAGCACACCAGCTCTCTTTAAATTATCGGTTCTTATCTGTTCAAGATCTTGGATATTCTTACTTGTAGAAACAAAAGCCAAGATGAGCGGTCTATTTTCATAGGTCCTTCCATACTCGACCACCTCTACCATATCTGATTCTTCAGCTAAGTGATTGTAGTAATCAACTACTTGATGGTGTCGAGAAAACTTCTCGCCTAATTGATATCCGAGGAAATCCGACGGACTCTGAATTTGACTAGCAGCTAAAAATGGGAGAAGGGAAAACAGGAGAGCGTACTTCATGATTGAATATTTGAGTCGAAAATAGCACCTTTATCTGGGAGAAGAAAAACTGCGCAGTATGTCTTATTCAAAAGCGTATCTTTGAGCAGCACTTGCTATGAAACTTCCAGCTTCTCTCGGTCTTGTATTTGTGCTTTTCTTAAAAGTGTTTGCACTTTCTGCTCAATCTGAACAGGATAGTTTAATCAATGAGCTAAGCAATATAAAAACAGACACTGGCCGAATTTCCATGTTAATAGGCCTGGCTTACCTAGCAGAATCTACTGAGGACGCACTCTCCTTTACCAAGCAAGCATACGACTTAGGGAAGCAAGTTGAATCAATCAAGCATAAGAGCAGATCCGAAATAGTCCACGGATCTTACCTTGCAGAGCAAGACCTTGACGCTGGCATGCATCTCATCAATACTGCGTTGAAGCGATACGAAAGTGAAAAGATGTGGCTTTATGTTGCAAATGCTTACTTCGTAAAAGCGCAGACTTATGAGTTTTTGAATGAAATAGACTCAGCACTTGATAGCTATCAGAAGTCATTCTATATCGCCTCGAGAAACGAGTTCCACCCTGAGTGGGGCGATGCAGCCCTTGCACTGTCCTCTATTTACCATCTCACTGGAGAAAATGCAATTGCCCTTAGATGGGCTACTGAAGCAAAGAAAGCATACGAATTGACAAGCGACAAAGACCTCCAAGTTGCAGATGTTCTGAACCAAATGGGGATGATTTATGATCAGACCAGGTTTTATTCCGAGGCGCTAGACTGCTATTTGCAAGCGAAAGAATCTGCGGCGATTGCAAACTACATTCAAGGAGAAATCTTGATCAACAACAACATTGGAGTCATTTATGACAATATGAACAATTCTGAGACCGCAATGCAGTATTTCAGTGAGGCGCTAGAAAAAGCTAAGATTCACAACCTAAGATCTGACGAAGCGACCCTCATGAATAATATGTCATATATCTATCAGAAGAGAGGTGACACTGCGATGGCAATCCAGCTTTTACGGGATGTCTTGAAAATTGAGGTAACTATCGAAAATGCCTGCTTCCTCAGCTATCCTCTTGAAGCGATGGGTTCATTGCTCTTGGAAAAGAACAAGCTCGATTCAGCTGAATTTTATCTAAACGAAGCGTTAGAGATTTCTCAGGAATGCGAGGAAGTTTCCATTGAGTCCTCCATTTACAAAAGCCTTGGCCAGCTCTACCTACGGCAAAACAAAAAGAGTCAGTCGGTCAATGCTCTTAGAAGGTCGCTAGAAATTGCTAGGAAGGCTAATCTCCCTACAGAATCACAAGAAGCCTTGTATGAGATTGCTACCTACTACGAAAAAACAAACCAGAAAGAAGAAGCGCTGAATGCACTCAAAAAATATCAATTATTCAGTGACTCCTTATTCAAAGCAAGTAGCGTGGAAAAAGCAGCCAGGCTCGCCTCGGAATATGAATTCCGTAAGGAAATCGCTGACTTAGAACTCCAAAGATTGGAAACGGAGCGTAAGTTCTCGGAGCAAATCGAAACCAAGACACTGGAAAATAGAATCATACTTATCGGGACTGTACTACTCCTCATTCTTGCTGTGATCTTTATTAGAGGATACGCACTAATTAAGGGAAAGAACAAAAAACTGGCCTTGCTGAACGAAGACAAAAACAAACTCATCGGAGTGGTAGCACATGACTTGCGAAATCCGATCAACATGATGAAAGGCCTACTACATTTCTTAGGCGATGCTCAAAAAGCTACAGATATCCCAGCTGAGTATCCTCAGTACCTGGATATGCTTAATCAATCAGCAGATAAAATGTCAAATATGATTGACCGAGTTCTCGATATAAGCGCCATTGAGAACATGAAGCTCAATCTAAAAACCGAACGAGTGGACTTAAATGAGCTAGTATCAAAGTCCGTAAGGAACTTTGAACTAATTGCTCGTCAGAAGAGCATTGAAATAGTAGGGAACGTAGCTGAAAATGCAGTTTTTACCTCTAAAGCAGATCCCAATTACTTGGAACAAGTAATTGATAACTTAATATCAAATGCCATCAAGTTTTCTGAGAAGGGAAAGCGGATCTACATTTCTTTAGATGGTGACTCAGAAAAGAATACCATTGAAGTTAGAGACGAGGGACCAGGAATAAGCAAAGAAGACCAGCGCAGGATTTTTCATGCTTACACCACCACCAGCACCAAATCCACTAATCAGGAAAAGTCGACAGGTTTAGGGTTATCTATTGCCCAAAGATTTATCCATGCAATGGGTGGTAGCATCGCAATTGAAAGTGAAGTGGGAACTGGCACTTCCTTTATCATTTCGCTAAAAAAATCCTAACCCATTTCTATTTTCACTCTGTCCGAAAGGGGTTTGCCAATACAAGTAAGCACATATCCTTCGTCAAGCTCATCTTGGGAAAGTCCTTCAGCTTCATCAATGCTAATTTTTCCTTCTACGCATTTTCCTCGGCATGCAGTACAAAGACCGCTTTGACAGGAGTAAGGCATATCCAAGTCATGGGCCAGAGCGCTATCAAGAATGGAATCGTTCTTTTTGACAGTAATTTCAAATTCTTCACCATCAAGCAATAACGTTACCTCGCTCTCTGCACTCTCTGTATCAATGATTTCTGTTGGTGAAGTTTTCCCGGCCTCAAAGCTTTCCATTCGAACTTTTTCTGCAGCAAATCCTGCTTTTGGTAGGGCACCAGAAACTAAATCCATCATAGGCTGTGGACCGCATATATAAGCTTCGGTTTCAGAATCAACCTTTACGTCCTCACAGATCTGCAGGATCATATCTTCCGTAGGGCGTCCGCTGTACGAAGCGTCTCCTGTCTCAAGAATATGAATCGCAGTGAATCTTCCGTTGTAATTAGACTCCAGTTGCTTGATTTGATCTTTGAAAATGATGTACTCCTCACTCCTATTTCCATAAACCAACACTACTTCACTGTTGGGCTCTTTTAGCAAGACGGAGCGTAGAATAGACATTAAAGGCGTAATTCCACTTCCTCCTCCAAAAAACACAGCTCTTCTTTTCTTTTCGCTACTATATTCGGTAGTGAACATACCCATCGGCTCCATGATTTCAACTTGATCACCTGCTTTCATGTGATCATTTAAGTCGTTAGACATGGCTCCTCCTTCAACTCTCTTTACAGTTACTGCGGGATGAGCGTCCTCGTATGGTGTCGTACACAATGAATAAGCTCGCCTTATTTTCTTGCCATTCACCTCCTTGATGATTGTGATAAATTGACCTGGCTCATACTCAAAGTTCTCTGGTCTCTCAAACACTAGATTTACGGCATCTTTTGCCACATTGACTACTTCCTTTACCGCCAATGTCTGATACCTATTGTCCTTCTTTTCTTTCTTCTTTTTAAATAATGAAAATGCCATCTCGTCAATTTTAAGGCCGCAAAGTTAATTCTGAAGCCATGGTCAGACAAGTAAACATGATAAGGTAATTTTGTGTTCGATCACAATCAACAATAGATGGATTTTAACGCACTGGAGGGAATCTCTCCAATAGATGGAAGATACAGGAAGATCGTATCTGATTTAGCAAATTACTTTTCTGAGAAAGCGCTGATTCAGTATCGCCTGAAGGTGGAAGTGCTGTACTTCATCGCACTGCACGAAACAGGAATACCGCAACTAGCATCATTCGATTCCTCCAAAGAGACTGAATTGAAGAAGATCTATGAAAATCTGACAATCGATCAAGCTGGCTCCATAAAAGACATTGAAAAAATCACCAACCACGACGTAAAGGCGGTTGAATACTACCTAAAGGAGCAATTTGACAAACTTGAGCTGTCAGAAGTCAAGGAATTTATCCACTTTGGACTTACTTCTCAGGACATCAATAATACCGCCATTCCACTGTCCATCAAAGAAGCACTTCAAGATTCATTACTGCCCAAAATTGAAAAGCTGGTAGATGAGCTAGAAAAAAAATCGAGTCAGTGGAATGAAATCTCCATGCTGGCGCGAACACATGGGCAGCCAGCCTCACCTACCCGACTTGGTAAGGAGATCAAAGTTTTCGCGGCACGCCTGCAGGAGCAGCTTCAGTTACTAAAACAAATACCCTTTGCTGCCAAATTTGGAGGCGCAACAGGAAACTTCAACGCACATACCGTAGCTTTTCCAGAAATCGATTGGCATGATTTCGGTGACAAGTTCGTCTCAGAATATCTCGGGTTGAAAAGGAGTCATCCGACCACACAAATAGAGCATTACGATCACTTGGCTGCTATTTTTGATGGACTCAAGAGAATCAACACCATATTAATTGATTTCAGTCGAGATATCTGGCAGTACATATCGATGAATTATTTCACTCAGACCATCTCGAAAAATGAAGTGGGTTCTTCCGCAATGCCGCATAAAGTAAATCCGATAGACTTTGAAAATGCTGAGGGTAACCTGGGAATTGCCAATGCACTTTTTGAGCATCTGAGTTCGAAGCTACCAATATCCAGACTTCAGCGAGACTTGACGGACTCCACCGTGCTCAGAAATATTGGTGTTCCTATCGCCCATACGTTTATCGCGCTTTCTTCCCTTGAAAAGGGACTTCCAAAAATTCACGCAAACCAACAGGTCATCCAAAAAGACTTGGAAGCAAATTGGGCAGTGGTTGCGGAGGCAGTCCAGACAATATTAAGGAGAGAGGCTTATCCCAATCCTTATGAAGCCCTGAAAGAACTGACTAGGACAAATGAGTCCATTACTAACGATACCATAAAAGTCTTTGTGCAGAAATTGGATGTAAGTGAGGAAGTCAAGGAGGAGCTCTTGAAAATCTCCCCATTCAATTATGTGGGTAGCTAGTTAACTCCAGCCAATAAGTACAATACGGCCATTCTTACTGCTACTCCATTCTCCACCTGCTGAAGGATGATGGAATGGTCTGAGTCAGCAACATCACTGGTGATTTCTACTCCACGGTTAATAGGCCCTGGGTGCATAATTGTAATCTCTTTATCGAGCTCGTCTAGCAGCTGCTTGTTTACCCCGAAGTACTGTGAGTATTCTCTCAAAGACGGGAAATACCTCATTTGCTGTCTTTCCAGCTGAATCCGTAAGATATTTGCCACATCGCACCACTGAAGCGCCTTCCTGATATTGGTCTCCACCTGCACGCCTAGCCCTCCGATATGTTTGGGAAGCAAGGTGGCTGGACCACAGACCATCACTTCCGCTCCTAGTAGCTTCAAAGCGAAAATATTGGATAGCGCAACTCTCGAGTGAAGAATGTCTCCAACAATCACCACTTTCTTTCCTTCTACCTCGCCCACTTTCTCTTGAATGGAAAAGGTATCTAGCAGCGCCTGTGTTGGATGCTCATGAGTTCCATCACCTGCGTTAATGATATTTGCGTCAATATGCTTGGATAGAAAATGTGGGGCACCTGGGCTTGAGTGCCGCATCACTACCATATCTACCTTCATCGCTAAGATGTTATTGACCGTATCAAGTAATGTCTCCCCTTTCTTCACAGAGCTTCCGGAGGCTGAGAAATTGACCACATCTGCAGACAGCCTCTTTTCTGCCAGCTCAAAAGAAAGCTTGGTTCGTGTGGAGTTCTCAAAGAAGATATTAGCAATGGTGACATCTCTAAGCGATGGTACCTTTTTGATGGGTCTATTTATTACCTCTTTGAAGTTGGCGGCAGTTTTAAAAATGAGTTCAATCTCCTCTCGGTCAAGGTTTTTTATTCCTAAGAGGTGTTTCGTTTTCAGTTGACTCATTCTTCCTTCGTGATTAACCAGATATTATCTTCTTCACCTTGTTCACTAAGCTCCACAGCTACTTTCTGTGATTGAATGGTATTCACCTTCCTACCTACATAATCGGCTTTGATGGGTATATGACGGCTATACAGACGATCTATCAAGACAAGCAATTCTACCTTGGCTGGCCTACCAAATGTATTCATGGCGTCCAGTGCAGCCCTGACCGTTCTTCCGGTAAAAAGTACATCGTCAACCAAAATGACATTTTTATTTTCAATTAGGAATGGAATTTTGGTCTGACTTGCAGTGATTGGTTCATCCCTCCTTCGAAAATCATCTCTATGAAAAGTGGTGTCTAGATAACCCAAATGAATTTCGCTTGAAACCAACTTTTGAAGGTCTTTCTTGATGCGCTCAGCCAAGAAAATTCCCCTTGGCTGCATGCCAATTATTACCGTATTTGAGAAATCATCGTGAACTTCAATAAGCTGTCTGCACAGCCTACCAATGGTGACGTCAAGGAGTTTGCTATCGAAAAGCAGTCGCTTTTGCATGATCTACAGCACAAAAGTAATGAGTATCCTCATTAATTGGGCTGCAACCCTAGGTTGTATTGAATTTTATTGATGTAGAAGACTTTTCGGTTCGTTTTCCCATTAATGGCCAACTCATTTTTGATCGACTGCTCACCATAGGCATAGAGTGTTTCGTCATACCATTCCTCTATTTTTTCCAGTGAAGGATCCTTTGTTTTGACCTCATCAGACTCATAAGATAACCTTACAGGATTAAAGGTTCTCCCCTCTATTACTTCATTTCCCTCAATAACTTTCGTCCGAATCTCATTCTCCTCCAGATACATTAAGATGACCTTTTCCCCATCTCCGCTGATTGCCACGTTCTTGTCTAGCGAATAGGTCTGTATATCCTCGATCTTGAAGGTATGATCCCAAATGATGTTACAGTTTCGATCGAATCCAACCACCACTGCATGCGTATACTTATAGCCTAGAAAGAACGGATTTCGCAACTGAGAACTTTGCCCAAAGTTGTACCCATAGTGTCCAAAACCACTATTTCCATTAGAGTAATTATATCGAGGGTAATAGGCCTCTCCAATTAATATGTATTGGTCGTCACGCTCCAAAATTTCATGAACGAGCAGCCGGTAGCTGAATTTTTTCACCTTTCCTTTTTCTTCTTTTCGCTCTATTCTTTTTAGGATCCTTTCCTCCCTTCTCGGATTCAGGTGCTCCCAAAAATTATTCAACTCAGCAAATGGATAATACTTGTTGAACTGCTGCTGACCATTGATGAATTTACTGAGGTAGAAACCCTGACTGTATTGAACTGATTTCTTCGAATGTGTACCGGCCAGGTACTGCAAGCCGCCCGAAAATGTTGTGGTTGCCCCGTCAAGTAAGCTTCGTTTTTCTCCCGGATCTAGAATATTGTCCTGAATGATATCACCACGATCATTAAAAGTTTTTACTCGAATAGTAAATCGCTTATTTCTCATCTTCTCCGACATGATAACGGTGAAAAGCTTTGTCTTTTCATCCACCACCAGATCAAGGATTTCATTTCTGTTGTCATAGAATCCAGGCACTACTTTCGGGATACGTTCACTTAGCTCATAGGTAATTACCACAGGCCTGTAGTTTGCATAGCCAGCGATGAGAATAGTCTCTCCCACTGATTCAAAATGAGAGATTTCGATAGGGAAAACAGTAGTTAGTTCATACGTCTTGAGTTCCTGAGAGTCCGCTTTCAGCCGATAAACGATCAGGTCTTCACTTCTGAAATAGTTTTTATTGAAGAGCAAAAAGAAGTTGCCATCGAAGTATTCATAGCCGATAAAAGATCCATTCGCCGGAATCACGTCTGTTCTAGACCATACCACATTAAAAGCCGTATCGACCATATGCAGCTTCCAGATAAATCCTCCACCTGGTGCTGCATCATTGGTTTCCTGCACCACAAGCAAGCCATCTTTCCCACCAGAGACCACATAAAACTCTGAGCCGGTTTCATCTATTTCAAACTCTAGCCTGTTAGGTTGAGTAATGACGGAGCTTGTGTCCCTGTTCTTTTTTCGTTGCGCTGAAAGCAAAACAGGAGCTATCAGAAGTAATATGTAAAAGCATCTAATCATAGTCTCATTTTTAACAATTATTGCCACAAATACCCTACCACGCAGAAATCTCAGGATAGTTATTTATTTCTTCTAACTTATTCATTTCAAAATAGTCTATTAAGGATGAATAAATATTTATGAAAATACTAGTTATTCAGACTGATTCAATAGGAAGAATAGTACAAAGCACTCCTCTTTTCAGAGCTATAAAGAAAAGATTTCAAATAGCCCCTGATATTCTTTTAAAGGAGGAGAATGAAATTATTGCTAAGGAGAATCGCAACATTGAAAATGCAATTAGCCCTAAAAATGTAGATTCCAAATTTGGGACATACGACATAGTTGTCGATTTAGTCAACAACAAAACAACCCGAACATGGGCGAAAAAGCTAGGTAAAAAAGTCCTCTCGGTTAAATCCAACGGCTGGAAAGAATGGGTTTTTATTAATCTCAAGATAAATCAATTGCCCAGCAAACATCGAATAGCTCAACAATTTGAACAGCTTGAATCTTTAGGCTTAAGCTGGGATGACGAGGGTTTGGATTACTTCATTCCAGAAAAGGATTACGTAGAAAATAGCTGGCTCCCAATTACTCACCAGAACGGATATGCTGTATTTGCAATTGGTGCGCTGACAAAAACACAGCAACTTCCAGTGGAAAGAATGATAGAGCTATGCGATCGAATAAATAAGCCAATTATCCTGCTGGGAGAAAAAGAGGACATTTCAGCTGCTGAAAGAATCGAGGAATTCTTCCAAAAAGGAACTGCAAAAGAGGAAAAAGAGATAGAAGAACTGAACAAAAAGGCCTCTATTTTCAATGGTTGCGGCAAATTCAATATCAATCAGCAAGCCTCGATCATTAAAGAGTCTAGCTGGGTATTTACACATGAAAATGACCTCATGCATATTGCGGCTGCTTTTAATAAACAGATCTTTTCTATCTGGGGTAGTAGTTCACCTTTTTTTGGAGAATATCCCTTTGAAACGAAGTTCACCATCTTTGAAAACAATAAAATTAGCTGCCGCCCGTGTTCGAGAACCGGTTTTGAAAAATGTCCCAAAGGACATTTTAAGTGCATGAAAGAGTTAACTTTCGATTTCTATTTACCGGACTAAATGAAAACCCTATATCTAGTTAGACACGCAAAATCATCTTGGGCTTTTGACCTAAATGATCACGACAGACCACTAGGCAAACGTGGTAGAAAAGATGTCTTCAAAATGGGCGCCTATCTTTCGGAAAATCAAGCACCACCCGAAAAAATAATCTCAAGCACCGCTAGTCGGGCCTTTTACACAGCGCTGCATCTATGTGATCAAATGAAAATTGATGAAGGTAAAATACGCTTGACTAAAGACTTATTTCATGCAGGCACTGCCGACATCATTGAAGTGGTTAGAAATGCGCCTGAATGTAACGTCCTCGCAGTTTTCGGTCACAATCCAGGATTTACCAGTACAGCAAATGCGCTTGCCAATACGAACATTGGAAATATACCTACGTGTGGTATTGTCGGCATCACATTTGACACAAAGCGCTGGTCTGAGATCAAAAAGGGTGCTGGTACACACCTTTTCTTTTACTATCCGAAAGGAATTTAGAATACTAAAGAATATATCTGCTGAGGTCCTTGTCCTTTACTAGACCATCCAACTTCTCCTGAACTTGTGCTTTGTCAATCACAATTTTTGCATTCGGACCAATCGTATCTGGAATATCAAATAAAATCTCATTGAGGAGCTTACTCATCACCGTATGCAGTCTTCTTGCACCAATATTCTCCACTTCTTCATTGATTCTAAATGCCATTTCTGCAATCTCTTCCAATGCATCTTCTTGAAAGGTCAATTCTACCTCTTCTGAAGCAACTAGCGCTTCATACTGCTTCTTTAGGGCATTTTTAGGTTCCTTAAGAATCCGAAGAAAGTCTGCCTTTGTGAGGTTATCTAGCTCTACACGAATAGGGAATCTACCCTGCAGTTCAGGTATTAAGTCAGACGGTTTACTAAAGTGAAATGCGCCAGCTGCCACAAACAAAATGTGGTCTGTGTTGATGATACCGTACTTGGTATTTACTGCACTTCCTTCCACAATTGGCAACAAGTCTCTCTGCACCCCTTCCCTGCTCACATCTGGGCCTTTACCGCCATCACCGCCTTTGGCAATTTTGTCTACCTCATCAATGAAGATAATTCCGGTATTTTCTGCCTTATAAATGGCTTCTTCTTTCACCTCGTCCATGTCGATCATTTTGGAAGACTCCTCCTCAAGAAGAATCTTTCTAGCCTCCGCGATCGAGACTTTTCTCTTCTTCTTCTTTTTTGGTAGCATGTTGCCAATCATCTCCTGAAGATTGATCATGGATGCTTCATCCATTCCACCACCAATCATACCTACATTCCCATTCGAAGTTTGCGTCACGTCAATCTCAATTTTGCGATCGTCCAACTCGCCTTTGCTGATCTTTTCTCTAAATCTGGTACGGGTTTGCTCATTAAGCTCAACCTCACTTTCTGGCTCATCACTCCCAATCTGCGTAGCAAACGTATTTTTTGTTCCCTTCAATGGTGGGATCAGTGCGTCGAGAATAATGCTTTCTACTACCTCGGCAGCCTTTTCCATCACTTCTTCCTTCTTGGAGATCTTCACCATGTTAACAGCCTGATCAACCAGGTCTCGGACCATACTTTCCACATCACGACCAACATATCCAACCTCGGTAAATTTAGAAGCCTCAACTTTCGTAAAGGGAGCATCCGCGATCTTTGCTAGTCTTCTTGCAATCTCAGTCTTACCAACTCCTGTAGATCCAATCAAAAGAATATTGTTTGGTACAATTTCCCCTTGGATTTCTTCTTTCACATTCATCCGCCTCCACCTGTTCCTCAAGGCAATTGCTACATTTCTTTTAGCATCATTTTGACCTATGATGTATTTATCCAGCTCCGCTACGATCTGCTTTGGAGTTAGGTCATTGCTTAATTTATTCATAAAATCTTCTTAAAGTCTTTCAAATTAGTCTGCAGGCTAATAAAACTACTACCTCCCGCAGCATGATAAGTTGCTCTTGAGAAGCGTACCTGGATCTTCTTGATTTTCAACATTAGCCCATATGAAAATCCAGCACCTCCTCCCGATGTTTCAAGTCTTAAGTCTTGCTTTCGCTTATGGTTGTATCCAAAAAGCAATTGAAAATGCTCACTCAAAAGCAACTCTGCTCCAAAGTTAATTCTCTTCAATACATCATCAATTGCTCCGGTTGATCTACCACTGGTTTCCTCGTCCAAAGACAAATTTTCATTCACCAGGTTGCTAGTAGTTAGGGTGAACCTAAGTGGCATATACTCCGGTTTAAACGAAGTTCCAAGGATTACGTCAAAAGGTAGATTGGCAGAATTTATTTCATCATCTCCTGATAACTCAAATCCCATATTTTCGAAGACCATCCCAAAAGTCCAATTCTTGTTTACATGGAATAATCCACCAATATCAAACGACAAAGCAGATGACGAGTAGGTATCAATAGAAGAATTGACAAATTTCATGTTCATTCCCAGTGTGAAAGGACCTAATCGATGTGCCTTACCCACAGAAAAAACATAATCGTGTGCAGAAAATGTACCCAGCACTTCTCCAGTATCGTCTGTCATTTCAAATGAGCCTAAATCAATATAATTGAGTCCCACAGCTATGCTTTTGATATTCTTAACGTCAAATACATATGCTAATGAATAGACCGAAGCGTCGGCAAAGTAGGGATTGATGTGAGCGAATACATTTCCTGAGCCCACAGAATCAAGCACTGCAGGGTTCTCAAAAAACTGCGAAACATCCCCATCACTAAGCGAAACAGTAGAGCCTGCAAGTGCAGCTGATCTCGGATTTGTCGTAAGGTTTAAGGATTGATAGCTCAACTGGCCACCAATTTGGGCAAACGAGCAAAATGGTAATATTCCGAATATGAACAGAAAATTCCTCAATCCTTCTTTGCTTCAGATAAGATAAACTCGATCGGTTCTTCTGGTTTTTGATTAGTTAACGCGATTTCCAATACTTCAGGTACGTACTCAACAAAATGGATTTTGAGCCCCTTCAAGTATCTCTGATCAATATCCTGTAAATCTTTCTCGTTGCGATTACACATGATTATCTCCTTGATTCCAGCTCTCCTGGCAGCAAGAATTTTCTCCTTGATACCTCCAACGGGGAGCACCTTTCCTCTGAGCGTGATTTCTCCTGTCATCGCTATCTTCTTCTTGACCTTCTTCTGAGTATAAACCGATGCAAGTGATGTAAGCATGGTGATACCGGCAGAGGGACCATCTTTTGGAATAGCTCCTGCAGGAACATGTACATGAAGATCGTACTCATCAAAAATGCGGTAGTCGATGTTCAATTTCTCAGCGTGAGACCTCAAATACGAAAGAGCCGCCACAGCTGATTCTTTCATTACATCGCCTAGCTGCCCAGACAGTGTGAGCTTGCCTTTTCCCCTGCTAAGAGAAGATTCAATAAAAAGAATATCACCGCCAGATGGTGTCCAGGCCAAACCTGTCACCACACCTGGCACTGAGTTATCTTCGTAGTTTTCTTTGTCAAATACCTCCGGTCCAAGTATTTCCCCAACTGATTCCGCACTTATCTTGGCTTCATAATCCTCTTCCATGGCTACCGACTTTGCCACGTTTCGAATAACAGAAGCAATCTTCCTTTCTAGATTTCGGACGCCAGATTCTCTGGTGTAATCATTGATAATCTTTGTAAGTGCAGACTTATCGAATGTGATATCCTTGCTCTTGAGGCCATGCTCTTTCCTTTGCTTGGGCACCAAGTGCTTCTTCGCGATTTCTAGCTTCTCCTCTTGAGTATACCCACTGATATCTATAATTTCCATGCGGTCTCGAAGTGCCGGCTGGATGGTATCAAGTGAATTAGCTGTGGCAATAAATAGGATCTTTGACAGGTCATAGTCTACCTCCAAATAATTGTCCTTGAATGTGGAGTTCTGTTCTGGATCTAGTACCTCGAGCAATGCTGAAGAAGGATCTCCTCGAAAGTCAGAGCTCACTTTGTCAATCTCATCGAGTATAAATACTGGATTAGACGCCTCAGCCCGATTCAGGTTCTGAATGATCTTACCAGGCATTGCACCGATGTAGGTTTTCCTATGCCCGCGAATCTCTGCTTCATCATGCACGCCACCTAAAGACATTCGAACATATTTTCTATTGAGTGCATCTGCAATTGACTTTCCAAGCGACGTTTTCCCTACTCCTGGAGGGCCATATAGACACAGTATTGGTCCTTTAAGGTCTTTTCTTAGTTTACGCACTGCCAGGTATTCTATGATACGATCCTTCACCTTTTCAAGGCCAAAATGATCTCTATCTAACACTTTCTTGGCATTGTTAAGATCAAAATTGTCTTCAGTCACATCATTCCATGGGAGATCAACCAGGAGCTCTGCGTAACTCATTGCCACAGGAAACTCAGCGGCGGCAGGATTCATTCGTGATATTTTATCTAACTCCTTATCGAAATGCAGCATGACTTCTTCAGGCCAGTCTTTCTTATCGCCTCTCTTTCTCAACGCATCTAACTCCTGATCTGGTCCATCTTGCCCCAGTTCATCTTGAAGTATACGAATCTGCTGACGCAAAAAATAATCCCTCTGCTGCTGATCTATATCCGTATGTACTTTGTCTTGAATTTCCTGCTTCAGCTCCAGCATCTGAAGGTCTTTTAGCATGAATTGTAGAAGCTTCTCTGATCTGTCTTTTGGATCGCCAATTTCCAAGAGCTTTTGTTTCTCTGCAACCTCGGCATTTACATTCGAAGACAAAAAGTGTGTGAGGAAATTGAAGTCATTGATGTTGTCAACAGCGATTTTAGCTTCTTTGGGAATCTCTGGGCTGAGTTCCATTATTTTCCCAGCCGTGTCCTTTAGCGATTGAATTATGGCCTTTTGCTCCTTTTTGCTAAAAGAAATTGGCTTATTTGGCAGAATCTCATAACTCACCACATGGTGTGGCTCTTCCGAAATGGGATTAGTTATCTCGAACCTCTTCTGCCCTTGTATAATAATGGTGGTGTTACCATCGGGTAGTACGATCATCTTGATGATTTTCGCGATCGTACCAATCTTATGTAAGTCCTTAAAGCCAGGATCCTCTGTTTTTACGTTCTTTTGGGCAACCACTCCAATGATTCGATCTCCTTTGTAGGCCTTTTTTACTAGTTTAATTGACTTGGTTCTTCCAACAGTGATAGGCAGCACTACTCCTGGAAATAAAACCGTATTCCTTATTGGGAGAAGTGATAGTTCTTTGGGAAGTTGATCATCTGCGATCTGATTCTCCTCTGGAGAAATAATCTGGATCAGCTCATCAGAATCTTCATCAATAAATTCAGGTAGTAGGTTTGCTTGTAACAAAAGATTTTTCATATAATGCCAGAGTGGCAGTTTTGACATGTCTTAACTTTGAAATAACAAAGTAATTATTTGGGTCAATCGCTATGCCAAGTTAATTGCTCAATACAAATAGTAGTAACTTTATGCTTGATTTAAGCTATTCCTGACGAATAGACAGTATGTTAAGATACCTTCAATTCTGCGTAATCATATCGATCGTTTTCATCTCCTATTCTTCGCAGGGCCAAAAAAAAAGAAAGGAAGTTCAGATATTGACAGATTCAATCCCTGATGATGTAGTTTACAACGTCTACGACTTCAAGGGAATCAACCGCTACCCTAATTATTACAACCCGCAGAAACTGAACACTATTATCGCCCTGGATAAGCAAGAGCGTTGGGATGAGTTGTATGAGGAGCTTAAAAAGTACGTGAGCAAGTTTGGCATCAAGAACTTCTACACGGATACGCGCCTCATCTGGAGGCTGGCGAAAATGACCGAGTTGTTTGGTGATCCAGATGAGGCAAAAACGCTCTACAGAATGGTTCTCAGGCATCACTTTGAAGGGATAGACATTAAAGAAATTGAGCTCTATTACGATTCGTTAAATAAACAGGCCGCTGAGCAGTTCGTACCGATTGATTACTACTATGAGTTAGTTGAGCACAGAAAACTTATTGACACTCTTCGTCCGCCACGAGGGGTTCTTTTGAACATGGGGATGCTGGTAAATAGCACCAGTGCTGATTATGGTCCTTCTCTAAATATCCACAATGACATCCTAGTCTTTACTTCGAAACGCAATAAGATCGACGAAACTATCCGATTTCGAGAAGATGAGGATTTATACTTCAGCCGAAAAGACTCGTACGGCACTTGGTCTAAAGCAAAGCCCATAAAAAAACTCAATTCTCACTACAATGAAGGATCTCCCTGTATCAGTGGAGATGGCCAAACGTTGGTCTTCTCACGATGTGGGTCACCAGACGGCATAGGAGATTGTGATCTTTTCATATCGACCTTGCAAGAGGACAGCACATGGACTAAACCAGACAATCTTGGTGTGAGAGTCAACAGTGTTGCTTGGGACTCCCACCCTGCGCTCAGCCATCAAGGCGATACACTGTTCTTTGCTTCAGATAGGTTGGGCGGATTTGGATTGTCAGACATTTACTATACTACCAGAGACAAGAGAGGTAGCTGGACTCCTGCATTAAACATGGGCCCTGTGATAAATACCAGGAAAAACGATGTAAGTCCATTTTATCACCCCGTCTTTGAGGTTCTGTATTTTAGCTCTAATGGCCAGTTGTACAATTTTGGGGAATTTGATATCTATAAAGCTTATAACGTAGATGGACATTGGACTGAGCCACAAAACATTGGACCCCTTGTGAACGGAAGAGGAAGTGAATTCTATTTCACCATAGACTCTGATTCCGAATTACTTTTTTACGCTCGTTCATCTTCGAGAGACTTAAATAAGCAGGATATTTATTCTTTTCCCCTTCCCATGGGAGCGCAACCTGGCGCCACGACCACTGTGACAGGAACACTATCGGATTCTCTTACTGGCGCCCCTTTTCAAGGAATTGTATCGATCATCGACTTAGATAAAGGGCAAGAAGTAGCGCCGAAGTTCCTGAAAAATGACGGATCTTTTGAGTTTGACCTAGTGAATAATCGAAACTACTTACTTGTCTTACAAGGCGATGATTTTTTCAGAATCGAAGAGGTCTTCTACCTTGATGGGCCCATGGAGTTAAATACGGTTACCCAGCCTTTAGCCTCTAAAGTAAAGTTTGAGTCTATTGAGTTTGATGTGGGGAAGGCGGACTTAAAGACAGAAATGTATGCTGATCTAAATAAGATAGTGAACTTCCTCTATG
>CAYYNA010000016.1:0-24728 GCA_964472815.1 uncultured Roseivirgaceae bacterium
CTTTTAGTGGAATAGTATTTTCAGGGGTTCATCAATCGATTCTAGAAATCTAGAACTAAACCAATCGTTGGAAGTACTTGGCCCGTCTCAATATTATCAATTTGTGTCAAAGTTCGAGGCTGAGCAATGTCACCATCGTCGTTTCTTACCAAGCCAAACAGCGGCTCTTGAGGTGTGTCCTGACCAAAGGCATTTTGTATTTCTAAAAAGACGTCTAAAGTAAATCCTTTGAAGTTCCATTTCTTGTCAATCCGGATATCTGTCTGATTAAAGGCATCCAGCAGCTGCTCTCCTTGTCGTGAGTAGTCTCTGACAATTGCTGGATAGTTGGCAAGCGTAGTTTGCTGATCAATAGGTGCTGTTGGGGTCTGACCAAGGTACCGAACTCTTGCGCTTACCTCCCAGTTGTTGCCAAACTTGTAACCTCCTGTAAACGTAATAAGCGTTCCATTGTCCCAAGTAGACGAAATAAACTGATTCTCATCAAAGCCTGTAAACTCACTTTTGTAAAGTGTTACCGCCAAAATTCCGTAAAAGCTTTTTGTAAACTTCTTCTGATAGAGAAATTCCAGACCGTAAGTTCTTCCCAGACCAACACTGGCCACTGGTTCATTACCCAAGACAGAAAAGTCTGCCCCAAGATTCGCTAGAGAGACACTATCCGTAAGAGACACAGGATAGTCTCGGTATCTCTTATAAAATCCTTCGACTGTCACTCGAGTAGAAGCATTTAGGATCCGCTCGATCCCCACTACTATATGATCATTCTGAATATAGTCAACGTCTTTGTTGGCTAAGTTGCCTTCATTGTCCGTGAAACCAAGTACCGTGTAGGGCGCTATTTTGAAATATCTACCAATCGACCCGTTCAGAGTCCAATTAGCCCTACTGTCTAGTTGATAAGAGATAGACGTCCGAGGGCTAAATGTCCTGTAGAGCTCGTTTCCATCTGTAGTGAAAGTGTTACCATCCATTCTGAAACCAGCAGAAAAGCTCATCCTCTCATTCAAAAAGCTCCTCGAGAGCTGCGCATTTATACCGTACCTCCAAAAATTAATACCATTATCGAACTGGAAGTTATTCACAATATCCACTGTCTCATTTTGATAGTCTGCGTTCTGAACCACTGCGCCTCCCGTTAGAATCCAATCACCGGCAAAGCGTGTATAAGCGTACCTTATTTTTGTTTCCTGCTCGCGAGATGCATTGCTCAACAAAGCATTCGTCTGAGTAGTATTGTCCTCATACTGCGTGAAATCATTGTTCAACACATTCGTACTTACGGCGGTAGTCATAAACCCACTTCCATCTTTGAATCTTCTTTTCCAACTTGCACCAATAGTGTTAGTCCGCTGTTTAATGATCGGAACTTGATCGAGGTTTGCCTGCTGCTCTGCATCAATATCATCCGGAATATTGACAGAAAAATCATCGATGGAACCTACCCCAGTAATAATCAAGTCATTGTACTTATCAATCTTGTGGGAAAGCTTGTATTGATAGTCCCAGTAGTCCGGCAAGAAAGGCAAATCAAGCGCTTGGAATAACAACTGCAAATAAGACCTCCGCACCGATGCTATAAAGGAAGTATTGCTGTACTCCCTTTCACTTTTAAACAATGGGCCCTCAAAAGTCAAGGCAGCTTCACTACTACTGACTCTAATATTGGTTTTGTAATCCCGATTATTTCCATTTCGTTGATCGAACTGAAGCACACCAGAAAGCACATTATCATACTGTGATCCAAATGAGCTAGTAGACAAAGTGACTCCTTCGAAGAAAGAGACATTTAAAAGGCCTACTGGTCCACCAGCACTGCCCTGAGTAGCGAAATGATTGATGTTTGGAATCTCGATACCATCGAGGTAATACACATTTTCATTGGGTGCACCTCCTCTGATGATTACATCGTTTCGAAATCCCCCTACCGACCCAGAGACTCCAGGTAAAGCCTGAACCACTTTAGCTATGTCATTATTTCCTCCAGGAAAGGTGGCGATCTCCTCCGGTGAGAGACGCTGAATAGATAGTGGTGTCTCCTCAGATTTGCGAAATGGACTCGCTGTTACTACAACATCATTCAGTTGATTAGTTTCCTCCTCCAATTGGAAATTAACATCGGGTGTACCCCCTGACCTTACGACGACATTGAATTTAATATCAGAGGTAAACCCGACAAAAGAAGCTTCTGCGGAGTACGTCTTTGCAGGAATATCCGAGATTGTGTAGAAACCATTAATATCAGTAACAGCTCCAATGGTTGTATCAATAAGTCTTACCGTAGCACCGATCAACGGCTCTTCCGTCTTTTTGTCTATAACATAGCCAGAAAGCTTTCCAGCATTTTCTTGTGCCTCTGACCTTAATTGACTCAGCATGGTGATTGATATAATACTGATTTGTACTAATTTTTTCATTATTTTGTAGTAAATCCTAAATTAAGAATACAAAACACAGCTATTACAATTTTGTTTCATTTATACTACAAAAAAATATTTTAATGTCTGAAGGAGAACGAATACAAGAGCTTATCGGGCACTGGGTAGCATACGCAGAAAAGCGTCCAGATCCTTCCATTGAAGGTTTTTCTAGCTGGTTAAAAAATCAGTTCAACTCTCAAGAGCGAGAAAGCGAACTAAGCCTTAAAGAAAAAAAAATGCAGCTGGGTCGTCTTTTTGGTCGTATCATCAATTTTGTTGAGCTATGGGGAAAGCTGTCATTCAAAGACCTTCCGATCAAGCAATTTGAGGATTTTGGGATTTTGATGGAAGTCAAATACCGCGAGAATCCCTCAAAGAATGAAGTCGCTAGTCTATTGCTGAATGAAAAAAGTACGGCTTTCGAAATTATAAAAAGGCTTATACGAGAAGGGCTACTAGCGGAAGAAGTGGACAAAGAAGACAAACGTATTAGGAGAATACGACTTACTCAACCTGGGAAGAAGGTTTTGCGTGAGGCAGAGATGCAAGCTGGGAAGGTATCGGAAATTCTCATGGGCGATTCTACGGAAGATGAGATTGATGCTATGATCACCAAATTGGAGGAGCTGGACCGCTTCCATACAAATCTGTATGAGCACGTTGATTACGAAACTATTGACGACTTATTGAAATAGAGGAGACAGCCTTAGAGGGGATCTATTGAAAGCATAGATCCTCGAGTGTTGGAACATCACCAAAATTCGAGTTCGCAATACTCATCAATGTGACTCTTCAAAAAACTTCTCTAGTACTATTGTGTTTTTACAGTGTGCACCCGTTTAGAAGTTACATATCTACTTTTACTACACTTGCTGATGCTGAATGGTCAGCTGTGGAGAATTGTATTGTCAGGAATGAATACCAAACAGGTACCGTCTTACTAACAGCCGGTGAAGTCTGTAAAAAGCTTTATTTCCTTGAATCTGGTCTTCTTAGGTTTTTCATTTTCAATGATGGTGTGGACAAATCCAAATTCTTTACGCAAGCACCGTACTGCCTTACCTCTCAAAAGAGCTTCACTGAAGAAATTCCCGCAAAAGAAAACATCGAAGTATTGGAGGATTCCATCGTATGGGAAATGAGTAAATCGGACGCTTTCTCTTTGCTGAACATTCCTTCCTGGAGCGAATTTGTTAGGAAACTCATTCAAGAAGTACAATTCAATACCGAGCAAATATTAGAATCTCTTCAAAACGAAACAGCGGAGGAGCGGTACATACACATGTTGGAATCCGCAGATCCACTATTAAGTAGAGTACCTCTCAAACACATTGCCTCTTTCCTCGGCATAGCTCCACAATCGCTCAGCCGAATCAGAAAAAAAATGATCCTGAACTGAGGAAGTTAACATAGGTGAAGTGCGTAAAATGCCGAAGTAGCGTGCTTTGTAGGTAAAAGATGCGACTTACAAATTTCATTTTACTTACAGTGCTCACCATGGCTACATTGAATGCGCAAAGCTCATCTCAATCCAATCAACATTTTTCACATACAGAAAATACCAATGCATCTCCATCCAGTATCTGGAATGTCTGGACGGACGTGACTCGCTGGAAGGATTGGGATACAGGACTCAAAGACGCGTACATGGATGATGCATTCATGCTTGGTGCGAAAGGAACCATTATCTCGCTGGAGGGCCGGAAATCTAGGTTCACGATTACTGAGTTTGTGGAAGGTCAGAGCTATACCATGAAAACCAAGCTGCCGCTAGGTAGCCTATATGTGAAACGGTACTTAAAGATTGATGAGCAAACCACCACATTTACGCACGAAGTATGGTTCAAAGGCCTTACTAAAGGTGTGTTTGCAAAGGCTTTTGGAGGGAAATTCAGAGCCATGCTTCCAGACGTATTAGAGAACATCAAACAGATAGTTGAAGAATGATTGCAATGAAAATTGTTTATGCGGCAAATATTATTGTCGCCGGATGGATAAGCATTACCAGCCTCTTCTTGCCAGAAAAAGCACAACGGAGCGTATTCGAGGGCTCCTTTGCCTACTCGGAAGCTATACGACTGGTAGGTGCACTCTGGGGGGCTATCTTTCTGCTATCCATCCTGGGGCTGTTCTTTCCCAGGCAGATGAGCCTTGTACTTCTTTTCCAGCTTATCTATAAATCATCATGGTTGCTATTTGCCGCAACACCCGCCTTGATAAATAACCAACCTTATCCAAAAAGTATGGCAGGATTCTTCGTTGTTTGGGTGATGGTTTTACCATTTGTTATTCCATGGAGAGAGCTATTCTCTTGATCTCTTAAGTCAGGATCTCTCTGGGATTTCAGTTGTGTAGCTTGAAAGTAGCCAACGCTAGATATTTGGTAAGGCAGTTTATATTTTAACTGTCCTGATTACCATCAACTCCCTGGTAGCTTCTCTCCTTTTGCAGATAATTCTACAATCTTCTGGATACGATTTATGCGAGTCTTTTCCGTCTTGGAAAGCTTCAGCCATCTCAGCACAAATCGTTTGCTGGAGTCATTAATGCCCTCAAAAAAATGCAGTGCTTCCGGCTTCCGATCCAATGCTGTCTTTAGGTCTTTGGGCTTGATCAATTGATCCACGTCATCCATGAAATTCCATAAGCCGTTTTTCTTCGATGTTTCGATAGATTTCAAGCCCGAGGTATGCATCTTACCTTCTTTGATGAGCTTGACCGCACGATCCTTATAGGTCTTAGCCCAATGTTGCGTCTTGCGAGGAGAGATCAACTGCATCGTCTTTTCTTCATCCAGCTTCCTCCTGATTCCATCAATCCACCCGAAGCAAAGCAATTCATCTAGGACCTCCCCAGTAGAAACGTATTTTTCTGGTACTTCCTTTTTGTAAGTAACTAACCAGAAGCTTTCTTCTCTCTCGTAGTTCTTCTCTAACCACTTCCTTAACTCCTGTGTATTTTCTATTCCTACTTTTTCGAAATTTTCAGTTTTGATCATTCACTACATTTAAGATGCTGTGATCAAAAAGGTTTGAATTGCTAGAGCAGATAGTTGTCATCATTAAAAGACTTTCTCGGAGTGATCAAGACTCACGATTCCTAAATCTAGTATTTCCAAGGCTGTAGTAAGTTTTTCCTTCCCTTTTGTTAAGGCCTCATATTTACTTGGGTGTGTATGACCGGCATATTCCAGCATATGGTGCTTTCGCGATTGCTGGGGATCGATTGTCACCAAGTATACCACCGAAGGCTGACCAAGCAACCCTGTACCGCTGTGATAGAGGGAGTCCTCCAACATATCGTATTGTGAATAGTACTTATTGTCATCAAAAGCCACATTGAGTTCTACCCACACCTTGTAGGATTGCTTCAAAGAAGATCGCGCCTTCAGTAGAACATTACCATCGGGTGTAGCTCCAGATATTCCATCAGGAAGTGGGTCGTCGTGGGTCGGGGCATACCTACCGTCAGCAGCCAGAACCCCTCTGTTTTGTGACCAGTAAGGAAGGGCATCCACTCGGCGAATCTCAAAGTCCTTTCGGTGATCCTGATCAAAGGTTTTGAAATTTTGTTTTGTGCGGCCGCCAAAGAACTCGCCCTTAGCAGTGGAATGGGTGACAAAAAGTGTTTCCAAGTAGCGATCAGCAGTATCAGTAGTCCAGATAGCAATCTGGGGAAACCAAAAATGCTCGCCAGCTCTGAGCTCGATGGAAAGATTTGGTTGATCGCTGGAGGAGTAAACTGTACTTTGCAGAGTCGCTGAGACCTGCTGCTTCTGAAATTTCGCCAGCAAGTTGACAAGATGATCCAACTCGCTACTTCCTATGAAGCTTCCAGCTAAAGCAAATACTAAAAGGATAAACCAGTACTTTAGGAAGTACCTTTTGAGTGAAAGCACATTGTTTCGAATATGCCAAACAGCAGCTACCAGAAATAGGAAAGCGAATAGAATATGGAGGACTATTGCACCAGCATTTGATGCATCAAAAAACAGCCAAATCCCTGTAAAGGACAATCCAATGAAAATAGATGCTAGTAAACTTCCTAGCAACGCGCGATGGGAAAACATAAAAAAGACCATCCGCCAGGATGGTCATGTGTTTTAGTTAATACTTGTTTTGTTTGCTTCAATTGTGATTTTATCCACAACCGATTGTAACTGACTTAGCAGCTTACCACCAGAACTATCTAAATCTTGCTCTGGAATTTTCCATAAGATGGATAGACGCTTCACCTCCGCGGAAATTAACTTGAGCGACTCTTCTTCGCTGTTTCCTGTTAAATCCTGAAGTTTTGTTTCATTGCTATTTGATAGCTCAGAAAGCTCCACCACTTTTGTTCTCAAATCGGTAATCACCACAGCTTCTTCCACTTTGGTATTACCAGGCTTACATGCTTTAGGGTTACACCCTTTTTTAGCAGCATCCTGTGCAGTTGCACCCATCGCCGCAATCACAATCGCTACGAAAAGCATTCCTTTTTTCATTGTTATTCATCATTAAAAGTTTGTTATTCATCTCTAAAGACGATCCCGACTAGAAATGATGCATTAACATTTTGGCGAACAACTAGATTTATGGGAACATGATACCAAATGGCCAGCTGAGTCGTACTCCATATCGCAAGCATCCAAAAACATTTGCTTGAGCTGAGCTCTTCCTCTCTGAACCTTGGACCTTATCGTCGGGTAAGCGATTCCTAAATCAAGGGCAAGCTCCTTCTGGCTGACACCTTCTAAGTCTACTTTTCTAATGAGTTCAGCCGTTTGAATATCCAAGTTTTGAAGAAAGTCATTTTGGCATTCCAGCATACTGTCCATCCAATCATTTTGATTTGAGATACTGGCTGTATTCTCCATTTCAAACTCAACTTGAGCTACTTCTTTAGATCGGTTGTGCTTGCGATAGAAATCAATCAAAGCATTCCTTGAAATCCTAAATATCCAGGCATTGATGTCATTGATACTCTGCAGCTGATCCCATCGATCGAGCACTTTTACAACGACATCTTGCGTCAAGTCGTTGGACATGTGCCTACTTCCGGTTTTGCTAAGAAAATACTGAAACACGCGATTCCTGTAGGCTGATATTTCTTTCGTCATATTCATATGACGTATTCCCCTGTGAATTGATGCATTAAACTTAGTGCCGAATTCACTATCTCCTCCCTCCAAGCTTCAACTGCGAAGCAGTCTGATCTCTCTCAAACGTGAACTTTCCGGAAACTGGCTTCCGGCCGTAGAGCTCATCCAACTCCTCCGTACTCGGATAAGGTGCTCTCATGGTCATGCTATGTGCAACTTTCATCTTGTCCCACACATCAAAGTTGGGCTGGTCCTCTTCACTGTACCTTGGATCTGACACCATAGGCAGTCGCTCCATCTTACTAATTTCAATGCTAGGAAAATCATAGTCTACGACTACTTTCCCAAGTAGTAAATAGCACCCAAGACCTCTAAAAGGGTATCTTTTCAGCGTTGGTGGGAAATGGGTGGTATCAAAATAACCTCCCTCAATATCAATCCACGTACCGAAATTCATCTTTGTCTTACCGTCTCGTTTTTTGATGGGCACATCTTTAATGGAGACCAGATAGCCCACCATTCTTATCTCCTTATTCACAAACTTGAGTAAGTCCTTAACTAAGACATCTCCTCTAAACTGCGTCTTAAGTAGATTGAATGGAGATATACTTACAGGATACCCCAGCCCTTCCAATTCATCAAAAGCATCGGCAATTGGGTCACTTTCAATCTCCGGAAATTGAAACTTCTTAGGCGTAATGTTAAAAAGCTGATCAGTTGCTTTTTGCTTTGGCTCGTGGTTGAAATACTTCTTCGCTTCAATGATCAAGTGACCTTTCGCCTGATTAAAAGCTCTACATGCTCCTACATAAATGAGATAAGTCACCTCATCGTAAGTAATCCCAGTACGATCTATGAAGGAGATAAGGTCGGTATAAACTCCGCTTCTTTCTCGCTCCTCTGGTATTACTTCAGCCATCTTATGCGACAGGCTTACCACCTGATTTAACCCTAAATAAATTGCACTCTCCTTCAAAGAGGTAAGTCGCTGGCTATGGTTTATATCGGGTGGTTCAATCTGCGCACCCAGGATCCGGGCCTCATTGATGTACACCTCAGGACGGTAGAAACCTCCATTGTTATTGATCACACCGGTGATGAACTCTAATGGATAATAAGCTTTTAGGAAAAGGCTCTGATAGCTCTCCACAGCGTACGAAGCACTGTGACTTTTACAAAAGCTGTAGCCAGCAAAAGAAGCAATCTGACGGTATACTTCATTGGTAACTTCATCTGTATATCCTAGCTTCTTACAGTTTTCAAAGTAGAGGTTTTTGATGCGTTCGATTTCTTTCTTAGATCGTGATTTACCAGACATGCCCCTGCGTAGCACATCGGCTTCATCTAAACCCATCTTCGCAAAATGGTGAGCAATTTTGATGACATCTTCCTGGTAAACCATCACTCCATAGGTATCGCTCAACTGCTCCTCAAATACCTTATGAAAATATTTGATTCGGGACGGGTCTCTATGTCGCTCGATGTATTCACGCATCATCCCAGACATGGCCACCCCGGGACGAATAATGGAGCTGGCAGCTACCAGTGTCTCATACGTATCGCACTTTAGTCTCCTCAGCAGCCCTCGCATAGCCGGACTTTCTATGTAAAAGCATCCAAGTGTCTTACCTCTAGCAAGCATTTCATTGCAGTTTGGGTCTTTCTTAAATCGCTCCGTATCGTGGATATCCAGCTTAATGCCTCGGTTTTCCTCCACCATCTGCACGGCATCTTTGATGTGACCCAGCCCTCTCTGACTGAGGATATCTAGCTTTTCTAAATGAATATCCTCTGCGATGTACATATCGATCTCACAGGTAGGTACACCTTTCTGATAGACATTCATCGCTGAGTACGTCGCGATAGGTTTCTCGCTAATAAAGATCCCGCAGGCATGCATCGAATATTGATTGGGAAAACCATCCAACATGGAACCGAACTGGTGGATTTTCTGTGTGATGTCGTGTGACTCTTGCTCATGGAAAGGCGTCCGACTCAATCGGTCCAGCTCTTCCTTCGGTAACCCATATACCTTCCCCAACTCTCGTACGACAGACCTAAATTTAAAATCCGTGATCGTACCACAAAACCCCGTGTAGTCTCTACCAAACCGTTTAAAAATGTAGGCGATGATATCGTCACGATCCTTCCAGCTCCAGTCTATGTCGAAATCCGGTGGACTGGAACGCTTGGTATTCAAAAACCGAGAAAAATAGAGATTCAATTCTATGGGATCCACCTCAGTGATCTTCAGACAGTAGGCTACCATCGAGTTGGCGCCTGATCCCCTTCCAACATGGAAGTAGCCATTATTCAAACTATGGCGCACAATATCCCAGGTGGTAAGAAAATAGCAACCGAATTGAAGTTTGTGAATCACTTCCAATTCTTCATGTAAGCGATTCAAAGCGGCTTTATCGTCAGACTTATAACGATCTTTAAAGCCTTCCAGCGCTAACGACTCAAGTAATATTTTATCCTCATAAATGCTATTCGTGAAAGTCCGCTTGTTCTTCGGCTCTTCGTAATTGAATACAAATTCGCACTGATCTGCTAAGCGGTTCGTATTTCGAATGATCTCCGGATACTTTTCAAAATATTTTTCGATTCGATCTCTGTGTACCATCCACTCGTTGGCCTCTGCAAATTCTCCCGCCTTTAGGTAACTCAGCAAAATATTGTGATCAATACATCGCAATAGCTGGTGGAGCTCATACTCCCTCCTATTCCGATGAGTAACGGGATGCAGACAAACGAGCTTATCTAAACGCTTTAATAGCGGGTTTCTGTATCGCTTTATCTCGTGAGTCCTGATCCCAATGTATTCATGCGGCTGAAGAATCTCAGGAATATTAGAAGTGGGATAGACCACCAGTACATGCTGAAAATAGGGAGATTGACGTGGAAGTGGCATCTCACCGAGGTTCGTCTTTGTCAAGAGCTCATTTAACTCTCTCAAACCATCAAGATTCTGTGCTAAGCCAATGTACAATAACTCATTGTCCTTCCTGAATTCACAACCTACAATCGGTTTGATCTTGTGTTCCAGACAGGATTTAACAAAGTCAAAAACACCTGTAGTACAATTAATATCGGTTAAAGCAAGATAGTCGACCGAGCATTTTTGAGCCTCAGCTGCGAGCGCATCTACCGGAATAGTACCATAGCGAAGTGAGTAATACGAATGACAATTTAGATACATGGACGGCTTCCCTTTTAGTGATGTTCATAAGCAGAAAAACCTGTAGCTCTACGAATCAGCGTAGGGTTGTCAAAACGGTGCTTCATTCGGTCCATTGCTTGATACAAATGGATCATTTTGATGTTGTCATGGAATAAATCGATCTGCTGATTTCCATGTACGAGACCAGATAGCTTAACTCCGACCAGTCGCAGCAACATTCTGCGCTGATAAAGCTTTTCAAATAGCTCATGAGCAGCTCGGATCAGTACTTCATCGTTCGCTGTAAAAGCCAATTTTCTTTGAGCTGTTTCCGTATCTCTGTTAGAATAGCGAATCCTTACCGTAATGGTCGAACACATTAAGCTTTTGTCCCGAAGCTGGAAAGCGACTTTTTCCACCATCGACAGCAACAGTGCCTTCAGCTCCTTGACATCTTGCGTGTCTTTATCAAAAGTTTTTTCGGTGGAAATAGACTTTCGCACACTGTAAGGGACTACTGGAGCTTGGTCAATCCCATTGGCTTTTTTCCACAGGCTTAAGCCATTCTTACCTAATAATTCCTGCATGGATTCTGCAGGTACTTGCCGCAACGTCTGGATGATCTTTATGCTTATCCTGCGCAACAGTCTGTAAGTAACTTCTCCAAGGGAAGGAATATTTCGGATGGTTTGCGGGTCAAGAAATGGCTGTACCTCCCGGTCTTGTATAAAAAGACTTCCATAGGGCTTGGCGTAATTGGTACACATCTTGGCAACCGTCTTATTGACGCTAAGCCCAAATGACATGGGCAAGCCGGTCTCTTTTTGAACCCTTGCTACCAGTTCTTCAGTAAACCGGAAACTTCCGAAAAACTTATCCATCCCAGTCATATCCAAGTAAAACTCATCAATAGAGGCTCGCTCATGAACAGGTGAACTCTCGGTGATGATCTCATTGACGATGTTCGAGTACTCAGTGAATAAGTCAAAGTCCCCTTTTAACACGATAGCATCTGGGCACCTCTGCAACGCCAATCGGGTGGGCATTGCGGATTTAACGCCAAACTTCCTTGCTTCGTAAGAAGCTGAAGTCACCACTCCTCTATTGCTGGTGCCACCAATAATTAGTGGTTTGCCAGCCAACTCCGGCATTTTAAGGAGCGTACAGCTCACATAAAATGCGTCTAAATCCATGTGCACAATTTGGCGGTTCATAAAACCAATATTTTTAGTATTACTAATATTTTTAGTAAAAATACAAATAGCTAACAAGGCTTGAAAGCAATGGTTTGAAAAAATTTCTAGGATTTATGGAGAATTTTCGGACTCAGTATTCACCTCTCTTTAATCGAAATTTGGGATAGTCGACTGATCGAATCTAAATCGGAAAGAAGTAATGCTATCTCGCTGAAACTAGCTTTTCCTAGTCTTACCAATCATTTCCTTTACACGCTCAACAATGAGCCGGTCCGCATTTTGTATGCAATATTCCACCGACAGCTCGCTGGTCTTAATGCTTGCGATAGCTTTCAGTTTCAGTTGTTCTGCCTGATTAGGAAGTAGTTCGTTTACACCACAGATTGCAAAAGCAGGCACTCCAAAACGGGCTGCATATTTGGCCACACCATGAACCACTTTTCCTTGTAGAGTTTGGATATCAATTTTTCCTTCCCCAGTGATCACATAATCGGCACCTTGCAGCTTGTCTTCGAAATTCACGATATCCAAGATCGTTTCGATTCCATTTTGTATTGACCCATTCATTAAGCCGATGACCGACAGTCCCATTCCTCCAGCCGCCCCACTTCCAGGAATACCCGAGACATCCTTCCCATATAGACCTTTCACCAAATTCGAAAGATGCACCATTCCTCTTTCAAGATCGGTAACCTCCTCAGGGCTGGCACCTTTTTGAGGCCCGTATTGGTGAGATGCACCATTAGTGCCTATCAATGGGTTCTCTACATCAGTAACCAAATACATACTTATCTGATCAGGAAAATCGGTGTTTTCAATGAACCGAACGCTTGAAAGGTTTTCACCCACAGGCAAGACTTCCTGACTGTTGTCATCCAAAAATCGAAACCCTAGAGCTGAAGCCATTCCAATGCCTCCGTCATTCGTAGCGCTCCCACCTACAAAAAGAAAAATATTCTCAGCACCGTTTTCAATGGCATGCTTGACAAGCTCACCAGTGCCTAGCGAAGTGGTTTTAGTTGCGCTGCGCTCGTCATCGGTCAAGAGTTCAAATCCAGAAGCTCTCGCCATTTCGATATATGCATCTTTCCCTTTCGTGCAATAACTGGACTTGATAGGCCGAAATAATGGGTCACTAACGGTTATCTCAACTGTTTTCAAACCAAGTGATTTTTCAAGAACATCCAGCGTACCTTCACCGCCATCTGCTAAAGGGAGTAACAGCGTTTCGGTGCTTGGATCTAATTCCAAAACCGCCTGCTCAATTGCACGACAGACCTCAGCGGCCGTTAAAGATCCTTTGAATTTATCGGAGGCAATTAGCGCTTTCATTGATTCATTTTCTGCAGAAGTGATTTCAACTGGGCCTTAACTTGGCTCTCCCAGTCCACCTTTAATATACTAAACATCACAACGTCTATCCGACCATCGCTTGCACGATCTTCGGGCAGATACTCTCGCAATACTCCCTCCTCTTTACAGCCCACACTTTTCAAAGCAGCCATGCTTCTTTTGTTCTTCTCGTGTACTCCAAAGCCAATTCGATCTGCTCCCATTTGATCAAACACAAACTGGAAAAGCAAGTACTTCACAACTTTATTGATACCCGTACCTCTATATGCCGAACCGTACCATGTATGACCAATTTTCAGGTGATTAAACTGCTCATGTATGTCAGTCAACCTGGTTGTTCCGACGATCCGCTGCTTTGCTTTGTCTATGATGGCAAATGGATAAGATACCTCCTGTCTTCTGTCTGAGACTGCTTGATTTATATACTGCTTAAGTTGATCTTCTTTCCTGCAGTCCTCCCATAAAAACTCCCAAATAACAGGATCATCTGCTACTGGAACCAGCTGCTCGAAATGCGATTCCTTGAGGGGTTCTAGTTGAACATGTTGGGTTTCTAAGAGATAGTCAAGTGAATAGTCAAAATTCAAAACTTCGAATTAAAACCAATACTTGATTGATAAGCTTATCAACACCATAAGGACAAACGAAAGCCCAAGCAAGACAATGTATTTTTTGTTTATTTCTTCCTTAGAAATGCCTTCTACTGGCTCGCCTGATTCTGATTCTTTAGTGGTCAAGGAGAAAAGATAAGCTACCCCTAGTGTAACAACGGCTCCAATCAGGTTCCACCAAAACCAGAATAACTGATCTCCAATCACCAGCCATAGAAATAGGTTAAGACCAACACCAGCAACGAGCCCCACGTTCATTGATTTGAATTGTATGGACCTAAACCCTACGGCAGCAATGAAAGTGGCCAAGATAGGGCCATAAAAAACCGAATTGACTTTATTGATGGCTTCAATGACTGTATCTGCAATATCACCAGCGAAAAATGCGAGGATGATACATGTAAGGCCCCAAAAAAGCGAAGAGAGCTTTGAATACAAGGAATAGGTCTTCTCATCTACTTGCTTGTTGCCAACCAAAATATCCTCAGTAGTTACGGCACTTAGCGAATTGATGGCAGAGCTAAGAGATGACATGGCGGCTGAAAGTATCGCCACAATCAAAACACCGATGATGCCGTGCGGTAAGTAATCTCTTATAAAGATGGGTATCATTAAGTCTGCTTTATCAGCAGGTACTTGGCTCATGAACTCCGGCGTAATCAGAACAAATGTCCCGATGATCAGTCCCATAAAGCAATACATGAAGGTGATCGGAAATCGAAAGAGACCATTAAACATCAGGGTCTTTTGCACGGTTTTCAAGTCCTTTGCTGACAAAAGACGCTGTACTTGCGACTGATCAGTGCCATAGTACGAAGCGTACAGACAGAATCCTCCAAAGACCATGGGAAAGAATCCGAAATCTCCGTCACCACTTATTCCGAGTATCTTAAAGTCAACCGCGTTAAGACGAGACACATCAATATTCTGCTCCAGACCTTGCCAGCCGCCAACGAAATTCCAACCAGCTACCGCACAGATCCCGATACCGACGACCAAAATGATCATCTGGATCATGTCACCATAGACCACTGCTTTCATCCCTCCCTGATAAGAGTAAATCATCGTGATAACTCCAATAACCAGAATTGTCTGCCAGAAGGGAATATCCAAGATACTCATCAAGATCAACGAGACCGCATATACCATAATCGCCGTACCGAAAGACCGGCTTATCTGAAATACAATACTGATCAATAGTCGGGTGGACCTTCCGAAGCGTCTTTCCAAATATTCATAGATGCTGACAATTCCCGCTTTGTAAAGCCTCGGTAATAAGAAGACGCCTAAGAAAATCATAGCCAAGGGCACGCCAAACTCAAAGCTCAACCACTGCATTCCTCCATTTTCCCGCATTCCTACAAACGCCGGAGCAGAAATGAAGCTGATAGCTGATAGCTGAGTAGCCATCATGGAAAGGCTCAGCGGAAACCAACCAAATGACTTGCCCCCAAGGAAGTATTCTGATTTATTCTTCTTGCCTTTGAAGAGATTTCCAAGTAGCAGAAATCCAACAGAATAAACAATTACAATGAGGTAGTCTAGCCAATTCATTCACTTTTTATTAAATCAATGACGCAGGATGCTGTCCAGGAGAAGTTATTTCCTCCATATCCTTTGGTCATTTTTGAAACAAGGTTTTTCTGAGCCTCAAAGTACTCATATTGGCCCAATTTACTCACCAGCTCTACAATATCTGATTTAACCAGATCAGCCGTTTCATTGAAACCGTAGCTGCGCAAACCTTGATGAATCAGCCAATTCATTTGCGGCCATATCGGCCCTCTCCAATATCTTTTTGAATCAAATAACTCGCTATCAACATCAAAGCTTGGGCACAAATAATAATTACGGTTATGAAGATCCATCAAGTATGCATTCATCGTTTGTGCCTGATCATCAGAGGCAACACCAGCGATCAAAGAGACCAATCCACCGATTTCCTTGTAGCCAATATGGTCGCTCTTATTGAGGTCATAGGGAGCAAAAGCCTCGATCTCCGCGTTCCAGAACTTTCCAAACGCCTTGATGCTTTGAGACTGCCATTCTTGAAGCTGACTCGTATCTAGCTTAAGTCGTTCGCCAACATTCATCAAACTTTGATTTGATTTAATCAAGATGGCATTCATCAATGTATCCTGAATCTTAAATGGACTTTCTTCGAAAATTCCAGCCCCTTCGTATTGATGTCTTTTCCCCAATTCTAGCAAATAAACATACCTATCATACTGATACGAAGTGGGTCGCTCGGACGGGTCTGCTATTTCCGTATCTCGCCTCTGATATGCAGGAAGCTCCCCCGGCTTTATCTCAATTTGATCAAGAGAACCATCCCAAAGAGGTGAATTATCCCGTCCTGACTCCCAAGGGTGATACATAAAGATCAGACCCTCATTTGTTGGATCCCGATGTTTGTATAGATAGCTGTGATACTTGAGAATTTTTGGAAATATCTCTTTGGCAAATTGGATGAGGTTGCTACTATCCTTGTGGATATCTAAAAGTCGCTCTAGAACAAAACCATGAACTGCTGGCTGAGTGATTCCAGATGATTTAGGACTACTTGGTGCTCCTGGGTTGACATTAGAGTTCCAAAAATCAAAGTTTGGGAAATAAGAATATTCTTTCTCGCTGTGAAATAGAATATGGGGGATCATTCCATTTTCCCACTGACCGGAAAACAAGGTTTCAATTTCCCTTATAGCATAGTCCAGCTTGTGGTGGCTCATCCCCACTGAAACTATGCCTGAATCCCAATCCCATTGAAAAGGGTACAATTTATTGGAGGGGACCGTGAAGCCATCTCTCCAATTGCCTTCCAAGGTTTGCTCGCAGCTTTCGATTAGGTTTTTCATGATAGAAAAAGAAGGTCGAGCGATATAACCCGACCTTAGCTTCTAAATTAGATCAAAAATTGAATGTAATTCTACCAAACACTCTTCTTGGAAGAATTGGGCGGCCGACGAAGAATCCTCCACCACCGATTTGAGCATCACCTTGTCTTGGCGAACCCTCAGTTACTCCATCAGTATCCAGTAAGTTGAACACGGATATTCCCAGTCTGAGTGTCTCTGAAGGACCAATATCAAGCGTATATCCAGCGTCTAATCGAACGATACCATAGCTTTCCAGCTCTACCGTATTTGACGTATTGGCAAATTTCTTACCGATGAAATTGTTTGATACGTTGGCATCAATCGGCCCAGCCTGATAGGAAGCACCAATCATCCCCATTACTCGAGGCTGTCTTCTTAGCCAATTTCCTTCCAGTGTTGGATCTGTCTCGTTTTTTGTAAGCTCGTGCTGCTGCAAAGTCAGGTTTCCATAAAAGTTTAATCCGTTGCTGACGTAGTAGCTTGCGTTAGCCTCTATTCCAACTGTTCGCGTATCTTGATTCTCCACATTCTCGATAACTCCCCCACTTCCATCATTGATGAAATCAACGGTTCTTCTGTCCTTGAGTGTCACGAAGTATGCCGCTAAGCTGGCAGACAAATTACTTGTTCCGTACTTCACACCACCTTCTGCTTGGAGAATTCTTTCTGTCTCGTAAGACTGAGGTCTTCCTGCGCTTGAAAACGAAACGGACCTGATCTCAGGAAAGAAGTATCCAGTAGAAGCATTCAAGTAAACATTTGTCGCATCTGATATTCTGTATAAGCCCGCTAAAGCCACGGTTATATCAGAGGCCTCAACCGTTCCTTTTTGGAAAGTGTTTGATCCTACGCCCGTTTCTCTCGTAATGAATCCCTTGGCATTCTCATACCTCACACCAAAGTCCAGGCTATATTGATCAGTCACTATTTGATCTGCAAAATAGAATGCAGTTTTTCTCATAGCGTGCTCACGATTTGAAGTCTGACGTCCAGAAATAAATCCACCGGTAGAATAAGTTTCGGTATTTCCAGTGGTACGATCAGTATAGGTAAGACCCACTACCCTAGGAGAATTGCTGAAGTCGCCAAGGAAATTCCAGATCCAATTATTGTCCTCCGCTTTTGTAAAAGAGTTGAAAGTACCGAATGTCAGTGTATGGTTGCCAATCTCTTTGGAAAGGTTAATCTCGCTAACCACCTCACGCATGGGTCGGTCTCTATCCAACACTCTATTTTCGAAGAGTAAATCACCAGACGACAACTCTTCTCCCGTATCGACATAAACAAATGAAGCACTATCTGCTTGTGGTAAGCCTCTGTCTAGCAGATAACCATCCTGTGTTTCCGGAACGTTGTGAATTCCATCACCATCAAGGAACAAGTTAAATTGATGACTATAGTTTGCATACTTTGCCTTAGCACTAATGGACCAATCGTCTGCAAAGGCTCTTTGGACATCTAGCATTAGATAGCCCCCCTTGGTTGCCACGCCGTTCTCGATAGGCGTCTCAAATACTCCATTTGGAGTATCAAAAGAGAACTCTGTTGCTTGTCCGGTAAGCATGGTAAAAACCTCCTCACCGTCATTGCCAGTAGGTCTGCTGTAGTCTCCATCATTGTTTTGAAGCGGATATGGCAAGTAGAACTGTACATTATCATCGATGTACTGCGCTGAAAGCTTGAAAGAACCATTGCCATCTTCTGAGATGGTTTTTAGGTTACCTCTCAATTGTACGCCCTCTGTATTTAGCCCGGTTTCAAGGGGGCCTTCGTCATATCGGTAGAAACCCGAAACTGCGTAAAACGTGCGATCATTTATCGGACCTGAGGTCAAGAACTCGGTCTTGGCTCTTCCTCCTTCGGCCCACTCCAGGGCAATCTTATTTCGAGGATCAATACCTCCAGTAACACTTGTGTAGTTAATAATACCGGCAACCGATCCAGCGCCAAACAGCGTAGAAACCCCACCCCTAACAAATTCTAGGTTTTCTATTCCTATGTCGTTTCTAAAGTACACATCATGTGCGGAGGAATTCAATCCGAATGCACTTAGTACGGGAAGCCCATCTACCTGAAGCGGTGTGAATTGATACTGGCCTCCTGAAGGAAGACCTCTCACAAATACATTTGAGGCTACTTCACCCCCACCACCTTCTGCATGGATGCCAGGAACAGTTCGTAAGATATCAGCCTGACTGTTTGCTGTTAATGTTGCCAATTGATTGGCATCAACCCTGGTTAATGATTGTGGTGAGTCAAACAAAGACCTTTCAGCAAAAGTACCAGTGACAACTACGGCATCTAGTGCGAACAGATCTTCTACCAAATCAAAATTGAGTGATATTGCCTGATCTGATACTTCGATGGTCTGCTCAATGGTAGAGTAACCAATGTAGGATACTTTGATAAGGTAACTCCCATTGGGAAGATCTATGCTGTAGTTTCCCTCGATATCAGTAACCGCTCCTGTTGCTAACGAAGGAATATAGACTTGTACTCCGATCAATCCTTCCGATGTTCCAGCATCAGTAACCTGACCAGAAACTGTTCCTCTTTGAGCAAATAGTACACTTGAAAATGCCAAAAGAGGAATGGCAAAAATCAATTTCATGTTGTAAAGACGTTTCATAGGTTTCGTGTTTAATAAAACTTCAAAAGCAATCGCTTTTTTGAAAAAATATTTTAATAAGAGCCAGTTTGAGCAAACAAATGTTGCCATTATTTCAATTGCTCCATTATTTCATTTTTTCCATATGTTGTACTAATTTGTCATTTATGACACCATTTTGATCTGAAATATCCAAATGATGACAATTTTATATCAGCGCCAACAAAGAAGAATCCATTGAAACCATACATAGAACACTGGACAGAAAGTGCCGATCATTCTTTTGCAATCAAGCGAGTGATCAGAGAGAAAAGAGACAATATGAGTACGATGGGCGTATGGCATTACCATTCGGGATTCGAGATTACGCTGACGACCGTTAGTAGTGGCCAACGATTTGTCGGATACAATTCTGAACCATATGCTCCGGTGGACCTGGTCCTAATAGGTGAGAATACCCCGCACTGCTGGATAACGGACGAGCATACGGAACAGACTGTCATCAATTTCGAAAGAAACTTCCTAGGCGAGGGTGTTTGGAGCAAATCAGAGATGTCTGAAGTGCAGCTTATGCTGGAACGTAGTAAGCGAGGAATTACCTTCAGCAGAGAGGTGATCGAATCTGCGAAGAGAAGAATACGACGAATCGAGTCTTCACAAAAATTTGAACGGTTGATGCATTTTCTCTCGTTGCTGGGAATGCTAGCGCACGATAAGAACTTCAGATACCTATCTAGCTACGACGAAGAATCGAAGGGCAATTTGAAGATGTCAAAAAGGATGGATCAGGTGTATGCCTACATTCTCAGTAATTTCAAGAATCCCGATGTTTCGCAAGCTGAGCTGGCAGCAGAGTTAAACATGACAAGTAGCTCCTTTTGCAAGTTTGTAAAAAATATGACCCGCAAAACCTTTTATGATCTGATCCTTGAAGCTAGGGTAAGTCATGCAGGACGATTGCTGGTAAACTCAGACAAGTACGTATCAGAGATCTGCTTTTCTTCAGGCTTCAACAACATATCCAACTTCAACAGAATCTTTAAGCGGATTATGAAGAAGTCACCGCTGGAATACCGCAAGACGTACTCGTGATTTTTTTATCGCTGATTCGTTCAAAATACTGCTCATCCTTAAAAAATGTTAATCCATAAAAAACCGATATAGCTTATAAACCTATAGGTTAGATTTGCCGACCGAAATGAAATGGGTTAATACAGTAGGTGTATTTGAAATTGCAATTGCAGGAATATTCTGCCTCCTCTACGTACTCTTCCTAGTAAGAGTCATAAGGTCTACAAAAAGGCTTGGCCTCCCCTTCCGAAGGGTATTTATTAAGACATTTGTCAGGTCACTGTATTTCTTCTTAATTGTTGTTGCATTGCTTGGTCCGAGCTTCGGAGACACTTCTCGAGAAATCAAGACCGTAGGCAAAGACATTTTTGTCTGCATCGATCTAAGCCAATCTATGAATGGCATGGATGTGCAGCCCTCTCGCTTGGCCAAAGTCAAGTTCGAGTTGAAGAATATCGTGGAAGCCTTCAATTCAGATCGGATCGGATTGATCATGTTTAGTAGCGAGGCTTATCTGCAGTGTCCCTTGACTTACGATAACAATGCGCTGAACCTGTTCATTCAGACATTAAACACCGAGATGGTCCCCAATTACGGAACAGACTTTGGCCCTCCGTTGGAGATGGCATTGGATAAGCTAATTGATGATGATACCATCATTACCAGATCAAAAGCCAAGATCGTGATCTTAATCAGTGATGGAGAAGATTTTGGAGACAACACCGCAAGTGTGGCCCAAGACCTAGAAGATGAAAGCATCTCACTGTTTACACTTGGAGTTGGAACCAAGACAGGCAGCAAAATCCCTATTCGGACGGGTTTCAAGAAAGACCGCAACGGAAATGAAGTGGTGTCTAAACTTAATTCAAACTCGCTCGAAGACCTGGCAGATGATACTGGTGGAGAATATTTTGAAATAAACGAATCAAGAAATGACACGGAGCGTTTAATAAGCGCAATCAACCGTGTAGAAGGAGAGCTCAGGGAGGCGAAAAAGGTAGATTCAACGCAAAACCGATACTTCTATTTTTTGAGTGCTGCTTTGATACTAATGGCCTTAGATGTACTATTTAGTGTGAGACTGATCAAGTTATGAGAATACTAGTTTTGATATTGGTTGCCCTCCTTAGCAACGACCCAAAAGAAATCGCTAAAATCAATTCTTTGAAAAAAGAGGCAGAGGCAGCATTTCTGAATGGAGATTATGAATTAGCTGTTTCAAAATATGGTTTTCTTGCAGATTCTCTAGGGGTGGATGATGACCTCATTAAGCTCAATTTAGGTCATGCATACTACCAGTTAGGTGATACAACGGGAGCAAAACTCAACTATGGAAGAGTGGGTGCATCCAGCGACAAGAGACTAAGATCGATCGCTTATCAGCAAAT
Source organism: uncultured Roseivirgaceae bacterium (assembly GCA_964472815.1). GTDB lineage: Bacteria > Bacteroidota > Bacteroidia > Cytophagales > Cyclobacteriaceae > Ekhidna. The sequence goes on from CAYYNA010000016.1 coordinate 21,770, forward strand.
GGGTGTGATGAGTAAGGATGCTGGAAAATTGGAAGAATCCTTACAGCAACTGAAGTCAGCAATTAAAGCAGATCCTTCCAACAGGGATGCGGTGTATGATTACGAAGTGGTAAAAAAGCTGCTAGAGGAGCAACAGAAGCAGGAACAAGAAAATCAGGATAAACAGAACCAGGACCAGAACGAGGAGAAAAACGAAGAACAAGAGAACAAGGATCAGGAGAATCAAGATCAGAACAAAGACGGAGAACAAGAGCAAGAAGACCAGCAGGGAGAAAATCAGGAGCAATCAGATCAAGAGAAAAAGGAACAGGAGCAGAAAGAGCAAGAACAAAAAGAGGGGCAGCAAGAGGAACAAGAGCAGGAAAAATCACAAGAGGAGATGACTAAAGAGAAGCTGGAAGAAATGGGAATTAGTGAGGAAAAAGCTCGTCAGCTTCTAGAAGCCATGAGACAGAGTGAGATCAAATACTTGCAAAACCAAAAGCGAAAAGCAACGAAAAGACCACCCAGCGGGAAACCAGATTGGTGATAGATTTATTACGTTTTAATGATCCATTTTAAGAACTTTGCTGTCCCGATAGAACCATCGGGACTTTTTTTTGATTAATACGTAAACAACAAACCCAAAGTAATAAATGAAAGAAGTTTACATAGCCTCTGCAGTAAGAACTCCGATCGGAAGTTTTGGAGGTAAACTCGCTGGTTTTTCAGCAACTGAGCTTGGTACTTTTGCAATCAAAGGCGCTCTCGAAAAAGCCGGAGTTGATGCCAAGGAAGTACAAGAAGTATTTATGGGAAATGTGCTTTCTGCCAATCTGGGACAGGCACCCGCAAGGCAAGCTGCGTTAGGAGCCGGTGTTCATGAAAACACACCTTGCACTACCATCAACAAAGTATGTTCCTCAGGAATGAAATCTGTTATGTTTGGTGCACAGTCCATCATGCTAGGCATCAATGACTTGGTGATTGCCGGTGGAATGGAAAGCATGAGTAACGTCCCTTTCTATGTGCCGAAGGCACGTTTTGGCTACAAGTATGGACACGGGCAAATGATCGATGGATTAATGCACGATGGTTTGTGGGAAGTATACAATGAGTTCCCAATGGGTAATTGTGCTGAGAACACCGCGAAAGAAATGAACATTTCTCGAGAAGCCCAGGACGAGTATGCAATCAACTCCTACAAGAGATCGGCTGCATCCACAGAAGCAGGAAACTTTAAGGACGAAATCGTTCCAGTTGAAATCCCGCAGCGGAAAGGTGATCCTGTCGTGATGGATGAAGACGAGGAATTCCGAAATGTCAATTTCGACAAAATACCGGCACTACGTCCCGTTTTCGATAAGCAAGGTACTGTGACCGCCGCTAATGCCTCCACCATCAATGATGGGGCATCTGCTCTCGTTTTGGTTAGCAAGGAAAAAGCCGAAGAACTTGGATTAAGGCTCATTGCAAAAATCAGAGGTTTCGGGGATGCTGCACAAGAAGCACTATGGTTTACCACTGCGCCCTCATTAGCTATTCCAAAAGCGTTGGCCCACGCTGGTGTTGATCAGTCTGAAGTGGATTATTGGGAAGTAAATGAAGCATTTTCTGCAGTGGCAATTGCCAACCAGGAAAAACTCAACTTGGATCCAGAGAAACTAAACGTATTCGGTGGCGCTGTAGCACTCGGCCACCCGCTAGGAACTTCCGGAGCTAGAATCATTACCACACTCACTTCTGTGCTAAGTCAAAAAGGAGGTAAAATTGGTTGTGCTGGTATTTGCAACGGCGGTGGTGGAGCTTCAGCTATCGTTATCGAAAAAGTCTGATTGGACGAAACTGAAAATAAAAAAGGGGCTGAAAGCCCCTTTTTTTTGTAGTCACCTAAATCTTAGCTCTTTGTTAGGACCAACGTGAGAGAGATACTTAACTCATCGTTTGTGCCATCCTCATCAATATCCTCAGAGTTATCTACATCCATGACAGACCCTTCAAACCTTGTATCGGTAAGAGAAACAATCGTCATTTCGAACTCATTTTCAGTTCCCTTATCAAAGAGAATCACCGTATCTCCGTTTGTCAGCTCCCAAGTACCATTCTCACTTCCTGTTTCATCAGTAGCGGTGTAAGTACCATCAGCCCTGAATTCTAGGTCAATAGCAAAGGATTCCTCAGTTCCTTCCGCTAGCCCCGCTTCAAAGAAATCAATTAGTTCTTGTGGAAACCCTATTCCTTGTAGGTATGCAACCAAGTCTTGTCCGTTGACAGTGATCTCATCGATTGTTACAGAGGCAGATTCCCAAGAACCTACTAGCGTCCCCGAAACACCACTTGGTCCATCATCGTCATCTTCTGAACATGATACTAGGGTTAAGGCAGAAATTGCTACTGCTAGGAGCAGTAGACTTTTAATCAGTTTAGTCATAATTTGGTAGGATTTTTTATTCTCGTCAAGTGACACAGGAAACGAAGAAAAAGAAGTAAAGCTTTTAAATTACTTCAATATTTTTCTGATCTTCCTGCCTTCCTCTAGGTAATGGCTGACGCCCTTTACATCTTCTGCCTCTATCATCTTTCGTAGTTCATCAAGCTCTCCCTGATAAGCTTTGATACTATCCAACACCATCCGTTTGTTTTCCCTAAAAATTGAGCTCCACATTTGGGGCGAGCTTTTAGCCAATCGAACGGTTGACTCAAACCCAGAACCTGCCAAATCAAGAATTACCTCGCCATCTTTTTCCTTTTGCAGAACTGTATTGCTGAGCACGTATGAGCTAATATGGCTCAAATGAGAGATATAAGCCAAATGCCGGTCATGTTCTTCGGAGCTCATGAAGGAGAAGTAGAAACCTGCACTTTTTGCAACGTTCAAGAAATCTTCTGCTAATAACTCATTGGTTAGATCCTTCTCGCAAATGATCAGGTTCTGATCTTTAAAAAGTGTGGCAAAAGCTGCCTCTGGACCTGAATGCTC